>NZ_BAAGRQ010000006.1:0-148909 GCF_054782875.1 Microbacterium petrolearium
CGCGCCGCGGGGGCGGCCGCATTGGCGGCCGCACGCTCGCTTCGCTCGCACAGTGACCGGTTGCGCGGCGGCTGCTGCGTGGTCGCGCCCCACGGTTGCTGAACTTCAGCGGCGAAGCCGCGGAGATGAAGCGACCACCGCAACACCCCCGCCGTCGCATCAGGGCTTGGGGGCGTGGACCTTCTGCTGGGCCGCGACGAGGCCCTGCTCCACGATCAGCTCCACGGCATCGGCGGCATCGGCGATGAGGATCGGCAGCGTCTTGCGCTCGGCGACGCCGAAGGGATCGAGCACCCAGTCCGCGGGATCCTGCCGGCCGGGCGGGCGACCGATGCCCACCCGCACCCGGGCGAAGTCCGGCGTGCCCAGGGCCTTCGCCACATCGCGCACGCCGTTGTGGCCGCCGTGCCCGCCGCCGGACTTCAGGCGGATGGTGTCGAAGGGGATGTCGAGCTCGTCGTGGACGACGATGACCCGATCCGGATCGATCTTGAAGAACTTCGCGAGCGACGAGACGGGCCCGCCCGACACGTTCATGAACGAGTTCGGCTTGGCCGCGATGAGCTTGGGACCGCCGATGCGCAGGCGCCCCTCCGCCACGCGCGCGTTCGCCTGCCTCTGCTGCGTGAACGACGCGCTCATGCGGTCGGCGAGCTCGTCGACGACGAGCTGGCCGACGTTGTGCCGGGTCAGCTCATAGCGCGGGCCGGGGTTGCCGAGCCCGACGACCAGCCACGTCTCGGCCATGCGTCATCCTCCAGTGGACAGCGGAAGGGGGTGCGACAGAATCGTCGCACCCCCTTCCGGCAGGATCGGAATTACTCGCCCGACTCCTCAGCGCCCTCGGCCGCCTCGGCCTCGTCGGCGACCTCGCCGCGCGGCGTCGAGACGCCGACGACGAGCGTCTCGCCGTCGGTCGCGAGGCTGGCGCCCTGCGGCAGCGTGACGTCGGCGGCCGTGATGTGCGAACCGTCCTCGAGACCCTCGACCGAGACCTCGATGTGCTCCGGGATGTGCGTGGCCTCCACCTCGACGGTCAGCGATGCCGTCTCGAGCGTGTGGATCGTGCCGGGGAAGGTCTCGCCGGTGATGACGATCGGAACGTCGACCTGGATCTTCTCGCCCTGCTGCACGACGATGAGGTCGACGTGCTCGATGATCTGGCGCACCGGGTCGCGCTGCACGTCCTTCACGAGGACGAGGTGCTGGGTGCCGTCGACAGTGAGGTCGATGAGCGCGTTGGCCTGGCGGACGATCAGCGCCGTCTCGTGGCCCGGCAGCGCGACGTGGATCGGCTCGGCGCCGTGGCCGTAGACGACGGCGGGGATCTTGCCGGCGGCGCGCAGGCGGCGGGCGAAGCCCTTGCCGAACTCGGTGCGGGTCTCGGCGGTCAGGGTGGCGTTCTCGGACATTGATGTTCTCCTCATGCACACGGCGATGCGGTGGCCGTGGTGGTCTGCTTTCTCGACTCGAACGCGACGCGTGAGGAGAGCCACGAGGCCCGCATCACCGCGTCGATCACGGACTCCGGAGCGCACGCGCACGAAGATCCCTCGCCGAGGTGCCTCCATGCTACCCGAACCGGCCTCCGGAACGGCAATCGCGCTCGCGGAGCCGATAGCCTGAGGGGGCGCCCCTGGTCGGGGCGTCCGTTCCGCGAAGGAGTCACCGCATGCTCGACGCTGCCGCTTGGTCGCACGTCATCACCTGGGTCATCGGCGGCGTGTCCGTCGTCGCCGCCGTCACGATCGTCGGCGCGTTCTTCTCCCTCGGCCGCTCCGGCTACCGCAAGGACTGATCGCCATGACCACTGCAGCCAACATCGGAGTCGTCGGACTCGCCGTGATGGGGTCGAACCTCGCGCGCAACCTCGCCAGCCGCGAGGGCAACACGGTGGCGGTGTACAACCGCAGCCGGTCCAAGACCGACGAGCTCGTCGCCGCGCACCCCGAGGCCGGGTTCCTGCCCGCGTACAGCTACGAGGAGTTCGCCGCGACGCTGTCGAAGCCGCGCACGGCGATCATCATGGTCAAGGCCGGCGGCCCGACCGACGCCGTCATCGAGGAGCTCGTGAAGGTGTTCGAGCCGGGCGACATCATCGTCGACGGCGGCAACGCGCTGTTCACCGACACGATCCGCCGCGAGAAGGCGGTGCGCGAGACGGGCATCAACTTCGTCGGCGCGGGCATCTCGGGCGGCGAGGAGGGCGCGCTGAACGGCCCCTCGATCATGCCGGGCGGATCGGACGAATCGTGGGTCACGCTCGGCCCGATCCTGAAGTCCATCGCCGCGGTCGCGGAGGGCGAGCCGTGCGTGACGCACGTGGGCCACGACGGTGCCGGGCACTTCGTGAAGATGGTGCACAACGGCATCGAGTACGCCGACATGCAGCTGATCGCCGAGGCGTACGACCTCATCCGCCGCGGCACGGGCAAGAGCCCGGCCGAGATCGCGGACGTGTTCGCCGAGTGGAACACTGGCGAACTGGAGTCGTACCTCATCGAGATCACCGCCGAGGTGCTGCGCCAGGTCGACGCCGAAACCGGCAAGCCGCTCGTGGACGTGATCCTCGATCAGGCGGGCGCCAAGGGCACGGGCGCGTGGACGGTGCAGACCGCGCTGTCGCTGGGCGTGCCGGTCTCGGGCATCGCCGAGGCCACGTTCGCCCGGTCCCTGTCGTCGCACCCCGAGCAGCGTGAAGCCGCCGCGGACCTGCCCGGCCCCGACGAAGGCTTCCGGGTGGACGACGTCGACGCGTTCATCGAGGACGTGCGCCTGGCGCTGTTCGCCTCGAAGATCGTCGCGTACTCGCAGGGCTTCGACGAGATCCGCGCGGGAGCCGCCGAGTACGGGTGGAACATCGACCTCGGCGCGATCGCGAAGATCTGGCGGGCCGGCTGCATCATCCGCGCCCAGTTCCTCAACCGCATCAGCGACGCCTACGCCGAGGCCCCTGACCTGCCCGTGCTCATGACCGCGCCGTACTTCGTCGAGGTGTTCGGCCGCGCGCAGGCCGCGTGGCGGCGCGTGGTCGTCTCCGCCGCGCAGGCAGGGATCCCCTCCCCCGCGTTCTCGTCCTCGCTGGCGTACTACGACGGCATCCGCGCCGACCGCCTGCCGGCCGCGCTCGTGCAGGGACAGCGCGACTTCTTCGGCGCGCACACCTACAAGCGCATCGACAAGCCCGGCACCTTCCACACCCTCTGGTCGGCCGACCGCACCGAGATCGAGGCGGAAGACACCCACTGACGCGGGCCCCACCCCGTCCCCGACGTCCGGTCCGCTCAGGCGGGCCGGACGTTGTGGTTGCGGCGGGAGACGTTCTGCGGATCCCACGCTGCCTTCACGCGGCGCAGCCGCGACATCGTCTCGACGGGGTAGACCTTGACGACGAGCTCCGGCTCCGTCGCGTTGAGGAAGTTGCCGTAGACGCCACGACCGAGCGCCTCGATCGCGGCCCAGTCCGCCTCGACGCGGGCGCGCTCGGCGTCGTCGAGATGCGGCCCGTCGAAGGCGCCCGCCATGGCGAACCACCCCGCCTCGCGGGCGGGGAACGCCGTGGCCTCCGGCGCGACGTCGCCGTAGGCGCCGCCGAGCGAGCGGAGGAACAGCACCGATGCCGGCTGCGCCTCGCGGAACGCCGCCAGCCGGTCGATCGCGTCGTCGCCCAGCTCGGCGAGCAGCGTGTTGCCTCCGACGAAGCCCGGCGCCGGGCGCTCGGGATCGAAGGGCGGCATGTCGGCGAGGATCTCCGGGTACGACACCGGCCCGAACGCGACCTCCGTGATGCCGGGCAAGGCGAGCACCGGCGCGAGCAGCGCGCGCGCCGCCTTCTCGTCGCCGAGCCAGCACGCCGTGAGCGACGCACCGGGAGGCGCGCTCGGATCCATCGCCGGGACGTCCATGTACGTGACGGTGAGCTCGCGGGGCGCGCCGCGCATCACGTCGCGCACGGCCCGCAGCGTCTCCCGCGCGTCGCCGGCGAGCGCGAGCTCGATCCACACGACGCCCGGCAGCGGGTGCGCCTCGAAGTCGAAGCGGGTGACGACGCCGAAGTTGCCGCCGCCGCGCAGCGCCCACATCAGCTCGGGCGCGGTCTCGTCCGAGACCTCCACCACGTCTCCGGAGGCCGTGACGAGCTGCGCGCCGACGAGCTGGTCGGCCGCCAGGCCCCACGCGCGCACCATCCAGCCGATGCCGCCGCCGAGGGTCAGCCCGCCCACGCCCACCGACGCGGTGTCGCCCGAGCTGATGCCGAGCCCGTGCGGCGCGAGCGCGGCGGCCACCTCGCCCCACGTGGCGCCGCCGCCGATGCTCACGCGCGTGCCGTCGACCGAGACGTCGCGCAGCGCGGAGACGTCGATCGTCACGCCGCCGGGCACGGCACCCCACGCGCTGTGGCCGCCGCCGCGCACGGCCACCGGCAGCCCGGCGCGGGCCGCATGCGCCACGGTGGCGCGGACGTCGTCGACGTCGGCGGCGCGGACGATGAGGTCGGGCTCTCCGATGCCGGAGTGGAACAGGCGGGCCGCATCCCACTCGGGGTCGGTCGCCGTGAGCACGGTGCCGGCGAGCCCGGCGCGCAGGTCGTCGATCGTGGTCATGGCACGAACGGTAGCGCCCACCTCCGACACGCGAACGACGGGGCCGGCCCCGCATGCGTCGCGGCTCAGCGCAGGGCGACGAGCCCGAGGTTGCCGAGAATGGCGAAGGCGACGCCCCACAGGATGATCGAGACGATCTGCCAGAAGATCACCTGATTGCGGCTGGCGCCGAACGAGACCATGAGGCCCGAGGTGATCTGGCTGGGAAGCAGCGTCTGGCCGAGCAGGCTGACGCCCGGCACGCCGAAGCGGTCGAACATCTTCTTGAAGCGCTGCTTGCGCGGCGACAGCTCCGGCTCCCCCTCCCCCGCGGCGCGCCCGGCCAGCACCTTCCGGCGCGCCCCCGCCCCGACGAAGACGAAGGCGAGCATCGAGACGACGTTCCCGACGATCGCGGCGAGCACCGCGACGACGGTCGGCACGCCGGCCAGCACGCCGATGAGCGTGCCGAAGTACGACTCGACGAACGGGATGGCGGACACGAGCATGACGCCCAGCCACTGCACCCAGACGGGCAGGGAGTCGGTGAAGGCGACGAGCGCGTCGTACATGGGATCTCTCCTCGATGGGGGTGTAAAGTGACCTTGACATGACAAGCTTGCTTGACAATCTCGATAGTGTCAAGTGGGCTTTACACATGGATTCCGAGGAGAACGTGCGAAGCAGGGTCAGAGAGCTGCGCGGCGAACGCGGGCTGTCTCAGCAGGCGCTGGGCGACGCGCTGGGCGTCTCGCGGCAGACGATCAACGCGATCGAGACGGGCCGGTACGACCCGTCGCTCACGCTCGCGGTGCACCTGGCGCGCTACTTCGGCGCGCCCGTGGAGGAGGTCTTCGATGTCGATGGATGAGCAGGGATCGCGGGATCGGGCACGCGGACGCCGCCGGTGGCCCATCTCGATCCTCAACACCGTGATCTACGGCGCGATGACGCTGTTCGGCGTCTGGCTCATCGTGGTCGACAGGATCGGGCCCGGCGTCATCCTGATCGTGGCCGCCGTGCTCGGCGCCCTCGCATCGGCCTTCGCGCGGCGGCGCGGATCGGGCGACCTGGAGCGCGTGAACGCGCTCGAGTTCGCGGACGAGCGCGATCGCGCCGCGGCCGGCAAGGCGCTCGCCACGGTCGGCGTCGCCGCGCTCCTCGCGTCGATGGCGCAGTTCGTCGTCGCGATCATCGTCGACGATCCGCTGTTCTCGCTGATGAGCGCCGCGGTACTCCTGTTCCTGGCGATCGTCTGGCTCGTCGCGAACTGGTACTTCGTCCGCCGCGGCTGAGCGCGGGGGTTCACAGCGGGGGCATAGGCGGCACCATAGGAAACCCATAGGTGCGGGCGCAGAATGGGTGCCATGACGACCCCGCAGCCCGCCCTCACCCGCGCCGACGGCTCGCCCGTCCGCGTGCTCGTCGTCGACGACGAGCAGATGCTCACCGACCTGCTCTCGATGGCGCTGAAGATGGAGGGCTGGGACGTGCGCGCCGCCTCCAGCGGGTTCGACGCGCTGCAGGCCGCCCGCGAGTTCGAGCCCGACGCGATCGTGCTCGACATCATGATGCCCGACCTCGACGGACTGGCCGTGATGCAGCGACTGCGCCAGGCGGGCGACGACGTGCCGATCCTGTTCCTCACGGCCAAGGACGCCGTCGCCGACCGGGTGGCCGGGCTGACGGCGGGCGGCGACGACTACGTGACCAAGCCGTTCAGCCTGGAGGAGGTCGTGGCGCGGCTGCGCGCGCTGATGCGGCGCGCCGGGGTGCAGACGGCGGACGCCGAGCCGATCCTGCGCGTCGCCGACCTCACGCTCAACGAGGACAGCCACGAGGTTGAGCGCGGCGGCGAGCCCATCGAGCTGACCGCCACGGAGTTCGAGCTGCTGCGCTACCTCATGCGCAACCCGCGCCGCGTGCTCTCGAAGGCGCAGATCCTCGATCGGGTGTGGCAGTACGACTTCGGCGGCAAGTCGAGCGTCGTCGAGCTGTACATCTCGTACCTGCGCAAGAAGATCGACGCCGGGCGCGAGCCGCTGATCCACACGATCCGCGGCGCCGGCTACATGATCAAGGCGCCGCAGTGACCGAAGCGGCCGACGACACCCGGGCGGGGGCACCGCCCGGCCCCCCGCGGCCCGGCGACGCCGCGCTCCACGGCGCCGACGCTCCGGCGACCGGCACCGTCTCGTCCGGGCGGGCGCCGATGTCGTTCCAGACCAAGCTCATGCTCACGGTCTTCACGATCGTGGCGCTGATCCTCGTCGTCGTCTCGGCCGTCATGAGCCTCGTGCTCGGCCGCGTGCTCGAGTCGTCGCTCTCGCAGCAGGTCGAGTCGCTCGCCGACAGCGCGTCGTCGTGGGTCTCACCGGGGCAGGACGCCGCCTCGCAGCTCGCCAGTGCGCGCACCTTCCCCGGCACGATCCTCATCGTGCTCTCCACGACGAACGGGACGATCTCCGGGGCGATCAGCGAGGGCCCGCGCGTGACGGGCCTCAGCACGGCTCAGCTCGCCGACGCCCGGAGCACGCGCAGCGAGACCGCGACCACGGTCACGATCGCCGGGGAGGGCGAGTTCCGGATCGCCTCCGGCCAGGTGCCCGGCGGCGTCTACCTGATCGGCGTGTCCACCTCCGGCGTGCGGGCCACCGTGGGGCAGATGCTCTCGACGATCGCGTTCGTCACGGCGGGCGGCCTGCTCGTGCTCGGCGCGGCCGTCACCGCCGTCATCCACCGCGGACTGCGTCCCCTGCGCGCCGTCGCCGACACCGCCACCCGCGTCGCCCGCCTCCCCCTGCACGCCGGCGCCGTCTCGATCGACGAGCGCGTGCCGGCGGACCAGGCCGACCCCCGCACGGAGATCGGGCAGGTCGGCGCCGCGCTCAACACGCTGCTCGATCACGTCGACTCCTCGCTCGACGAGCGCCAGCGCAACGAGGAGCGGATGCGGCGCTTCGTCGCCGACGCGAGCCACGAGCTGCGCACGCCGCTGGCGTCGATCCGGGGCTACTCCGAGCTGTCGCTGCGCGATCCGGCGCTGTCGGACACGACCGGGCAATCGCTCGAGCGCATCCAGGCGCAGTCGATCCGCATGACGAGCCTCGTCGAGGATCTGCTGCTGCTGGCGCGGCTCGACGAGGGCACCGAGATCGTCGTGGGGGCCGTGGATCTCACACAGGTGGCGGTGGAGGCGCTCGCGGATCAGCAGGTGGCCGCGCCCGACCACGAGTGGCAGGCGGAGGTGCCCGACGATCCTGTCGTCGTCGCGGGCGATGCCGCCCGGCTGAGCCAGGTCGTCCTGAACCTGCTCGCCAACGCCCGCACCCACACGCCGGCGGGAACCGCGGTCACGCTGCGCATCGCCCGCGAGGGCAGCGGAGGCGCGACCCGCGCCGTGCTGCAGGTGCACGACGATGGCCCCGGCATCGACCCCGCGCTGCAGAAGGAGCTGTTCGCGCGCTTCGCCCGCGGCGACGTCTCCCGCGCCCGCAAGACGGGCGGCACGGGCCTGGGACTCGCGATCGCGAAGGCCATCGTCGAGGCCCACCACGGCACCATCACGGTGCGCAGCGAGCCGGGCGACACGACCTTCGAGGTGCGTCTGCCCGCCCGGCCGGCCTGAGCCGACCGAGCGCACGAGCCGGGGGCGAAAGGAAGGACTACGCCGCGCCGTCGAACATGCTCGTGACCGAGCCGTCGTCGAAGACCTCGCGGATGGCGCGGGCCAGCAGCGGGGCGCTCGAGAGCACCGTGAGCTTCTCGAAGCGGCGCTCCTCGGGCACCGGCACGGTGTCGGTCACGACCACTCGGTCGATCGCGTCGTCCTGCAGACGCTCGGAGGCGGGGTCGCTGAAGATCGCGTGCGTGGCGCCGACGATCACCTTGCGGGCGCCGTTCTCCTTCAGTGCCTGCGCGGCCTTCACGATGGTGCCGGCCGTGTCGATCATGTCGTCGACGAGCAGGCAGGTGCGGCCCGCGACCTCGCCGACGATCTCGTGCACGGTCACCTGGTTGGCGACCTTCGGGTCGCGGCGCTTGTGGATGATCGCCAGCGGCGCGTTCAGCGAGTCCGACCACTGGTCGGCCACGCGCACGCGGCCCATGTCGGGCGAGACCACCGTGAGCGTCTCGCGCTCCTCGTCGGTGATCGTCTCGCGGAAGTGGCTGAGCAGCACGGGCTTGGCGAACAGGTGGTCGACGGGACCGTCGAAGAAGCCCTGGATCTGCGAGGCGTGCAGGTCGACGCTCATGATCCGGTCGGCGCCCGCCGTGGCGATGAGATCGGTGACCAGGCGCGCCGAGATCGGCTCGCGGCCGCGCCCCTTCTTGTCCTGGCGCGAATACGGGTAGTACGGCAGCACGACCGTGACGCGCTTGGCCGAGGCGCGCTTGAGCGCGTCGAGCATGATGAGCATCTCCATGAGATCCTCGTTCACGTTCGCGCCGAACGACTGGATGAGGAACACGTCGCTGCCGCGCATCGACACCTCGAAGCGCGTGTAGATCTCACCGGAGGCGAAGGTGCGGTGCTCGGTCGGGGCGACCTGGATGCCCAACTGCGCCGCGACGGCCTGCGCGAGCTCGGGATGCGAGCGGCCGGTCACCACCACGAGACGCTTCTTCGTCTTCGCGACGACGCCCGGGGCGATGCCCCGCTCGCGGTCGAGTTCAACCTTCTTCTGCTTCTGAGCCACCGGCCGCCTCTTCTGCTTCGCGGGCCTGCCGCGCGGCGTCTGCCGCGGCGGTGCCCGCTCTGTTCTTCTCGACCCACCCCGCGACGTTGCGCTGAGGTGCCACGCTGAGCCCGAGCGCACCGGCCGGGACATCCTTGCGAATGACCGCCCCGGAGCCCGTCTTGGCGCCGACGCCCAGTCTAACGGGGGCGACCAGGTCGTTGTGCGTGCCGGTGTGCACGTGGTCCTCGATGATCGTGCGGTGCTTGTTCACGTCGTCGTAGTTGGCGGTGATGGTGCTGGCGCCCAGGTTCACGTGCCGCCCGATGGTCGCGTCACCCACGTACGACAGGTGCGGCACCTTGCTGCCGTCGCCGATCTGCGAGTTCTTGCTCTCCACGAAGGTGCCGATCTTGCCGCCCTCGCCGAGCGTCGTGCCCGCGCGCACGTAGGCGAACGGCCCGACGGTGCTGCGCGGCCCGAAGACGGCGAGTGTGGCGTCGGAGCGGCGGATGACCGCGTCCTCGCCCACCTCGCAGTCGGCCAGCGACGTGTCGGGGCCGATCGTGGCGCCCTCGGCCACGGTCGTCGCCCCGAGCAGATGCGTGTTCGGCAGGATCGTGACGTCCTGCGCGAGCGTGACGGTGTCGTCGATCCACGTCGTCGCCGGGTCCTGGATCGTGACGCCGTCCAGCTGCCAGCGCCGCACGATCCGCTCGTTCAGGATCCGGGCCGCCTCCGACAGCTGGGCGCGGTCGTTCACGCCCAGCGCGACGCGCGCGTCCGCCGCGACACTCGCGGCGACGCTGCGACCGGCCTCGCGCAGCAGGCGCACGACGTCGGTGAGGTACAGCTCGCGCTGCGCGTTGTCGGCGCTCAGCAGCGGCAGGCTCTCGCGCAGACCCGCGGCGCGGAAGACGTACACGCCGGCGTTGATCTCGCCGATGGCGCGCTCGTCGTCGCCGGCGTCCTTGTGCTCCACGATCCGCTCGACGGTGCCGTCGGCCCCGCGCACGATCCGGCCGTACCCGGTGGCGTCGTCGAGCAGCGCGCTCAGCACCGTGGCCTCCGCCTGCGCGGTGCGGTGCTCGGCGATGAGGGCCGACAGCGCCTCGGCGTCGAGCAGCGGCACGTCACCCGAGAGCACGAGCACGTCGCCGTCGAAGTCGGCCGGCAGCGCGTCGACCGCCAGCTGCACGGCGCGACCCGTTCCGGGCACGTCGTCCTGGTCGACGACGGCGACGCCCGGGTGCGACGACACGGCCTCGACGACGAGGTCGCGCTCGTGGCGCACGACCACCTCGATCAACTGCGCGCCGAGGGCCTCGGCGGTATGCAGCACGTGCCCGACGAGGGGCCTGCCCCCGATCCGGTGGAGCACCTTCGGGGTCCGCGACTTCATGCGCGTGCCCTGCCCCGCGGCCAGCACGACGATCGCCAGATTCTCGTAGTTCATGCTCCGCCACCAGGATTCGAACCTGGTCCTCACAGCTCCAAAGGCTGTCGTGCTGCCGTTACACCATGGCGGACCCGCGGCCGCGCGGACCGCGGCAACAGTCTCTCACGGGTCATAATGACCGGATGGGCGAGGTGGATGAGGTCGACCGGATCGTCGGCGCGTGGCGCACGCAGCGACCCGACCTCGACTTCTCGCCCATGGAGGTGCTCTCGCGCGTCGACCGCCTGTCGCGGCACCTGGATCGCGCGCGCCGCGATGCGTTCGACCGGACCGACATCGAGCCCTGGGAGTGGGACGTGCTCTCGGCGCTCCGCCGCGCGGGCGAGCCGTACCAGCTCAGCCCCAAGCAGCTGCTGCAGCAGACCCTCGTCTCGAGCGGCACCATGACCAACCGGATCGACAAGCTCGTCCAGCGCGGACTCGTCCACCGCGAGGCCGATCCCGGGGACGGTCGCAGCATCCTCGTCACGCTGTCGGAGCAGGGCCGGATCCGGGTCGATGCGGCGATCACGCGGCTCATGGATGCCGAGGCCGAGCTGCTGCGCACGCTCTCGGCCGCCGAGCGCACGCGCCTGGCGGCGCTGCTGCGCCACCTCAGCCTCGGCTTCGAGTCCGGCGCCTGAGGCCGTCTGCGTTCTCCTTGATCCGCGAGAATCCACCCTTGCGCCGAGAATCCTTGCGTCCACGGATTCTCGGCGCGGAGATGGATTCTCACGGGGACGGACGGCGGGCGCGGGCGGGCCGCTTAGGCTGGATGCGATGGCACATCTCCTGGGCGGCGAGAACCTGCGCATCGAGTTCCCCGCGAAGGTGATCCTCGACGGCGTCACGGTGGGGATCGCGGACGGCGACCGGGTGGGCATCGTCGGACGCAACGGCGACGGCAAGTCCACCCTCATGCGCATCCTCACGGGACGGATGGAGCCGGACGACGGCCGCGTCACGCGCCGCGGCGGCCTGCGCGTGGGCATGCTCGCACAGACCGACGAGCTCACCGAGAGCGATTCGGTGCGCCACGCCATCGTGGGCGACGCGCCCGAGCACGAGTGGCGCGGCGACGCGCGCATCCGCGACATCCTGTCGGGCCTCACGCGCGACCTCGATCTCGAGGCCGACGTGTCCACGCTCTCGGGCGGCCAGCGCCGCCGCGTCGCGCTCGCGCGGCTGCTCGTGCAGGAGTGGGACGTCGTCGCGCTCGACGAGCCCACCAACCACCTCGACGTCGAGGGCATCGCGTGGCTGGCCGAGCACCTGCGCACCCGCTGGGCGGCCAACCAGGGCGCGCTGCTGCTGGTGACCCACGACCGGTGGTTCCTCGACGCGGTCTGCACCCGCATGTGGGAGGTCCACGACGGGATCGTGGATCCGTTCGAGGGCGGGTACGCCGCCTACGTGCTGCAGCGCGTGGAACGCCAGCGGCAGGCCGCGGTCGCCGAGGAGAAGCGCCAGAACCTCATGCGCAAGGAGCTCGCGTGGCTGCGCCGGGGCGCGCCGGCCCGCACGTCGAAGCCGAAGTTCCGGATCGAGGCGGCCAATCAGCTGATCGAGGACGAGCCACCCGTGCGCGACTCGGTGCAGCTGGCACAGCTGGCCACGGCGCGGCTCGGCAAGGACGTCGTCGACCTCCTCGACGCGGGCGTCGCCTTCGACGGCCGGGAGGTGCTGCGCGACGTGGAGTGGCGGATCGCGCCCGGCGAGCGCACGGGCATCCTCGGCCCGAACGGCGCGGGCAAGTCGACGCTGCTCGGCCTCGTCGCCGGCACGGTGGAGCCGACGAGCGGCCGCGTGAAGCGCGGCAAGACCGTGCGCGTGGCGTACCTCGATCAGCGCCTGGCCGAGCTCGACCCCGTGAGGGACCGCCGCGTGCGCGAGATCCTGGCCGAGCAGCGGTCCACCTACGTCTCGGGCGGCAAGGAGATGACGCCGGCCCAGCTGCTCGAGCGGCTCGGCTTCCGCTCGTCGGAGCTGTCCACGCCCGTGCGCGACCTCTCGGGCGGCCAGAAGCGCCGCCTGCAGCTGCTGCTCGTGCTGCTGAACGAGCCGAACGTGCTCATCCTGGACGAGCCGAGCAACGACCTCGACACCGACATGCTCGCCGCGATGGAGGACCTGCTCGACTCGTGGCCGGGCACGCTGCTCGTCGTCTCGCACGACCGGTACCTGCTCGAGCGCGTCACCGACCAGCAGTACGCCGTGCTCGACGGCCGGCTGCGGCACCTGCCGGGCGGCGTGGACGAGTACCTGCGCCTGCGCCGCCAGGACACCGGATCGGCGCGGGCGAGCGCCCCCTCCCCCGCGCCGGCCGCGCCGGCGCCGGGCCTGTCGGGCGCCGAGCGCCGGGCGGCCGAGAAGGAGCTGGCGTCGATCGACCGCAAGCTGCAGAACCTGCAGGCGGGCATCGAGCGGATCCACGCCGACATGGCCGCGCACGATCCCGGCGACTACGACGGCCTCGCCGCGCTCGGCGCCGAGCTGCGCGCCCGTGAGGCCGAGGTCGCCGAGCTCGAGGAGCGCTGGCTGGAGCTGGGCGAGCAGCTCGACGGCTGAGCCGCCGCGCCGATCAGACCCGCGCCTCGAGGCGCGCGAACGGTCCGCCGGCGGCCCGCAGGTCGCCCGCGATGCCGGCGTCGACCGCGCGGCCCGCGTCGAGCACGAGCACGCGCGCGTCGTCGGGCACGAGGTCGACGCGGTGCGTGATCTCGATCACCGAGAGCCCCGGGCGCCGCGCGCGCAGGCGGTCGCGCACGCGGGCGGCCGTGGCGCCGTCGAGCTGGCTGAGCGCCTCGTCCAGCACGAGCACCTCGGGATCGGCGGCGAGGGCGCGCGCGAGGGCGAGGCGCTGCAGCTGGCCGCCCGAGATCGACGTGCCGCGCTCGCGCACCGGGGTGTCGAGGCCGCCGGGCAGCGCGTCGACCCACTCGTCCAGCGCGGCGTCGGCGAGGGCCTCGCGCAGCCGTTCCTCGGCGGCATCGGGCGCGGCGAGGCGCAGGTTCTCGGCGATCGTGCCGCTCAGCATCGTGGGGCGCTGGGAGACGAGGGCGACCCGACGGCGCAGCTCGTCGAGCGGGATGCCCCGCACGTCCGCGCCGCCCAGGAGCACGGCGCCGGACGCGACGTCGCGGCCGCGCGGCAGCAGCGACGCGAGGGTGGACTTGCCGCTGCCGGACACGCCCGCCACGATGCTCCACTCCCCCGCCGGGAACCGGGCGGAGACGGCGTCGAGCGCCGCCGCGCCGCCGCCGTAGCGGGCCGTGACGTCGCGCAGCTCGACCGAGGCGTCGACCGGTGCCGGCCCGGGCGCGGCGGGCTCGCGCACGGCCGGCTCGCCGTCGACGATCCGGCGCACGCGCTCGGCGGCGGCGAACGACGCATCGAGGCTCGTGGCGAACTCGTCGATGCCGCGGGCGGGTCCCCACAGCGCGACCGCGACGGCGAGTGCCACGGCGACCGCCTCGGTCGGCAGGCCCGCCGCGGCGGCGGCCGCCGCCGTGGCCGCGCCGCCGAGCCCCTGCAGCGCACCGGCCGCGCCGCCTCGCACGGCCTGCACGCGGCCGGACGTCGAGCGGGCCGCCGCCAGCGCGCGATCCGCCTGCTCCAGCTCGCGCAGCCGCGCGGGAGCGGCGCCGAGGTCGAGCACCTCGCGCACGCCCTGGATGTCGTCGCCCGCGCGGGAGGCGATCGCGCCCCGCGCCGCCGCGACACCGCGCGCCGCGCGCCACGTCGCCGAGCCCGCGGCGAGCGGGATGAGCAGCGCGCCGAGCACGAACGGCACCAGCGTCAGGGCGAGGCGCGCGTCCACGACCACGGCGAGCCACGCGAGGGCGGCGGCCGGCACGACCACGGCCGACACGGCCGGGGGCAGCGTGTGGGCGAAGAACACCTCGACGCGGTCGATGTCGCGCGTGGCGCGCTCGGTCAGCTCCGCGCCCGCGCGGCCCTGCGTGGCGGCGGGCGCCTGCGGGATGAGACGCGCGAAGAGCAGCTCGCGCAGCCGCTGCAGCGCCGTGAACGCCACCCAGTGGCCCGCGTAGTGCTCGAGGTAGCGCAGCAGCGCCTTCGCCAGCGCGATCCCCACGAGGCCGAGCACGAGCGGCAGGGTCTCGAACGGCGCCCCACTCGCCGCCCGCACCACCGCGGTGGCCGCGAGGGCGAGCAGCGCGACGCCGAGGAGCTGATTCGCGATGCGCGCCGCGACCGAGGCCGCCAGCGGCGCGAGCAGGCGCCGGGTGTGGCCGATGAGCCAGCGGGTCAGGTCGATCCGGTTCATGCGCCGGCCTCCGGTCCGAGCGCGATCACGCGGTCGGCGGCGAGGATGGCGCCCGGACGGTGGGCGATCATGAGCACGGTGCGGCCCGCCGCGAGCCGATCGAGCGCGGCGAGGATCGCGGCCTCGCCCGCCAGATCGACCTGCGACGTGGGCTCGTCCAGCACGAGGATCGGCGCGTCCCGCAGCGCGGCGCGCGCGATCGCCAGGCGCTGCGCCTGCCCGCCCGACAGCAGCGCGCCGTGCTCGCCGACGGGGGTGTCGAGCCCGCCGGGCATGCGCTCGACCTCGGCGCGCAGGCCCGCGACCTCCAGCGCGTGCCAGAGGCGCTCGTCCGGCGCGCTCGGAGCGGCCAGCCGCAGGTTCTCGGCGATCGATCCGAGGAACAGGAACGGGCGCTGTTCGACGACGGCGAGCCGCGCGCGGATCTCGTCGCCCGGCGTCGCCGAGGCGTCGAGCCCGTCCACGAGCACGGTGCCGGCGGAGGGCCGCAGGTGCGCCTGCACGAGCGCCGACACCGTGGACTTGCCGATGCCGCTCGGGCCGACGAGTGCCACCCGCTCCCCCGGCTCGACGCGCAGAGACAGGCCGCGCAGCACGGGCTCGCCGCCGGGGTAACCCGCCGTGACGCCCTCGAGCACGATCGAGCCGGGCGGGGCCTGGCCTCGGCTCGCTGCGCTCGCTCGGCCCGTCTCCGCTCCGGGCGCTGCGCGCCCTCCGGTCGACGACCGGGGCCCGCCAGACAGGTGGCCAGCGATCTGCTGCTGCGCGGCGCGGCCGCCGATGCCGATGTAGAAGAACGAGCCGATGACGTCGACGGGCCCGATGACGAGCACGGTCATGAGCACGATCGCGACGGCCGCGCCCGCCGTGATCGCGCCGTCGGCCGCACGCGTCGCCGCGATCACGGTGGCGGCGACGACCACCGTGAGCGAGAAGGCCGCATCGACGACGAGGATGAGCAGCTGGTTGCCCGCGAGCATCCTCATGAGCCCGCGCCGGTGCTCCTCGCCGCGCGCCGCGAGGTCGTCGGCGACGCGCTCGGCCGCGCGGGCGTACACGAGCGTGTCGAGCGCCTGGATCGCCTCCAGGAACCCCGCCGTCAGTCGGCCCTGCGTGCGCCGATACGCCGCCCCGATCGGGCGGACGAGCCGGCGGAAGCCGCCGATCAGCACGGGCACGAGCAGGATGAGCAGGGCCAGCCAGCCGGCCGTCACGGCGTCCGCGGTCAGCGCCATGACGCCGAGCACGATCAGCGGCGTCGTGAGCGCGCCGAGGATCGGCCCGAGGAAGCCCGCGCGG
This sequence comes from Microbacterium petrolearium, assembly GCF_054782875.1. NCBI lineage: Bacteria > Bacillati > Actinomycetota > Actinomycetes > Micrococcales > Microbacteriaceae > Microbacterium > Microbacterium petrolearium. Next base: position 16,288 of record NZ_BAAGRQ010000006.1, read on the forward strand.
TAGTGCGCGGTGCGCTCGACGCCGTCTGTGGCGACTGAGAGCAGCTGCCCCGACCGGCCGGCGGTGCCCGCCACGCCGAGGTCGAACACGCGGCCCACGACCGCCCGGCGCAGGCGCCCCTCGGCCTCCGATCCCGCCCACTGCGAGAACCAGGGCCCCGCTCCGGCGCAGACGGCCGCGACCGCCGCGCACGCCACGGGCACGGCCCAGCCCGGCTCGTCGCCGTCGAGCACCCGCCCGAGCCACGCGAACAGCAACGCCGTCGCGATCGCGCCGGCCCACGCGATCCCGGCCGAGACCCCCATCACCCAGGTCGGCGTCGAGGCGCGCACGGCGGCGGGCAGCGGCAGCGCGGGTCCGCCGGCGTGAGGGTGAGACATGTCCCTTCGATCGTATGACCGGCGTTGCTGGGGAATCGGTGGTGGCCGCTCGCGGGACCGGCCACCGCCGCCCAAGGTCAGACGAGCCCCTGCTCCTCCAGCCACTGCGCCGCGATGTCGGCCGGCGACATCTCGTCCTCGGTGCTCTGCACGTTCATGGCGACGAGCGCCTCGGGGGTGAGCGCGGCGCTGATCGGGTCGATGACGTCGGCGATCTCGTCCGCGATGTCGGACGAGGCGATGGGAACCACGTTCGACGCGAGGAAGAGGCCCTCCGGGTCCTCGAGCGGGACGAGGTCCTCGGTCTGGATGCGCGGGTCGGCCGTGAAGACGTTCGCGACCTGGATGGTGCCGGCCAGCAGGTCCTCGACGGTCGTGTCGCCGGTCGCCGAGAACTGCAGGTCGAGGCCGTAGACCGACTCCGCGCCGCTCGGGCCGTACGGCCGCTCCTCGAGCTCGGGCGGGCCGCCCAGCGTGAGCGGCTCGTCGACGTTCGCGAGGTCGGCGATCGTCTCGAGCCCGTGCTCCTCGGCGAACTCCGCCGTCACGGTGTACGAGTCCTGGTCGCTCGCGGTCGACTGCTCGAGCGCGGTGAGGCCCTCGGGCAGCGCCTCGACGAGGGCGTCGTACACCTCCTCGGGGGTGCGCGCCTCGGTCTCGGGGTCGTACTGCTGCTGCAGCAGGCTGCCGGTGTACTCGGGGAACAGGTCGATCTCGCCGTTCTCGAGCGAGGGCATGTACGCCTCGCGCTGCCCGATGTTGAACTGCTTCTCGACCTCGAAGCCGGCGTTCTCGAGCGCCTGCGCGTAGATCTCGGCGATGATCTCGTTCGAGTAGTAGGCCTGCGAGCCGACGACGATCGCGTTGCCGGAGCCGCCGCCGGGCTCCTCGGTCTCGGTGCCGAGGGGGTCCGAGGAGGCGCAGCCGGCCAGCGCGAGGCCGAGCAGCGCGGTCGCCGCGAGAGCGAGGGTCTTGGATGCGTTCATGTCGATCGCCTTCTTTCGTTCGGTCAGGAGGCGCGGGGCGCCGGGTCGAGGGTGCCGCGCGGGACGGACGCGCGCTGGATGAGGGCGAACACGCCGTCGAGCACGAGGGCGAGGGCCGCGACGGCGAGCGCACCGCCGAGCACCTGCTCGAAGCGGCGCAGCTGGATGCCCTGGATGATGTCGTAGCCGAGGCCGCCGAGGTTGACGTACGCGGCGAGCGTGGCGGTCGCGACCACCTGCAGCACGGCGGAGCGCAGCCCGCCCACGAGCAGGGGCAGCCCGAGCGGCGCCTCGATGCGCCACAGCACCTGCCACCCCGTCATGCCCATCGCGCGACCCGCGTCGATCGTGCGCCGATCGATCGCCTCGACCCCGGTGTATGCCCCCGCCAGAATGGACGGGATCGCGAGCAGCACGAAGGCCGTGATCGCGGCCTCCGGCTTGCGCGCCACACCGAGCAGCAGCACGAGCAGCAGGATGAGGCCGAACGACGGCAGCGCGCGGGCGGCGCCCGACAGCGCGACGGCGATCTCGCGGCCCCGCCCGGTGTGCCCGATCAGCCAGCCCAGCGGGATCGCGATGGCGGAGGCGATCGCGACGGAGACGAAGGTGTAGAACAGGTGCGCGAGCAGCGCCGCGGGCAGCGCGTTCGAGCCGCTCAGCCGATCCGGCGAGAACAGCCACGCGAGGGCGTCCAGCAGCAGGTTCACGCGGGAGCTCCCACCGTCGCCGCCGCGGCGCGCGGCGCGCCGGCCGTCGCCGCCGTCCACGGCATCAGCACGCGCCCCGCGAGCACGAGCAGCACGTCGACCACGAGCGCGACGAGCGCCACGGCGACCACGCCCGCGAGGATCTCCTCGACGATGCGCCGTTGGAAGCCGTTCGTGAACAGGTAGCCGAGGTTCGTCACGCCGATGAGGACCCCGACCGTCGCGAGCGAGATCGTGCTCACGGCCGCGACACGCAGCCCCGCGAGGATGACGGGACCGGCCAGCGGCAGCTCCACGGCCCAGAACCCGCGCAGCGGCCCGTACCCCATCGCGACCGCCGCGCGCCGCACGTCCTCGTCCACGGCGTCGAAGCCGTCGGCGACCGAGCGCACGAGGATCGCCACGGCGTAGATCGTGAGGGCCAGCACGAGGTTGAGCGGGCTCAGCGTGCTCGTGCCGAAGACGAGCGGCAGCAGCGGCAGCAGCGCGAGCGACGGCAGCGTGTAGAGGATGCCCGTCACGGTGAGCACGAGGCCGCGCGCGCGGCGGAAGCGGTGGGCGACCCACCCCAGCGGCACCGCCAGCAGCAGCCCGTACAGGATGGGCGGCACGCTCTGGCGCAGGTGCTCGGCCGTGAGCGCGCCGATCAGCCCCAGATTGTCGAGCGTCCAGCTCACGGGCCCTCGCTCCCCGCGCCGGCGACCCCGCCCGCGGGCTCGGGGCGCAGCATGCCCTGGATCCGCCCCGACCCGTCGACCACGGCGGTGCCGTGCCGCGTCTCGCGCAGCGTCATGCCGCGGCGCCCGTCGACGAGCCCGACGAACTCGCGCACGAAGTCGTCGGCCGGGTCCTCGAGGATCTCGTCGGGCGTGCCCCGCTGCACGACCCGGCCGCCCTGCGCCAGGATGACGACCTCGTCCCCCAGCAGGAACGCCTCGTCGATGTCGTGCGTGACGAACACCGTGGTCTTGCCCAGCTCGCTCTGCAGGCGCAGCAGCTCGCGCTGCAGCTCGCGCCGCACGATGGGGTCGACGGCCCCGAAGGGCTCGTCCATGAGCAGGATGTTCGGATCCGAGGCGAGCGCCCTGGCCACGCCGACACGCTGCTGCTGGCCACCGGAGAGCTGCCCCGGGTACCGGCCCGCGAGCGCGCGATCGAGCCCGACGGTGTCCATGAGCTCGCGGGCGCGCTCGCGCGCCTCGCGCTTGGGCACGCCGTTCAGGATCGGCACCGTGGCGATGTTGTCGATCACGCGCAGGTGGGGCATGAGGCCGGCGCTCTGCATCACGTAGCCGATGCTGCGGCGCAGGCGCACGGGGTCGCGGTCCTTCACGTCCTCGCCGTCGATGAGCACGGCGCCGCTCGTGGGCTCGACCATGCGGTTGACCATGCGCAGCAGCGTCGTCTTGCCGGAGCCGGACGACCCGACGAGGGCGACGGTCTTGTGCGACGGCACGACGAGGTCGACGTCGGCCACGGCGACCGTGCCCCCCGCGTACTCCTTGCGGACGGAGCGGAACTCGATCATCCCGCGTCAGACCAGCGTCACCGCGGGACCGAACGCGAGGTACTGCCGCGCGTCGGTGCCGATCCGCTGGATCGCCTCCGGCGGCATCGACGGGTAGCACCACGCCGCGTCGTGCGCGACCTCGCCGTCGGCCGCGAGCGAGTAGTACTGGATGTCGCCGCGCCAGCTGCAGGTGTACGGCGTGGGCGACGCCAGCAGCAGCTCGCGGTCCACGTTGCTCGGCGGGAAGTACCACGCCCCGTCGATCCGCAGCAGCTCGTCCTCGGGTGCCTCCGCGACCACGCGGTCGCGCCACAGTGCCTTCATCGCCCCTCCAGTCGTTCGGTTTCGGGCGTTTCCCCGACGATACCGCCGGGCACGGACATCGGGGACGGATCCGTGCGAATCCGCGCCGTGGATCGCCGGCCCCTCGGATCAGCCGACGACGCGGGCGCCGGGCACGGGGCCGTGCACGTGGAGGGCGACATGCCCGGCGGCGCTCATGGTGATCTGCAGGTCGATCGCCTCCTCCGGCCCGCCGCACAGGAACGCGAGGGTGGGGCCGGATCCCGACACGATGCCGGCGAGCGCGCCCGAGCGCTCCCCCAGCTCGAGGATCGGGGCGAGGTCGGGCCGCATCTGCAGCGTGGCGGCCTGCAGGTCGTTGCGCAGCGTCGAGGCGAGCATCGCCGCGTCGCCGGCGCGCAGGGCGTGCAGCACGTCGGCGTCCACCTGCGGCACCACCGGCACGGGGCCGATGTCCACGCGGTGCCGCTCGCGGTGCCGGTCGAGCTCGCCGTACACGGCCGGGGTCGACACGCCCTCCTCGCTCGTGACGAGCACCCAGTCGAAGCGCCCGCGGGCCAGCGCGGGGCTGAGCTGGTCGCCGCGCCCCGAGCCGATGGCCGTGCCGCCCATCAGCGCGAACGGCACGTCGGCACCGAGGCGCGCGGCCAGCCGCTGCAGCGCGGCCGTCGACAGCTCGGTGCCCCACAGCGCGTCACAGGCCACGAGCGCCGCGGCGGCGTCGGCCGATCCGCCGCCCATGCCGCCCGCCACGGGCACCTGCTTGTGCACCTCGAGGTGCACGCCGCCCTCGTAGCCCGTCTCTGCGGCCAGCAGCCGCGCGGCGCGCAGCGCGAGGTTGCGGTCGTCGACGGGCACGCCGTCGAGCGCGACCGACCCCGTCACGGCCATCGTGAAGTCCTCGGCGTACGTGGCCACGACGTCCTCGTAGAGCGAGACGGCCTGGAACGCCGTCGCCAGCTCGTGGTAGCCGTCGTCGTCGAGGCAGCCCACCTCGAGGAACACGTTGATCTTGCCCGGCGCGCGCACGCGCACCGAGGGGAAGATCTCCGCGAGGGTCATCGGCGCCTCACTCGGTCGTGGCCGCTTCCGCCCAGAGGTCCGCGCCGGCCGCCGCGGCCAGCGCGTCGATGCGCTCGAGCTCCTCGGCGGTGAGGGCCGGACCCTCGAGGGCCGCGAGGTTCTCGTCCAGCTGCTCCACGCGCGAGGCGCCGATGAGCGCCGAGACGACCACCGGATCGCGCAGCACCCACTGGATCGCCAGCTGCGCGAGCGTCTGGCCGCGCTCGGTGGCGATCACGTCCAGGCCGCGCAGCGTGGCCAGGGCGCGCTCGGACAGGCGGGTGTTCGGCAGCGAGCGGCGCTGCTGCGCGCGCTCGGCCGTGCCGTCGCCGAGGTACTTCGCCGTGAGCAGGCCCTGCGCGAGCGGCGTGAAGGCGATGGCGCCCATCCCCTCCTGTCGCAGCACGCCCGTGAGGCCGTCCTCGATCCAGCGGTTCAGGATCGAGTACGAGGGCTGGTGGATGACGAGCGGCGTGCCCAGCGAGCGGGCGATCGCCTTCGCCTCGGCCGTGCGCTCGGCCGAGTACGACGAGATGCCCACGTACAGCGCCTTGCCCTGCCGCACGAGCGTGTCGAGCGCCCCGATCGTCTCCTCGAGGGGCGTGACCGGATCGGTGCGGTGCGAGTAGAAGATGTCGACGTAGTCGAGGCCCATGCGCGTGAGCGACTGCTCGGCGCTGGCGACGATGTACTTGCGCGATCCGAGGTCGCCGTAGGGCCCGGGCCACATGTCGAAGCCCGCCTTCGACGAGATGATGAGCTCGTCGCGATAGGGGCGCAGGTCCTCGGCGAAGATGCGGCCGAAGTTCTTCTCGGCCGAGCCGTACGGCGGGCCGTAGTTGTTGGCGAGGTCGAAGTGCGTGATACCGCGGTCGAACGCGTGGCGCAGCAGCCGGCGCTGGTTGTCGATCGGGAAGTTGTCGCCGAAGTTCCACCACAGGCCGAGCGAGAGCGGCGGCAGGTACAGGCCCGAGTCGCCCACCTGCCGGTAGTCGTTCCGCTCGTAGCGCCCCTCCGCCGCCGCATAGGGCCGATGCAGGTCGGCGATGTCGGCGGCAGTGCGGAACCGGGGGCTGTCGCTCATGGATTCACCCTACCCAGGCGCGGCGCGGCGCCGACACACGGCGTGTTCGAAGCGGATCAGAGGGCGCGCGCGATGCGGTGGAAGTCCGCGATGCCCAGCGCCTCGCCGCGCGCGGTCGGGTCGACGCCCGCGCGCTCCAGCACCTCGGAGGCCGCGGCCGCCGATCCGCCCAGCGCGCCGGCGAGCGCCTGCCGCAGCATCTTGCGGCGCTGCTGGAAGGCCGCATCGACGATGCGGAACGTCGCCTCGCGCTCGGCTTCCGATCCGCGCGGCGCGGGGTCGCGCTCGAACGCGACGAGCACGCTGTCGACGTTGGGCACCGGCCAGAACACCTGGCGCGACACGTTGCCCGCCAGCCGCCACGGCCCGTACCAGGCCGCCTTGGCGCTCGGCGCGCCGTAGACCTTGCTGCCGGGCGGGGCGGCCAGCCGCTCCCCCACCTCGGCCTGCACCATCACGACGCCGCGCTCGAGGCCGGGGAAGGTCTGCATGAAGTGCAGCAGCACGGGCACCGAGACGTTGTACGGCAGGTTGGCCACGAGCACGCGCGGGTCGCCCGGCAGCGCCGTCACGCGCAGGGCGTCGGCGTCGACGACCGCGAGCGCGCCGTCGGGCACGCCGTGGGCGCGCGCGGTGGCGGGCAGCTCGCGCGCGAGCCGGTGGTCGATCTCGACCGCCGTCACCGACGCCCCGGTCTCGAGGATCGCGAGGGTGAGCGATCCGAGCCCGGGGCCGACCTCGACCACGCGGTCCTCCGCCGACACGCGCGCGACCTGCACGATGCGGCGCACCGTGTTGGCGTCGACGACGAAGTTCTGCCCCAGCTTCTTCGTCGGCGTGACGTCGAGTCGGGCGGCCAGGGTGCGGATCTCCGACGGGCCGAGCAGCGTCACGGTCATCCCGCCATCATCCCATCCGGACCTGTCGAACCACCCCGCCTCGCCTCTCGCCGCGGCTCAGAGGCGCCCGGCCCAGGTCACGCGCACGACGGCGGCGCCCTGCTCGTCGCTGGCCGCGAGATCGACCTCGGCGCGGATGCGCCAGTCGTGATCGCGCGCGGGATCGTCCAGCGTCTGCTCCACGCGCCACAGGCCCGGCTCGGAGTCGTCGATCCGGCACAGCGCGGGCGAGCGCGCGGGGCCGCCGGTGAGCAGCTCGTCGTGCTCGGCGTAGTACCCGTCGAGCACCGCGGGCCAGTCGATGTGCGGATCGAGCTCGGCGAGCTCCTCGTCACGCTGGAGCGCGGCCAGCTGCACACGGCGGAACAGCTCGTTGCGCACGAGCACCGTGAAGGCGCGGCGGTTGGCCACGAGCGAGGGCGGCGCGGGCGGCAGCGCGTCGGGCTCGTCGCGCGCGTCCGCACCCGCCGCGAGCGACTCCCACTCGTCGACGAGGCTCGAGTCCACCTGCCGCACGAGCTCGCCGAGCCAGGCGACGATGTCCTCGAGCTCCTCGGTGCGCGCGTCGGCCGGCACGGTCTGGCGGATCGCGCGGTACGCGTCGCTGAGGTAGCGCAGCACGAGGCCCTCGCTGCGGCCCAGCTGATACCAGTTCACGAACTCCGCGAAGCTCATGGCGCGCTCGTACATGTCGCGCACGACCGACTTCGGCTTCAGCGCGAAGTCGCGGATCCACGGCTGGCTCGACGCGAACACCCCGTACGCCTGCTCGAGCAGCTCCTGGAGGGGCTTGGGGTAGGTGACCTCCTCGAGCGCCTCCATGCGCTCGTCGTACTCCATGCCCTCGCGCTTCATGGCCGCGACGGCCTCGCCGCGCGCGCGGTACTCCTGCTGCGACAGGATCTGCCGCGGATCGTCCAGGGTCGCCTCGATCACGCTGACGACGTCGAGCGCGTAGTGGCCCGTGCCGGCGCCGCCCGGCGCATCGTCGGGATCGAGCAGGTCGATCGCGGCGAGCGCGAACGGCGACAGCGGCTGGTTGAGGGCGAAGTTCGGCTGCAGCTCGACGACGAGGCGGATCTCGCCTCGGTCCGTGACCTCGACGACCCCCGCCTCGCGCAGCGTGCGGAAGATCGCCAGGGCCCGGCGCGCGAGCGCATAGCGCTGCGCCGCCGGCTGATGGTTGTCGAAGACGAGGGCGCGCACGTTGCCGAAGACATCGCCGCCGCGGCCGATGACGTTGATGAGCATCGCCGAGGTGATCTGCAGCTGCGGCTGCAGCGGCTCGGGCTGCGCCTGCACGATGCGCTCGAAGGTCTCCTCGCTCCAGTTCACGAAGCCGTCGGGCGCCTTCTTCCTCGTGATCTTCTTGAGCTTCTTGGGGTCGTCGCCCGCCTTGCGCCGCGCCTGCTCGTTCTCGATCTCGTGCTCGGGGGCCAGGGCGATCACGTTGCCGTACGGGTCGTATCCGGCCCGGCCGGCGCGCCCGGCGATCTGGTGGAACTCGCGCGCCGAGAGGCGGCGCATCCGCGTGCCGTCGAACTTCGACAGCGCCGTGATGAGCACGGTGCGGATCGGCACGTTGATGCCGACGCCGAGCGTGTCGGTGCCGCAGATCACCCGCATCAGGCCGCGCTGGGCGAGGGTCTCGACGAGGCGGCGGTAGCGCGGCAGCATGCCGGCGTGGTGCACGCCGATCCCGGCGCGCACGAGCCGCGAGAGCGTCTTGCCGAACGCGGTCGTGAACCGGAAGTCGCCGATGGCCTCGGCGATCGCGTCGCGCTGCTCGCGCGAGACGACCTTGACGCTCGACAGCGCCTGGGCGCGCTCCATCGCGGCCGCCTGCGAGAAGTGGACGATGTAGACGGGGACCTCGGACTCCTCCAGCAGCCGCTCGACGACGTCGTGCGCCGGGCGCTTCTCGTACGAGAAGTGCAGCGGCACGGGTCGCTCGGCGCCGGCGACGAGCGTCGTGGCGCGGCCGGTGCGGCGGGTGAGGTCCTTCTCGATCGCGGTCGTGTCGCCGAGGGTCGCCGACATCAGCAGGAACTGCGCGCCCGGCAGCAGCAGGAGCGGCACCTGCCACGCCCAGCCCCGCTCGCGGTCGCCGTAGAAGTGGAACTCGTCCATCACGACCATGTCGACCTCGGCCTCGGCGCCGCGCCGCAGCGCGATGTTCGCGAGGATCTCGGCGGTGCAGCACACGATGGGCGCGTCCGGATTCACGGAGGAGTCCCCCGTGACCATGCCGACGCTCTCCGCCCCGAAGATCTCGACGAGGGCGAAGAACTTCTCGCTCACGAGGGCCTTGATCGGCGCCGTGTAGTAGCTGCGCCCGCCGCGCGCCGTGCTCACCGCGTGCGCCGCGACCGCGACGAGCGATTTGCCGGTGCCGGTCGGGGTGGCGAGGATCACGTTCGAGCCGCTGACGAGCTCGATCACGGCCTCGTCCTGTGCCGGGTAGAGGGTCACTCCCCCATCGGCCGCCCAGCCGACGAAGGCGTCGTAGAGTCCGTCCGGGTCGCTGCCGGTGCCGGCGATCCGATCACGCAGCGAGGTATCCATCGCCTCCATCCTCGCAGGCCCGACCTTGACGGACGGCGCGGGCGTGCGCGTACAATCGACGCGACCCGTCCCCGACGATCGGAACGAACCGTTGAAGCTCATCGACGTCCTCGCGTAATCCGCGCTGATCGTCGACTCCGGTTCCGGAGCATCGTGCAGCGCCTCGCGCGCTGATCCGTCGATGCTCGTCCCGAGCTCCGCAGGCTCTCCTGCCCGGTATCAGCGCGCCCCTGCTCTGATACCCGGGAGGTTCCATGCCTGCTCTCGTCCTCGATCATCTCTCCTTCGCCTGGCCCGACGGATCCGTCGGCCTGCGTGAGCTGTGCGGCGCGTTCGGCGACCGGCGCACCGGCCTCGGGGGCCGCAACGGCGCCGGCAAGTCGACGCTGCTGCGCCTGGCGGCCGGCGAGCTCGCGCCCACGACGGGCCGCATCGCCGCCGACGGCGACGTCGCCTACCTGCCCCAGCAGCTCACGCTCGACACGGCGGCGCGCGTGGCCGAGCTGCTCGGCGTGGCCGGGCCGCTCGACGCCGTGCGCGCGATCGAGGCGGGCGACGTCGACCCCGCGCGCTTCGACGAGGTCGGCGACGACTGGGACATCGAGGCGCGCGCCCAAGCCGCCCTCGCCGAGGCCGGGCTCGCGCCGGGCATGCTCGATCGCCGCATCGGCGAGCTCTCCGGCGGCGAGGCGATGCTCGCGGCGCTCACCGGCATCCGGCTGCGCGGCGCCGCCATCACGCTGCTCGACGAGCCGACCAACAACCTCGACCGCGACGCCCGCGCCCGCGTGTACGACCTCGTGCGCGCGTGGCGCGGGGCGCTGATCGTCGTCTCGCACGACCTCGACCTGCTCGAGCTGATGGACGAGACCGCCGAGCTGTACGACGGCGGGCTCAGCGTGTTCGGCGGGCCGTACTCGCAGTGGCGGGCCGCGCTGGAGGCGGAACAGGAGGCCGCGCGACAGGCCGAGGTCGATGCGCGGAAGGTCCTCGCGAAGGAGAAGCGCCAGCGGATCGAGGCGGAGACGAAGATCGCGCGGCGGCAGCGCTACGCCAAGACCGACTACGAGAACCTCCGCCGGCCGAAGGTCATCATGAAGCTCAAGGCCGGCGAGGCCCAGGTGTCCGCCGGGAAGCTCCGCGGCGAGGTGCGCGAGAAGGAGCAGTCGGCTCGCGCCGCGCTCGAGCTCGCCGAGCGGCGGGTGCGCGAGGATGAGTCGATCCAGGTGGACCTCCCCGATCCCGCAGTCGCCGCGGGACGACGTATCGTCACGCTCGCCGATGGCACGCGCGAGTGGATCGTTCGGGGCCCCGAGCGCGTGGCGCTGATCGGGCCGAACGGGGCGGGCAAGACGTCGCTGCTCGAGGCCCTGCTGCGCGGCGAGGCATCGTCGCGACTGCACACCGATCGGGTCGCGTACCTGCCGCAGCGGATCGACGGCCTCGACGACGCGGCGTCGGCGTTCGACGCCGTGCAGGCGGCGGCGCCGGGCGTGTCGGCGGCGCAGCTGCGCAACCGGCTCGCGCGGTTCCTCATCCGCGGCGCGGCGGCGGACCGGCCGATCGCGTCGCTGTCGGGCGGAGAGCGCTTCCGGGTGGCCATCGCGCGGCTGCTGCTGGCCGATCCCCCGCCCCAGCTGCTGATCCTGGACGAGCCGACGAACAACCTCGACATCGAGACGGCCGATCAACTGCTCGACGCGCTCCGGGCGTTCCGCGGAGCGGTGCTCGTCGTGAGCCACGACGACGCGTTCCTGCGCCGCCTGGAACCGGACCTCACCCTCGAGCTCCGCGACGGGGTGCTGAGCGAGGTCCGGCACGTGCCGTAGCGGAGGTCAGCCGTTCACGCGTGCGTGACCGAGGCCGCTTCGTGGTCGCGGATGTGCCCCGTCTCGACCTGGAACGTCGAGTGATGCACCGAGACCTCGAAGTGCTGGGCGACGCACTCCTTCACCTCGCGCAGCACCTCGGCGGCGTGCCCGTCGGTGAAGCACGAGTCCTCGACCACCACATGCGCGGTCAGCGTCGGCAGCCCCGTCGCGACCGTGGAGGCATGCACGTCGTGCACATCCCTGACGTGCTCGAGGGCGAGGATGTGCGCGCGCACCTCGTCGAGGTCGAGTCCCTCCGGGGTGAACTCCATGAGGACGCGGAAGGTGTCCCGCATGAGGAGGACAGCCCGCGGCACGATCAGCGCCGCGATGAGCAGGCCGGCGATCGCATCCGCCTGCCGGAACCCGGTCGTCGCGATCACGATCGCGGCGACGATGACACCGAGGGATCCGAGCGCGTCGTTCAGCACCTCGAGGAACGCTGCCCGCATGTTGACGTTCGCGCGGCGTGCCGACGAGAGGATGACGATGGCGGCGATGTTGGCGACCAGCCCCGCGATGCCGAAGACCAGCAGCTCCGTACCGGGCACGTCCGGCGGATCGGACAGACGTCGCACGCCCTCGATCGCCGCATAGGTCCCGACGCCGAGCAGCAGCGTGGCCTGTGCCAGCGCCGCGATCACCTCGATGCGCCGGAACCCCCATGTGCGTCGCGCGTCCGCCGGCCGCAGCACGAGCGTCGACGCGACGAGCGCGACGAGCAGACCGGAGGCGTCCACGACGGCGTGGGCGGTGTCGGTCAGCAGGGCGAGGCTGCCCGTGACGACGGAGCCGACCGCCTGCGCGACGACGATCGACGCCGTGATCGCGAACGCGATCCACAGTCGCCCGCGGTGGTCGCCGGCGCGCCCGATGCCTGCGTCCCCAGCGTGGTCGTGCTTCCCGCCCATCACGACGCCTCCTGCTCCACGTTGCGCGGGCGGCGCAGATGCACGCAGAGCTCCGCCGTCGTCCCCGTCGCCTCGAGCAGCTCACCGGCGGCGGAGATCAGCGAGGAGATGGCCGCCGGTTCCGAGAGCGCGTACCAGGACGACCTCCCCTCGGGGCGGACGGTGACGAGCCCGCACTCCAGCAGGAAGGCGAGGTGCTTGCTCACCGTGGACTGGGCCAGTCCCACGTGCTCGACGAGGTCGCGCACCCGGTGCTCGCCCCAGGCAAGGTGCTGGAGGACCGCCAGCCGCGTGGGCTCGCCGAGCGCCTGGAACAGGTGGGCGTAGACGGCCGTCGCCCGCTCGTCCAGCCGTCGCGGCATCGCATCCATCATCGCCACATGACGATGATGACACCGATCGGCGATGAACTCCAGAGCGCCCGCTCAGAACTCGCCGTAGACCTCGAGGGTGTTGGCCGCGACCTGGGCACACAGCTCGTCGAGGTCGGCGCCGAGCTCGGCGGCCAGGAAGCGCATCGTGAGCGGCACGAGGTACGGCGCGTTCGGGCGGCCGCGGTAGGGCACGGGCGTGAGGAACGGGGCATCGGTCTCGACGAGGATCCGCTCGCGCGGGATCACGGCGAGCGCGTCGCGCAGGTTCTGCGCGTTCTTGAACGTGGTGTTGCCCGCGAACGACAGGTAGTAGCCCTGCGCGGCGGCCTCGCGCGCCATGTCGGCGTCTCCCGAGAAGCAGTGGAACACCGTGCGCTCGGGGGCGCCGACGCGCGCGAGCGTGTCGAGCACCTCGCGGTGCGCGTCGCGGTCGTGGATCTGCATCGCGATGCCGTGCTTCTTCGCCAGCGCGATGTGCGCCTCGAACGACGCGTGCTGCGCCGGCCGGCCGTCCTCGTCGGTGCGGAAGAAGTCCAGGCCGGTCTCGCCGATCGCCCGCACCCGCGGGTGCGCCGCCAACTCGTCGATCACGGCGATCGCCTCGTCGAGCCGCCCGGCGGCCGCGTAGGCCGGGGCGTCGTTGGGGTGGATCGCCACGGCGGCGAGCACGCGCGGATGCCGCTCGGCCGCCGCCACGGCCCAGCGTGACGACTCGATGTCGCCCGAGGCCTGCACGACGCCGGCGATCCCGACCGCCTGCGCCCGCGCCAGCTGCTCATCGAGCGAGAGCGGATCGTCGCCGTCCTGGATCTCGAGGTGGCAGTGGTTGTCGTACACCGGCACCGCGAGCGGCTCGGGCGCCTCGGGGTGCGACAGATCCTTGCGGCCCTTCGTCGACCGCTTCTCGACGTACGTCTCGCGCACGCCCTCTCCCACGGCGCCGTTGCCCGACACCGCCGCCCTCACTCGCTCTCGATGCGGGGGAACAGCGGCGCGAGCGTGCCCACGGCGGCGCCGGCGGGCAGCCGGCCCCACGCGCCCGCGGCGCGGACGTCCTGCGCGGCCAGCTCACCCAGGGCCGCCTCGGCGCCGAGCGCCGTCCAGAGCTTCGCGGTGGACTGCGGCATGATCGGCGAGAGCAGCACGGCCAGCGCACGCAGCCCCTCCGCACACGTGTAGAGCACGGTCGCAAGGCGATCGCGCTGGGCCTCGTCCTTCGCGAGCGCCCACGGTGCACTGTCGGTGATGTAGCCGTTGAGCTCGTCGACGATCGTCCAGATGGCGTCGATCGCCTGGTCGATCCGGAACCTCTCGATCGCGGCGTCCGCATCGGATGCCGCCCTCGCGACGATCTGCTGGATCCGCAGGTCCGCCTCGGCGTACGCGGCCGGCTCTGGCACGGATCCGTCGAAGTACTTGGCGATCATCGCCACGGTGCGCGAGGCGAGGTTGCCGAAGCCGTTCGCGAGCTCGGCCTGGTAGCGGGCCGCCATGTCCTCCCACGAGAACGAGCCGTCCTGCCCGAACGCGATGGCCGAGAGGAAGTAGAAGCGGAACGCGTCGCTGCCGAAAGTGCCGACGAGCGTCTCGGGCGCGATGCCCGTGGCCTTGGACTTCGACATCTTCTCGCCGCCGACGAGCAGCCAGCCGTGCGCGAAGACGCCCTTGGGCACGTCCAGCCCCGCCGCCATGAGCATGGCGGGCCAGATGACGGCGTGGAAGCGCAGGATGTCCTTGCCCACCACGTGGTAGCCGGGCCAGCGGCGCGCGAAGTTCTCCTCGTCGGCGCCGTAGCCGACGGCGGTGGCGTAGTTGAGGAGCGCGTCGATCCACACGTACAGCACGTGCGACGAGTCCCACGGGATCGGGATGCCCCAGTCGAACGCGGAGCGCGAGATCGACAGGTCCTTGAGCCCCTGCTGCACGAACGCGACCACCTCGTTGCGGGCCGACTCGGGCTGCACGAAGTCGGGGCGCTCGCGGTACAGCTCGAGCAGGCGGTCCTGGAACTCGCTGAGCCGGAAGAAGTAGTTCTTCTCGTGCAGCAGCTCGAGCGGCTTCGAGTGGATCGCGCACACCTTCAGGCCCTCGAAGGGCCCCGTGCCGTCGACGATCTCGCTCTCGGGCTTGAACTCCTCGCAACCCACGCAGTAGAGCGCCTCGTACTCGCCCGCGTACACGTGGCCGCGGTCGTAGATCGCCTGCCAGAACTTGGCGGCGGCGGTCTCGTGGCGCTCCTGCGTGGTGCGGATGAAGTCGTCGTTGGCGACGTCCAGGGTCTGCAGCAGCGGGAACCACGCCTCGGTCACGAGCTTGTCGACCCACTCCTGCGGGGTGACGCCGTTCGCGGCCGCGGCGCGCATCATCTTCTGCCCGTGCTCGTCGGTGCCCGTGAGCATCCAGGTGTCGTCGCCCGCCTGGCGGTGCCAGCGCGCGAGCGCGTCCACCGCCACCGTCGTGTACCCGTGCCCGATGTGGGGCACATCGCTCGGGTAGTAGATCGGCGTGGTGATGTAGAAGGAGCGCCCGGAAGTCACCAGAGCAGTCTAATTGCGGTGCCGCGCCGCATTTCGCGGTCCCCTGCCGCGCGCGCCCCGGAAGGACGGATCGTCAGATCCGGCTCAGCGAGCCGCGAGGGCGGCCTGGTACAGCTCACGCGACGACAGCCCGGTCGCGTCGGCCACCTCGCGCGCGGCGTCCTTGAGCCGGGTGCCGCCGGCGACGAGCGCGCGCACCTGCGCGAGCGCGTCCTCCGGCGAGACCTCGCGCGCCGCGGCGCCGGCGATGACGATCACGACCTCGCCGCGCACCCCGGCCTCGGCCCACGCCGTGAGCTCGGCGAGGGTGCCGCGCGCGACCTCCTCGTGCAGCTTGGTCAGCTCGCGGCACACCGCGGCGCGCCGGTCGGCGCCGAAGGCGGTCGCCATGTCGGCGAGGGTCTGCGCGACCCGCGTGGGCGCCTCGAAGAACACCATCGTGCGCGACTCGGCGGCGAGCGCGGCGAGCGCCCGCGCCCGCTCCCCCGGCTTGCGCGCGACGAAACCCTCGAACGTGAAGCGATCGGTGGGCAGCCCCGCCACCGCCAGCGCGGTCAGCACGGCGCTCGGTCCCGGGATCGCCGTGACGGTCACGCCCGCCTCGGCCGCCGCGGCGACGAGGCCGTAACCGGGATCGCTCACGGTCGGCATGCCCGCGTCGGTGAGCACCACGAGATCGTGCTCGCGGGCGCGCTCGACGAGCTCGGCCGACACCTGCTTCTCGTTGTGGTCGTGCAGCGCCACGAGACGCGGACGGTTCGCGATGCCGAGCGCCGCGAACAGCCGCTGGGCCGTGCGGGTGTCCTCCGCCGCCACCACCGGCGCGGCCTCGAGCACCTCGATGAGGCGGCGGGAGGCGTCCCCGAGGTTGCCGATGGGCGTCGCCGCGAGGATGATCACCGCTCCAGGCTACGGGGAACGCCGGACCGTCGCGCGAGGCCGGGCCGCCGGCCGCTCCGGTCCGTGGACCAGTCGACCATCCGGTTACATCCTCGTGAACGATCTGTCCGAGCGGGATCGGGCGCGCTACTTTCAGGATGGCACCGCTTCTCGGATGTCGTCCCGCCCGCACGCGCTCGCACGGCGCGTCGTCCCGAAGGAAGAGAACCTTGACTCACAGCACGTTCCCGAAGCGCGCGGCCCTCGCCCTCACCGGCGCCGCGACGCTCGCCCTCGTCCTGGCCGGCTGCGCCGGGTCGGGTGACACCGCCGGCGATGGCGGCGACACCGGCTCGGGCGAGGCGCCCACCGAGCTCGTGCTCGGCCTCGTCCCCTCGCAGGACGTCGACCAGCTCGTGCTCGACGCCGAGGAGCTCGGCGGCCTGCTCTCGGACGAGCTCGGCATCCCCGTCACCGCCGAGGTCACCACCGACTACGCCGCACTCGTGACGGCCATGCAGGCGGGCCAGGCCGACATCGGCATGTTCGGCCCGATCGCCCTCGTGCAGGCCGCCGACCAGGCCGGCGCCGTGCCGATCCTGCAGTCGGTGCGCTACGGCTCGTCGACCTACGTGACCCAGTGGTTCACAAAGGACACCGACCGCTTCTGCCTCGACGAGATCGTCGAGAAGGAGACCGAGGACGGCGTCTTCACCTTCTGCAACGGCACCGACGCCGACGAGGTCACCGGCCCGAAGGGCGAGGAGGCCATCGCGCTCATCGAGCAGGACGAGAAGATCGCGTTCGTCGACGAGGGCTCGGCTTCGGGGTACTACTACCCCGCCACGCAGCTGCAGGACGTCGCCGGCCTCGACCCGTTCGCCCTGACCGGCGCCACGTTCGCCGGCGGCCACCCCAACGCCGTCATCGCGGTCGACGATGGCGACGCCACGGTCGGCGTCAGCTTCGACGACGCCCGCGAGGAGGTCGTGGCCGAGCGCCCGACGATCGGCCAGGACCTGACGGTCTTCGCCTGGTCCGAGAACATCCCGAACGACGGCGTCGCGGTCTCCAGCGACCTGTCGGAGGAGTGGCAGCAGAAGATCACCGACGCGTTCCTCGCGATCGCCGACACCGAGGAGGGCGTCGAGGTGCTGCAGGCCGTCTACAACATCGACGGCCTCGTCGAGGCCGATCTCGATGCGCTCGACGCCGCCCGCCAGGTGGAGGCGAACTTCGGCGAGGAGTGATCCTCACGGGCCCCGGCCGCGGCCGGGGCCCGTACCCTCGTACCCATCACCCCCACCCTCGGCGATTGCAGCGACACGTGATCCGATTCGACGACGTCTCCGTCACCTACCCCACCGGCACGAAGGGCCTCGACGGCGTGAGCCTCGAGATCCCCGACGGCCAGTTCGTCGTGGTGGTGGGCCTGTCCGGGGCCGGCAAGTCCACCCTCATCCGCACCATCAACGGCATCGTGCGCACGAGCTCCGGCACGCTCGAGGTCGACGGCTTCCGCGTCGACGGCGCCTCGAACCGCGGGCTGCGCGAGCTGCGCTCGCGGGTGGGCATGATCTTCCAGTCCTTCAACCTCGTGTCGCGCTCCACCGTGCTGAACAACGTGCTCACGGGGCGCCTGCACGGCACGCCGTGGTGGCGCGCCCTGTTCGGGTGGTGGCGCCAGGCCGACACCGAGCTGGCGTTCCAGGCGCTCGAGCGCGTGGGCATCGTCGAGAAGGCCTACAACCGCGCCTCGGCGCTCTCGGGCGGCCAGCAGCAGCGCGTGGCCATCGCGCGGGCGCTGGCGCAGGAGCCGTCGGTGATCCTGGCCGACGAGCCCGTCGCGTCGCTCGATCCGCCCACCGCCAACATGGTGATGCGCGATCTGCAGCGCATCAACCGCGAGCTCGGCATCACGGTGGTCGTGAACCTGCACTTCCTCGACCTCGCCACCACGTACGCCGACCGGATCATCGGCATGCGCGCCGGCAGGGTCGTCTTCGACGGCACCGCGGACGAGACCGACGACGCCGTCTTCGAGCAGATCTACGGCCGCTCGCTGAGCGCCGACGACGTGCTGCCCGGCTCGGCGGCCGTGCAGATCGACCTCCCGGACGGCGCATGAGCGCTCCCGCCGCTCCCACCTCGGCGCGGCCGCGCAAGCCGGCCCCGAGGCCGTTCTTCATCGTCGTCGGCATCGTCGCCGTCGCCATGACGGTGTGGTCGGCCGTCCAGATCGACTTCACGATCATGCCGTTCATCGAGGGCAATCCGCGCTCGTGGGGCATCATCCAGCAGTACCTCACTCCGAACTGGGCGTACGTGCTCAAGGTGTGGCCGCAGTGGATCGAGACGCTGCTGATGGCCGTGATCGCCTCGTTCGCCGGCGCCGTGCTGGGTCTCGCGTTCGCGCTCATGGGCTCGCACACCTCGAACCGCTCGTCGTGGTTCCTGCGCGTGGTGCGCTGGTTCCTCTCGGTGCTGCGCTCGCTGCCCGAGATCGGCTGGGCCTACCTCATGGTCGCGATGGTCGGGATCGGCTCGCTGGCCGGCGTGCTCGCCCTCGTCATCTTCAACATGGGCATCATCGCCAAGCTCACAAGCGAGACGATCGACGGCATCGACCGCGGCCCCCTCGAGGCGGCCGACGCCTCCGGCGCCTCGACGATGCAGCGGATCGTCACGGCCGTGCTGCCGCAGATCTGGCCCGGCTACTTCTCGTACGTGCTCTATGTGTTCGAGATCAACCTGCGCGCCTCGGCGATCATCGGCATGGTGGGAGCCGGCGGCATCGGCCAGGCCCTGAATGTCGAACGCGCCCGATTCAACTACGACAACGTCTCGGCGATCGTCGTCGGCTTCATCGTCATCGTGATCGTGCTCGACGTCGTGTCCCAGTCGCTGCGGAAGAGGCTGATGTGAGCGCCGCCGTGAACACCGCCGCCCGCCCCGCGGGCGCCGCGCAGCGCCCGAAGGCGCCGTCCAAGCTGCCCGCCACGATCGCCTTCGTCGCGGTCGCGGCCGTCATCGTCGTGTGCGCCGTCGCGCTGCGGGCCGACTGGCTGGCCCTGCTCGGCCTGCCCGAGCGCGTCGTCCTCTACGCCCGCCTGCTCACCGAGGGCTTCTGGGCGAACCCGTTCGCCGATCCGCATCGCGAGTGGTGGGCCGTCGCGTTCGACTTCATGTTCGACTCGGTCTACATCGCATGGATCGGCACGCTCATCGGCGCCGTGCTGTCGGTGCCGTTCGGCTTCGCCGCGGCGCGGAACGTGGCACCGCAGTGGCTCGTGTGGATCAGCCGCACGATTCTGAACGTCATCCGCGCGATCCCCGAGTTCATCCTCGCGATCGTCTTCCTGCTGCCGCTGTTCGGCTTCCACCCCGCCGCCGGCGCCATCGCCCTCGGCGTGGGATCGGTGGGCACGCTCGGCAAGCTCACGAGCGAGGCACTGGAGGACCTGCAGCCCGGCCCGGTCGAGGCGCTGCGCGCCACGGGCGCGTCGGGACTGTCGGTGCTGCGCTGGGGCATGCTGCCGCAGGTGATGCCCGAGATCGTCTCGTTCTGGCTCTACCGCTTCGAGGTGAACATCCGCGCCGGCGCCATCCTCGGCATGCTGGGCCTGGGCGGCATCGGCTTCCTGTTCGACCAGCTCTTCAACGGGCGCGAGTGGGCGCGGGCCGGCATCGCGCTGCTCGTGACGGTCGTCGTCACGATCATCGTCGACCAGCTCTCGGCGGCCGTCCGCCACCGCATCATCGGCCGCGAGCAGTTCTCCCACCGCGAGGTGTTCTGACCCGCGGGTGCGAGCCCGCGCGCTCTAGGCTGGGCGGGTGAGGATCCGGGCGCGCGCGTGGGAGTGGCTCGCGCCGCTGCTCGTCGCGGTGCTCGCGGCGCTGCCCCGGCTGATCGCGCTCGGCCGGCCGAGCGAGCTCGTGTTCGACGAGACCTACTACGTCAAGGACGCGTGGTCGCTGTGGAACCTCGGCTACGAGGCGCAGTGGCCCGATGACATCGACGCGGCCTTCGCCGCCGGCGACACGCAGTCCTTCACGACCGATCCGTCGTTCGTCGTCCATCCGCCGCTCGGCAAGTGGCTGATCGGGCTCGGGATGGCGGCGTTCGGACCGGGCGACCCGACGGGATGGCGCATCGCGGTCGCGCTGGCGGGCGTCGCGACGGCCGTCGTGCTGTACGCGATCGGGCGGCGGATCTCCGGATCCGTGGCCGTCGGAGCGATCGCGGGCGGCCTGCTGGCGGTCGACGGGCTCGGGATCGCGATGAGCCGCGTCGCGATGCTCGACGGCTTCCTCGCCCTGTTCATCCTGCTCGCCGTGCTGTTCCTCGTGATCGACCACGAGGGCGCGCGGCGCCGCCTCGCATCCGCGCGCGGCACGGCACTGGGGCCCGTGATGTGGCGCCGGCCGTGGGTGCTCGCCGCCGGCATCGCCCTCGGCGCCGCGACGGCGGTGAAGTGGTCGGGGCTCTACGCGCTTGCGGGGCTCGGCCTGTGGCTCGTCGCGCGCGACGCGCTCGACCGGCGCCGGGCGCGGATCGAGGGCTGGCTGCCCTCGGCGATCGTGCGGCAGGGGCCGGCGTCGTTCCTGCTGCTCGTGCCCGTCGCGGCGCTGACCTACCTCGCGTCGTGGACCGGGTGGCTCGTCACCGCGGGCGGCTACGACCGCCAGTCCGACGCGAACCCCCTCGTCGCGCTGTGGAACTACCACCGCGCCGTCTACGGCTTCCACGTGGGGCTGAGCGCGGGCCATCCGTACGCGAGCCCCGGCTGGGAGTGGCCGCTGCTGCTGCGCCCCACGGCGATGTGGACGGATCGGCCCGACGTCGGCCACGCCTCGTGCCTCGGCAGCGACGACTGCCTGGCGGTGATCACGAGCCTGCCGAACCCCATCGCGTGGTACGCCGGCATCGCGGCGCTCGTCTTCCTGGCCGTCGCGCTCGTGCGCACGCGCCGCATCCGCTTCGCCGTGCCGCTCGTGGGCGTGGCCGTCACGTGGCTGCCGTGGCTGCTGTACCCCGAGCGCACGACGTTCCAGTTCTACTCGATCGCGATGCTGCCGTTCGTCTGCCTGGCGGTCGCGCTGGCGGTGCAGCACCTGTGCCGGGTGCGCGAGCCGGTGCTGCTGCCCGATCCGACCCCGGACGAGCGCATCCTCGCGTCGTTCGATGCCGCCCGCCGGCGCCGGGCCTGGGTCGTCGTCTCGGTCGCGTTCCTCGTGCTCGCCGGCCTGTCGGCGCTCTGGTTCCTGCCGCTGTCGACGGGCATCCTCGAGCCGTACCGGCTCTGGTACCTGCACATGTGGTTGCCCGGCTGGATCTGACGCGATCACCGCAACGCGAAGGGCCGGCCCCCGAGGGAGCCGGCCCGTGCGATCCGCAGGGATCAGTTGAACTCGAGCGGGTGCGTGGCCACGCGGCCCGAGCCGTCGCCCGGGTCGATCGCGGTGATCGCGCTCATCTCGGCGTCGGTCAGCTCGAAGCCGAACACGTCGAAGTTCTCGGCCATGCGCTCCTTGCGCACCGACTTGGGGAACACGATGAACCCGCGCTGCAGGTGCCAGCGGATGACGACCTGGGCGGGCGTCTTGCCGTGCGCCTCGGCCGCCGCGGCGACGGCGGGGTTCTCGAACAGCGGGTACTTGCCCTGGCCGAGGGGACCCCACGACTCGATCTTCATGCCGTTGGCCTCGCCCCACGCCAGCACGTCGGACTGCTGGTAGGCGGGGTGCAGCTCGATCTGGTCGACGGCCGGCACGACGCCCGTGTCCTTGACGAGGCGATCCAGGTGCTCGGGCAGGTGGTTCGAGACGCCGATCGAGCGCGACAGCCCGGCGTCGCGGATCTCGATCAGCTTCTGCCACGCGTTGGAGTACGTGTCGCGCTGCGGCGTCGGCCAGTGCGTCAGGTACAGGTCGACGTACTCGAGGCCGAGCTTGTCGAGGCTCTCCCGGATCGCGTCGTGCGGCTGCTCGCCCGACTGGCGGTCGTTCCAGAGCTTGGTCGTGATGAAGAGCTCCTCGCGCGGGATGCCGCTCTTGGCGATCGCGGCGCCCACGCCCTCCTCGTTCTTGTAGATCGCGGCGGTGTCGATGTGGCGGTAGCCGACCTCGAGCGCCTCGCTGACGGCCTTCTCGGCCTCGGCCGGCGGCACGAGGAAGACGCCGAAACCGAGCTGCGGGATGTCGTAACCGGAGTTGAGCTTCACGGTGGGAACGGTCATGGCACCAGCCTACGGCTCACCCCGGACACCGGGGTCACGAGCCGGCGCGCACCCGCTCGCGCTCGGCCTCGACGGCCGCGACGCGGGCGAACAGCGCGTCGAACACGCTCGCCCGGTCGAACTGCAGGGCGTGCTCGCGGGCGCGCTCCTCCCACTCGGCACGCTCGTCGGCGTCCATCGTGAGCGCCCGATCGATCGCCGCGGCGATCTGATCGGGCGCGTCCACGTCGATGATCATCGCGGTGTCGCCGACGGCCTCCCCCACGCCACCGGTCAGCGTCGTGATCGCGGGGCCGCCACCGGCGAGCGCCTTCTCGGCCAGCGCGATCCCGAACGTCTCGATGAACTCCGGGCGCGGCTTGGTCGGCAGCACGTACGCGGCGGCCCCCGCGAACAGGAACGGCTTCTCCGCGTCGTCCACGTCGACGAGGAAGCGGATCCGGTCGGCCGCCGGCGAGGCCGCCGCGATCGCCCGCAGCTCCATCTCCTCCGGGCCGCGCCCCGCGATGACGAGCTGGCGGTCGCGGGCCGCCTCCGACGCGGCGAAGCCCGCGATGAGGTCGTCGACGCCCTTGGCCCGCGCCAGGCGCGACAGGTAGAACACGTAGCCGTCGCGCTCGAGGCCACGGGCCGCGAGGTGCCGATCGACGTCGGCGGGGTCGAGCCCGACGAACAGGGCGGCGTTGATCGCGGGGTACGAGATCGCCACCCGCTCCTCGCAGCGGGCGGCGTAGCTCGTGCCGTGCTTGGCGTCGAGGTGGCGCGCCTCCTCGACGATGAGGTCCTTGGTGTACTGGCTCACCGCCACGCACACGTCGCTGGCCAGGTACGACTCCAGCACGTGCGCGGCGGCGCCGAAGCGATCGGCCTCGATGCACTGGCGCACGACGTTGGTGATGTCCGATCCGACCGCCTCCGCGACCGTGATGACGTTCACGGGCAGGCCCGTGCGGCGCGCGACCTCCACGGCGTCGGTGACGGCGGTGGTGTGCGGCGAGAGGTACAGCGACATCGCGACGGTGGGCACCCCGTCGGTGAACAGCTCGACGAGGCGCCCGACGAGCCCGCCGATGTAGCGGCCGTCGACCACCTTGTAGTCGCCGACCGGCTCGGGCCGCTCCACCGTGATCCCGTCGCTGTACGGCAGCACGGTCTCGAGCGGCTTCAGCGGCAGGCCCGCCGCCTGCAGCCGCTCGATCGGCCAGGTCACGATGCGCACGTCGTCGAACCCGCGCAGCAGCGCCGCCTCGGCGAGGTTGCGGGCTTCGCCGGAGTGCCCGCAGATGACGGGATCGGCACGGACGACGATGACGAGTCGACGGGTCATCGCGCCAGTCTGCGGCTTCGAATGCGTCATGCGTGTTACGGAACCAGGAACGTCCGTTGAACGCCAGAGGCGTGCCGCGCGAGCCATAGACTGGAGGGCTATGCCCGAGCCCACCATCTCCTACCCGCCGGAGCTGCCCGTCAGCGCCGCGCGGGACGAGATCGCCGCCGCGCTGCGCGCGCACCAGGTGGTCATCGTCGCCGGCGCCACCGGTTCGGGGAAGACGACCCAGCTGCCCAAGATCGCCCTCGAGCTGGGCAGGCAGCGGATCGCGCACACGCAGCCGCGGCGCCTCGCCGCCCGCACGATCGCCGAGCGCGTGGCCGAGGAGCTGCAGGTGGAGCTCGGCGGGCTCGTCGGCTACAAGGTGCGCTTCACGGATCAGGTGTCGGATGCGACGCGGATCGCGCTCATGACCGACGGCATCCTGCTCAACGAGATCCACCGCGACCGGCTGCTGCGCCGCTACGACACGATCATCGTCGACGAGGCGCACGAGCGCTCGCTCAACGTCGACTTCCTGCTCGGCTACCTCAAGCGGCTCCTGCCCCAGCGCCCCGATCTGAAGCTCGTCATCACGTCGGCGACGATCGATCCCGAGTCCTTCGCCGCGCACTTCGCCGCCCCCGACGGCACGCCGGCCCCGATCATCGAGGTCTCGGGGCGCACGTACCCCGTGGAGATCCGCTATCGCCCGCTCGTGCCCGAGGGCGCAGCCGGCACAACGAAGGAGAAGACCCCTCCCGCGGGCGCGGACGGGGCGGATCCCGCGGATCCCGATGCGGATCTCCTTCGTTATGCAGCGGAGGACGAGGTGTCGGGCATCGTCGCGGCGTTGCGCGAGCTCGATCGCGAGGCGCCGGGCGACGTGCTCGTGTTCCTGCCCGGCGAGGCCGAGATCCGCGACGCGGCCGACGCCGTGCGCGGCGCGTTCGCGAACCAGGCCGCCCCCACCGAGGTGCTGCCGCTCTACGGCCGCCTGAGCGCGGCCGAGCAGCATCGCGTGTTCGAGCGCTCGACCGTGGCCGGCGTGCGGCGCCGCGTCGTCCTCGCCACGAACGTCGCCGAGACCTCGCTCACCGTGCCCGGCATCAAGTACGTCGTCGACACCGGCACGGCGCGCATCTCGCGCTACTCGAACCGGGCCAAGGTGCAGCGCCTGCCGATCGAGCCGGTCTCGCAGGCCTCGGCGCAGCAGCGCTCCGGGCGCGCGGGGCGCACGAGCGAGGGCATCGCGATCCGGCTCTACTCCGAGGAGGACTTCGCGCGCCGCCCGGAGTTCACCGAGCCCGAGATCCTGCGCACCTCGCTCGCCTCGGTGATCCTGCAGATGCTCTCGCTCGGCTTCGGCGACATCTCGGAGTTCCCTTTCCTCACCCCGCCCGACTCGCGCGGCGTCAAGGCCGCGCTCGACCTGCTCGTCGAGCTGGGTGCGGTGCAGCCCGGGCGCGGCGAGCCGCGGCTGACGCGGATCGGCCGCGACATCGCGCGCCTGCCGATCGACCCGCGCTTCGCCCGGATGCTCGTGGAGGCCGGCCGCACGGGCGTGCAGGAGGAGGTGCTCGCGATCGTCGCGGGCCTGTCGATCCAGGACGTGCGCGAGCGGCCGGAGGAGCAGCGCGAGCAGGCGGATCAGGCGCACGCGCGCTTCGCCGACCCGGCCAGCGACTTCCTGGGGCTGCTCAAGCTGTGGGACCACCTGCGCGAGAAGCAGCGCGAGCTCGGATCGAGCGCCTTCCGCCGCATGTGCCGCCAGGAGTTCCTCAACTACGTGCGCGTGCGCGAGTGGTTCGACGTCCACCGCCAGCTCCGCGGCATGCTCCCGAAGCCGAGGCGGGCGGATGGAACGGACGACTCCGCGCGAGCTGCCGAAGCCGACGTGCGAGCGCGCAGCGCGCGCGTGGAGCGAAGCGACCCCGCAGCGCGAAGCGCCGCCCGAGGCGTGCGAGACGCTTCTGAAAGGAACGGTCCCGAAACCGGCCACCCCCAGGGCGAGGCCATTCACAAGGCCCTGCTCGCGGGCCTGCTGTCGCAGATCGGCACGCTCGACACCCGGGACGCGAAGCCCGCGGGCCGCGGCCGGCCTGCCCCGGCCGAGTACCGCGGCGCGCGCGGCATCCGCTTCTCGATCTTCCCCGGCTCGGCGCTGCGCAAGCAGCGGCCGCAGGCCGTCATGGCGGCCGAGCTCGTCGAGACCTCGCGCCTCTTCGCGCGCACGGTCGCCCGCATCGATCCGTCCTGGGCCGAGCCGCTCGCCGGCGACCTCGCCAAGCGGCAGGTGAGCGAGCCGCACTGGTCGAAGGACGCCGGCGCCGCCGTCGCGTACGAGAAGGTCACGCTCTACGGCGTCGAGATCGTGCCGCGCCGGCGCATCCAGTTCGCCCGCGTCGACCGACCTGCGGCGCGCGAGCTGTTCCTGCGGCACGCCCTCGTCGAGGGCGACTGGGACCCGTCGGCGCTGCCCCAGAAGGTCACCCAGTTCCTGCGTCAGAACGCCGAGCTGCGGCGCCGCCTCGAGAAGCTCGAGGAGCGCGAGCGCCGCCGCGACATCCTGGCCGGCGACGAGGCGGTGTTCGCCTTCTACGACGCGCGGATCCCGCAGGACGTGTTCGACGTGCGCTCCTTCGAGGCGTGGTGGCGCGAGGGTCTCACGCGCCAGCCGAAGCTGCTCACGATGCGCGAGGAGGATCTCGTCGACAGCGCGGCCACGGCCGACGCGCGCGACTTCCCCACCAGGTGGACGCAGGGCGATCAGACGCTGGCGCTCGCCTACCGTTTCGAGCCGGGCGCGCCGGACGACGGCGTGACGGTCGTGATCCCGCTGCCGCTGCTGGCACAGGTCGAGTCCGCCGGCTTCGACTGGCAGGTGCCCGGCATGCGCGACGAGCTCATCACGGCCATGCTCAAGGCGCTGCCGAAGGCGATGCGCCGCCACGTCGTGCCCGCGGCCGACTGGGCCGCGAAGTTCTCGGCGGAGCTCGACGGCCAGGGCCCCGAGGACCACGCCGGCCGGCCGCCGCTGCCGCTCGCGGACGCCCTCGCGCGGCTCGTGCAGCGCCAGGCGAACCAGCCCGTCACGGCGGCGGACTTCGAGCTCGACCGCGTGCCCGAGCACCTGCGCATGTCGTTCCGCGCCGTCGACGCCCGCGGCCGCGCGGTGGGTTCGGACCGCGACCTCGAGGAGCTGAAGGCGCGCCTGGCGGGCAAGGCGCGCGACAGCGTGGCGCGCCAGCTGGATCGGGCGGGCCAGCGGGCCGCGAAGGGCGCGGATCGCGTGGCGCAGGCCACGACGGTGCACGCGTCGATCGAGCGCAGCGGGATCACGGACTGGGATCTCGGCGATCTTCCCGAGGTCGTCGACACGAGGGTCGCCGGCGGCGTCGTGCGCGGCTATCCGGCGCTCGTGGACGCGAAGGACGCGGTCGCGATCCGCGTCGAGGCGACGGCCGAGGACGCACGGCGCGCGAGCCGAGCGGGCGTGCGGCGACTCGTGCTGCTGCAGGTGCCGAGCCCCGTGTCGTACATCCAGGACCACCTCACGGCGAACGAGAAGCTCGCGCTCGCGGCGTCGCCCTACCCCTCGGCGCGCGCCGTGATCGAGGACTGCCGCGCCGCCGTCGCCGACGCCGTGCTCGTCCGCCACGGCGCCGTGCGCACGCGCGCGCAGTTCGAGGCGGTGCGCGACGAGGTGAGC
Organism: Microbacterium petrolearium; assembly: GCF_054782875.1. NCBI lineage: Bacteria > Bacillati > Actinomycetota > Actinomycetes > Micrococcales > Microbacteriaceae > Microbacterium > Microbacterium petrolearium. The sequence goes on from NZ_BAAGRQ010000006.1 coordinate 43,619, forward strand.
CGCGGATCGGTCGACGACGTGCTCGCGACGGTCTCGCTCGTCGCGCGCATCCTCACGGCCGCCCGCGAGGTCGAGAAGGCCATGAAGCGCGCGAACTCCATGACGCTGCTGGGAGCGCTGAACGACGTGCGCGGGCAGCTGGCGGGCCTCGTCCATCCCGGATTCGTGCTCGCCACCGGCGTCGACCGGTTGCGGCACCTGCCGCGCTACCTCGAGGGCGCGCGCATCCGGCTCGAGCAGCTGCCCGACAATCCGGGGCGCGATCGCGCCTGGATGACCGAGTACGAGCGCGCGGCGGCCGCCTTCGCCGAGGCCGGCGGCGCCATCCCGCTCCCCGCCGACGCGCCCGCCCGGCTCGTCACGGCCCGCTGGCTGCTCGAGGAGCTGCGCGTGAGCCTGTTCGCCCAGTGCCTCGGCACGGCCGAAGCCGTCTCGGTGCAGCGCGTGCAGAAGGCCCTGAAGGCCTGACCCGGCCTGCGCGAGCGCCTATCGTGGGGTCATGGCCGACATCCTGATCACCGTCGACGAGCTGGCCGAGCGGATCGGGCGCGACCCCCGCCTGCGGGTGCTCGACGTGAGGTGGTGGCTCGACGCCCCCGACGGCCGCCCCGCCTTCGAGGCCGGTCACCTCCCCGGCGCGGTCTACGTCGACCTCGAGAGCGAGCTGTCGGCGCACGGCGCGCCCTCGGACGGCCGCCACCCGCTGCCCGAGCCCGCCGCGCTGCAGGCGGCCGCGCGGCGCTGGGGGCTGCACGACGGCGACGAGGTCGTCGTCTACGACGACGCCCGCTCCATGGCGGCCGCGCGCGCGTGGTGGATGCTCGCCGACGCGGGCGTGGACGTGCGGATCCTCGACGGCGCCCTGTCCGCGTGGACGCGCGCAGGCCACCCGCTCGAGACGGGGCCCGACGCTCCCGGGCCCGGATCGATCACGCTCGGCTCCGGCCGCCTGCCGCGCCTCACGATCGACGAGGCGGCCGAGCTCGGCCGATCCGGCACCCTGCTGGACGTGCGCGCGCCCGAGCGCTTCCGCGGCGAGACCGAGCCCATCGATCCCGTCGCCGGCCACATCCCCGGCGCCCGCAACCTGCCCACCGCCACGCTCGCGGACGAGGACGGCCGCTTCCTGCCCGCCGACGAGCTCCGCGCCCGGTTCGCCGGCGTGGGCGCGGGCGATGAGGTGGGTCTCTACTGCGGCTCGGGCGTGAGCGCCTCGCACGCCTTCGTCGCCGCCACGCTCGCGGGCCTGCGACCCGCCCTGTACCCGGGCTCGTGGTCGCAGTGGTCGAACACGCCCGGCCGCCCCGTCGCCACCGGCGACGCCTGAGCCCCACGCGGCGGCGCCGCGAGTTGCCCGCCGGGCGGCCAGCCGGGAGGATGGACGTCGGGTCCCGCGACCCGCCTCAGGTATCTTGATATCGAGATAGTTTCCCGGCACATCCCCGATCACTGGAGCGCCACCGCATGTCGAAGATCATCTACACCCACACCGACGAGGCGCCGCTGCTGGCGACGTACTCGCTGCTGCCGATCATCTCGGCGTACGCGGCGAAGGCGGGGGTGGAGTTCGAGACCCGCGACATCTCCCTCGCGGGCCGCATCATCGCGCAGTTCCCCGAGCGCCTCACCGAGGAGCAGCGGATCGGCGACGCTCTGGCCGAGCTGGGCGAGCTCGCGCTCGAGCCCACGGCCAACATCATCAAGCTGCCCAACATCTCGGCATCGGTGCCGCAGCTGAAGGCCGCGATCGCCGAGCTGCAGGCGCAGGGCTACGACGTGCCGGATCTGCCGGAGGACCCGCAGACCGCCGACGAGAAGGACATCGCGGCCCGCTACGACAAGGTCAAGGGCTCGGCCGTGAACCCGGTGCTGCGCCAGGGCAACAGCGACCGCCGCGCCCCCGGCGCCGTGAAGGCCTACGCCAAGGCGCACCCGCACTCGATGGGCGCATGGAGCGCCGACTCGAAGACGCGCGTGGCGACCATGGGCCACGACGACTTCGCCTCGAACGAGAAGTCGTACGTCTCCCCCGCCGACGACACGCTGCGCATCGAGCACGTGGCCGAGGACGGCACCGTCACGGTGCTCAAGGAGAAGCTGCCCGTGCTCGAGGGCGAGGTCGTCGACGCGACCTTCATGAGCGCCGCGGCCCTCGACGCGTTCCTCGCCGAGACCGTGCGCGAGGCCAAGGAGGAGGGCGTGCTGTACTCGGCGCACCTCAAGGCCACGATGATGAAGGTCAGCGACCCGATCCTGTTCGGCCACATCGTGCGCGCCTACTTCGCGCCCGTGTTCGAGCAGTACGGCGCCGACCTCGAGGCCGCCGGCCTGTCGGCCAACGACGGCCTCGGCGCGATCTACGCGGGCCTCGAGCAGCTGCCGAACGGCGCCGAGATCCGCGCCGCCTTCGACGCGCAGCTGGCCGAGGGCCCGGCGCTCGCGATGGTGAACAGCGACAAGGGCATCACCAACCTGCACGTGCCGAGCGACGTGATCGTCGACGCCTCGATGCCGGCGATGATCCGGATCGGCGGGCACATGTGGGGCCCCGACGGCAAGGAGGCCGACACCCTCGCCGTCATCCCCGACTCGTCGTACGCCGGCGTCTACCAGACGGTGATCGACGACTGCAAGGCCAACGGCGCGCTCGACCCGACGACGATGGGCACCGTGCCGAACGTGGGCCTCATGGCCCAGAAGGCCGAGGAGTACGGCTCGCACGACAAGACGTTCGAGGTCGCCGCGGCCGGCACCATCCGCGTCGTCAACGCCGCCGGCGAGGCCGTGCTGAGCCACGACGTGCAGCCGGGCGACATCTGGCGCGCCTGCCAGACCAAGGACGCCCCGATCAAGGACTGGGTCAAGCTCGCCGTCACCCGCGCCCGCCTGTCGAACACCCCCGCGGTGTTCTGGCTGGACGAGAAGCGCGCCCACGACGCCAACCTCATCGCCAAGGTGAACGAGTACCTGCCCGAGTTCGACACCGAGGGCCTCGACATCCGCATCATGGCGCCGGCCGAGGCGACGAAGTTCTCGCTCGACCGCATCCGCCAGGGCCTCGACACCATCTCGGTGACCGGCAACGTGCTGCGCGACTACAACACCGACCTGTTCCCGATCCTCGAGGTCGGCACGTCGGCGAAGATGCTCTCGATCGTCCCGCTCATGGCGGGCGGCGGCCTGTTCGAGACGGGCGCCGGCGGATCGGCCCCCAAGCACGTGCAGCAGCTCGTGGAGGAGAACTACCTGCGCTGGGACTCGCTGGGCGAGTTCTTCGCGCTGGCGGCCTCGTTCGAGCACCTCGCCCAGACCGAGGACAACGCGAAGGCGCAGGTGCTCGCCGACACGCTCGACGCCGCCACCGCCTCGTTCCTCGAGAACGACCGCTCCCCCGGCCGCAAGCTGGGCACGATCGACAACCGCGGCTCGCACTTCTACCTCGCCCTGTACTGGGCGCAGGAGCTCGCGCAGCAGACGGCCGACGCCGAGCTGGCGGCGGCGTTCGCCCCGCTGGCCGAGAAGCTCGCCGCCGAGGAGCAGACGATCGTCGAGGAGCTGATCGCGGTCCAGGGCACGCCCGCCGACATCGGCGGCTACTACCGCCCCGACGCGGCGAAGACGGCGGCCGTGATGCGCCCGTCGGCCACGCTGAATGCGGCGATCGACGGTTTCTTTTCTTGATCTGCGCCGCGCTTTCTTTTTAGAAGCGTCTGCGCCGCTCGGGCACCGCTTCGCGGTGCCGCTCGCGTGCTCGGGCCGGCGCTCCCGCGCCGGCGAGGCGGCGCTACGCGCCGCGGGGCGGGCGCATGAGCGCCCGCACGCTCGCTTCGCTCGCACAGTGATGGGTTGCGCGGTCGCTTGCTGACCGGTTGAACACATCGGTTGCTGAACGGAGCGGCGAAGCCGCGGAGATGAAGCGACCACCCCAACCGTCATGGACTTGCTGTGGTCGCTTCATCTTCGTTCGCGGGCGCTCACTTCGTTCAGCAACCGCGGGGTTTCACCGATCGGTCGCTGAACGGAGGCGCGAAGCGCCGGAGATGAAGCGACCACCGCAAGCCGCCCGCCCCGGCGGATGCGGGAGGGGGTGGATCGGCTTAGGCTCGGAGCATGGCGCGAGCGGTTCAGTACAGCGAACTGGGTGGTCCCGAGGTCCTGGGCGTGGCGGAGGTCCCCGATCCCGTCGCCGGCCCCGGCCAGGTGACGATCCGGGTCGAGGCGGCCGGGGTGAATCCCATCGACAGCAAGCTGCGGCGCGGCATCCGCCCCTCCGGTCCGCTCACGAAGCCGCGCGGCACGGGGCAGGACGGCGCGGGCCACGTCACGGGCGTGGGCGAGGGCGTCGACGGCTTCCGCGTGGGCGACGCCGTCGTGTTCACCTCCGCCGGCGGCTCCTATGCCACCGACATCGCGATCGATGCCTCGCGCGTCACCTTCCGCCCGCCGGGCGTCTCGGCCGCCCAGGGCGCGGGCGTGCCGATCCCCTGCGGCACGGCCTACCAGGCGCTGCGCTCGCTCGGGGTGCGCGCCGACGACACGCTGCTCATCCACGGCGGGTCCGGATCGGTCGGGCAGGCCGCCATCCAGTTCGCCGTGCTGTGGGGCGCGCGCGTCATCGCGACCACGAGCAGCGAGCGCGCCGACCGCGTCGCCGGGCTCGGGGCCGAGCCGCTCCCCTACGGCGCCGGCCTCGTCGACGCCGTGCGCGGGGCGGCTCCCGACGGCGTCACCGTGATCCTCGACTGCGCGGGCACCGACGAGGCCCTCGCGCAGTCGCTCGAGCTGCTCGACGACCGCTCCCGCATCGCGACGATCGTGGCGGGACCGAAGGCCCCCGACCTCGGCATCCGCGCCTTCAGCGGCGGATCCCCCGAGCCGCTCACCGAGAGCCAGAACGCGCTGCGCGCCGAGGCGATCCCCGTGACGCTCGCCCTCATGGCCGCCGGCCGGTTCAGCATCGAACTCGGCGAGCGCTACCCGCTCGAGCGGGCCGCCGACGCGCAACGCGCCAGCGAAGAGGGCGCGACGGGCAAGCTCATCGTCGTCCCCTGACCCGCGCGCGCGGGCTCATTGCGCCTGGTCCGGCGCGGGCGTCGGCGCGGGCTCGAATCGCCACACCTCCACGACGTCGCCGTGCAGCTCGAAGCGCACGAAGGTGCCCGACTCGAGGCCGTCGATCTCGGCACTGCCCCAGGTCATCGGGCTCTCGCCCGCCCACACGCTCGCCGTCGGGGTCGCGCCCGGTGGCGCGCAGTCCATCGTCCCCATGCTTCCGCCGATCTGCCCGCTCACCGGATCGAGCACGTCGTACACGACGGAGAGGCAGCTCACGTCGGGCGTCCGCGATGACTCGACCCGCACCCCGTGGTACTCCTCGTGCGCCCGGCCGTCCGTTCCCAGACCGTAGAGCCCGTATCGCACCTCGTCGTCGACGATCCGCAACTCCGCGTCGGGGGCTCCGCCCGCCGCCACGGCGGTGGCGATCGCGGCGGTGACGAGCATGCCGGCCGCCGCGCCGGCGGCGAGGAGCACGGCCGGGCGCGACCAGAACCGCCGCGCCGCCGATGACTCCGCCGGAGCCTCTCCGGGGGTCGTCGCGTCGCCAGGCTCCCTGTCCCTCTCGGCGCCGTCGCTCGCGCGGCGCGGGTCGACCGGCCAGGGCGCCGCGGGCGCGGCGAAAGCGGACGCGGGCGGGCCGGCAGGGTCGGGATCGGGCGCGGGCCGCCTCACCGCATCGGCCGCCACGGGAGCAGCGGCCTCGGACGCCTGCTTCGCACCGCCCGCGGGCGCCGCCACGACGGGGGCGTCGGCCCGCCGCCGCCTCTCCCGCTCCTGCAGCTCCGCCAGCCGGCGGGCGCCCTCGGGATCGATGTCGCCGGCGGGCCCGTAGGCCCGTCGCTGCAGCTCCGCGAGCTCGGCCTCTTCGTCCACGCGCTCATTCAACCGCATGCGGCCATCCCGCGAGCGGCGCGATCCCGTGTCGCCGTATGACGATCCGGTTCCGGCACCGCCCGCGGCATCCCCCAGGATGGAAGCATGAGCGACGCGCTGCCCGAGGGATTCGTCACCGCCCAGCTGGGCGCCGGATACGAGCCGGGCGTCGCGGCGCCGCAGACCGTCGCGGTGCCGATCCACCAGTCGTCGGCGTACCAGTTCGCCTCGCTGCGGCAGGCGCGCGAGCGCTTCGCACTGCGCGAGAAGGGCTTCATCTACAGCCGCAACGCCCATCCCACGCAGGCCGTGCTGGAGCAGCGCGTGGCCGCGCTCGAGGGCGGCGTCGCCGCGGCGGCCACCGGATCGGGGCAGGCGGCCACCGCGGTCGCGACCCTCGCGCTGGCCGGCCGCGGCGGCCACATCGTGGCGGCCGATCAGCTCTACGGCGGCACGGTCGACCTCTTCCACGACACCTTCGCCGACCTCGGGATCGAGGTCACGTTCGTGGATCAGGACGACCTCGACGCGTGGCGCGCGGCCGTGCGCCCGCACACCCGGGCGTTCTTCGCCGAGAGCGTCGCCAACCCCGTCGCGCAGGTGCTCGACATGACCGCCGTCGCCGACATAGCGCACGCCGCCGGCGTGCCCCTCGTGATCGACAACACCGTCGCGACGCCCGCCCTGCTGCGCCCGAAGGAGTTCGGCGCCGACATCGTCGTGCACTCGGCCACGAAGTTCCTCGGCGGGCACGGCACCTCCCTCGGCGGCGTGGTCGTCGATCTCGGCACGTTCGACTTCGGCGCGCAGCCGGAGCGGTGGCCCGCGCTCACCGCGCCGCACGGGCGGTTCGGCGGCGTCTCGCTGTGGGAGGCGTTCGGGCGCGAGGGCGCGTTCACGACCCTCGTGAAGTCCAAGTACATCGCCGACCTCGGGCCGGCGCTGTCGCCGTTCAACGCCTTCCAGATCCTCGAGGGCGTCGAGACGCTCAATCTCCGCGTGGACCGCCACGCCGCCTCGGGCCTCGAGGTGGCGCGGTTCCTCGCCGATCACCCGGCCGTCGCCGCCGTGCACCACCCGGGGCTGGAGGCCAGCTCGTGGCACGCGCTCGCGGCGCGGTACCTGCCGCGCGGCGTGCCGTCGGTGTTCGCCTTCGACCTGGAGCGCACGGGCGACGACGAGGCCGACTACGCGCGCGTCGAGACGGTCGTCGACGCTCTGCGGCTCGTGCGGCTCGTGGCGAACATCGGCGACGCGCGCTCGCTCGCGTGTCACCCGGCCACCATGACGCACAACCACCTCACGCGCGACCAGCTCGCGGCGGCCGGCATCTCGTACGCCACGATCCGGCTCTCCATCGGCCTCGAGGATCCGGCCGCCCTCATCGCCGACCTCGCCCAGGCCCTCGACCGGCTCTGACGGCCCGCGCCCTGCTCTCGACCCAGCGCCGACCGCGTAGGCTCGGGGACATGACAGGACTTCGCTGGGGAATCCTCGCAACGGGCCGCATCTCCGGGGTGTTCGCGGGCGATCTGCGCATCTCGGGGCGGGATCTGCGCGCCGTCGGCTCGCGCTCCGCGGCCAGCGCCGAGGCGTTCGCGCGCGAGTTCGACATCCCGCGCGGCCACGCCTCGTACGAGGCGCTCGTGACGGATCCCGAGGTCGACATCGTCTACATCGGCACGCCGCACCCCATGCACTACGCCGCCGCGCGGCTCGCGCTCGAGCACGGCAAGCACGCGCTCGTCGAGAAGGCCTTCACGGTGAACCAGGCCGAGGCCGCCGCGCTGCGCGACCTGGCCGCCGAGAAGGGCCTGCTCGTCATGGAGGCGATGTGGACGCGGTGGCTGCCCCACATGGTGCGCATCCGCGAGCTCGTCGCCTCCGGCGCCCTCGGCGAGATCCGCGCGATGCACGCCGACCACACCCAGAAGCTGCCGAGCGACCCCGCCCACCGCCTCAACGCGCTCGCGCTCGGCGGCGGGGCCCTGCTGGACCTCGGCGTCTACCCGATCTCGTTCGTGTGGGATGTGCTCGGCGCGCCCACGAGCATCACGGCCACGGCCCGCCTGGGCGAGACCGGCGCCGACACCGAGGTGGCGACGATCATGACGCACGCGGGCGGCGCCCTCTCCACCACGCTCTCGTCCTCGCGCGCCGCCGGTCCCACGACCGCGCACATCATCGGCACCGAGGCGCGCATCGACATCGACCGCGCCTTCTACGGGCCCACGTCGTTCCGCCTCACCGGCACCTTCGGCGAGGTGCTCGAGACGTACGAGAGCCGGGTCGAGGGGCGCGGCATGCAGTTCGAGGCCCTCGCCGCCGAGCGGCTCGTCGCCGAGGGGAACCTCGCCGGCGACATCCTGCCCATCGACGAGACCGTGGAGATCATGGGCGCCCTCGACGAGATCCGCCGCCAGATCGGCGTCACCTACCCGTCGGAGTCGGCCCTGCCGGCCGACGCCCTCAGCGACCGAACGGAGCCGAAGTGACCGACACCCGCGTCGCCGTCTACCTGGACTTCGACAACATCGTCATGAGCTGGTACGACCGCGTCCACGGACGCAACTCGTACTCCCGCGACCGCTCGCGGATCGCGGACGACCCGACGGATCCGGAGATCGCCGAGCGCCTGCAGCGCGCCACGATCGACGTCGGCGCCATCATCGACTACGCCGCGTCGTTCGGCACCCTCGTGCTCACCCGCGCGTACGCCGACTGGTCCTCGCCCGTGAACGCCGAGTACCGGCAGCAGCTCGTGGCCCGCGCGGTCGACCTCGTGCAGCTGTTCCCCGCCGCGGCCTACGCCAAGAACGGCGCCGACATCCGCCTCGCGGTCGACACCGTGGAGGACATGTTCCGCCTGCCCGACCTCACCCACGTCGTGATCGTGGGCGGCGACAGCGACTACGTCCCCCTCGCCCAGCGCTGCCGCCGGCTCGGGCGCTACGTCGTCGGCGTGGGGGTCGCGGGCTCCACCGCCAAGTCGCTCGCCGCCGCGTGCGACGAGTTCGAGGCGTACGACACGCTGCCGGGCGTCACCGTGCCCGAGAAGCCGAAGGCCGCTCCCAAGGCCCCCGCGCCCGAGAAGGCGCCGGCCGACAAGGGCGAGCCCGCGCCGAAGGCGGACGGCGAGCCCAAGCGCAGCCGGCGGTCCTCGCGCGCCAAGCAGGAGCCGGCCGCGGAGGAGGACACCATGGTGCCCTTCGACGAGATCCCGCCCGAGGACCTGCACGCGGCCGCCTCGCGCCTGCTCGAGCGCGCGCTGCGCCTGGGCCGCGACAAGGGCGACGACGCCGAGTGGCTGCACACCTCCGCCGTGAAGCAGCACATGCGCCGGATGGATCCCTCCTTCAGCGAGAAGACGCTCGGCTTCCGCTCGTTCACCGACTTCGTGAAGTCCCGCGAGCAGCTCGCCGAGGTGCAGGAGAGCGGGCACGAGCGCCTCGTGCGCCTGAAGGACTGATCCGCACTCAGCCCTGGCGGCGGGCGTGGCGGCGCTCAGCGCAGCTGCGCGAAGGCCTCCACGCGGCGCGTCGGCCCCACGGCCAGCACGGTGTCGCCCTCGTGCAGCACGGTGGCGTTGTCGGCGTACCGCCACTCCCCCTCGGCGCCGCGCCACGCCGCGATCGTCACGCCGTGGCGGCGGCGCAGGTCGCTGTCGCCGAGCGCGACGCCGTGCAGCTCGGCGGGCGCGGCGGCCTTGACGAGGGCGTAGCCGGCCTCGATCTCGAGGTAGTCCTTCGCGGCGCCGCGCACGAGGTGGGCGACGCGGCGCCCCATGTCGGACTCGGGGTACACGACGTGATGCACGCCGAGCTGCTCGAGGATCCGGCCGTGCTGCTCGTCGATCGCCTTCGCCCAGATCACCGGGCCGTTCAGCTGCAGCAGCAGCGAGGCGCACAGGATCGAGACCTTCAGATCGCCGCTGACCGCGACGACGGCGCGGTCGAACTGGTCGACGGCGAGCTGACGCAGCACCTCCTCCTTCGTGGCGTCGGCGCGGACCACCTGGGTGAGGCGCCCGTTGAGCTCCTGCACCCGGTCCTCATCCGCGTCGATCCCGAGCACCTCGGTGCCCGAGGCCATCAGCTCGAGCGCGACGGACGCGCCGAACCTTCCCAGGCCGATCACCGCGACCGAGTCGGCCTCGGCGATGCGCCTGGCGTTCTCTCCGAACGAGAGGAACGATCCCATCAGTTGTCCTTTCCGCCCGTCAGCCGATGACGGGGCGCTCCTTGGGGAGCTCGTAGGCGATGCGGCGCTCGCGGAGCGCGAGCGCCGAGCCGAGGGTGAGCGGCCCGATGCGGCCGAGGAACATGAGCGCGACGAGGATGAGCTGGCCGACCTCCGGCAGGTCCGCCGTGATGCCAGTCGACAGCCCCACCGTCGCGAACGCCGAGACGCACTCGAACAGCACGCGGTCGAGGTCGAAATCGGTCATCGCGAGGATCGCCACCGTCGCCGCCACCACGGCGCCGATCGCCATGAGGACGACCGAGATCGCCTCGCGGTGCACCGAGCGCGCCAGCCGCTTGCCGAAGATGTTCACGGCCGTGCCGCCGCGCAGCTCGGTCCACAGGATGAAGAACAGCACGGCGAAGGTCGTGATCTTGATGCCGCCCGCCGTGCCGGCGGGGCCGCCGCCGATGAACATCAGGATGTCCATCACGAGCCACGTCTCGTCGTGCATCGCGCCGATGTCGACCGAGTTGAACCCCGCCGTGCGCGTCTGCACGGAGTGGTAGAAGCCGGCCAGCACGCGCGTCGCGGGATCCTCGCCTCCCAGGGTGCCGGGGTTCTCCCACTCGATCACCGTGATGGCGACGGCGCCGATCGCGAGCAGCACGAGCGTGCCGGGCAGCACGATGCGCGTGTTCATCGACCAGTGCAGCGGGCGCCGCCAGGCGCGCTTCAGCTCGCGCAGCACGGGGAAGCCGATGCCGCCCAGCACGATCGCCGCGCACATGGGCAGCGCGATCCACGGATCGGCCACGAAGCCCATCATGTTGTCGGTGTAGAGCGCGAAGCCGGCGTTGTTGAACGCCGAGACGGCGTGGAAGACGCCGTGCCACACCGACTGCGCCGCGTCGTATCCGTAGGCGAGCGCGAAGCGCAGCGCGAGCACGATCGCGACGACGGCCTCGATCCCGAGGCTCGTCAGGAAGATGCCGCGCGCGAGCCGCCGCACGTCCGGGACGCCGAACGCCTTCGCCTCGGCCGCCGTGTTGAGCCTCGCCCGCACCGACAGCCGCAGCGCGAGCGCGAGGCCGACGAGCGCGGCGAACAGCATGATGCCGAGCCCGCCGAGCTGGATGAGGGCGAGGATGACGAGCTTCCCGAACGGGCTCCAGAACACGGCCGTGTCGACCACGGTGAGGCCCGTGACGCACAGCGCGGAGGTCGCCGTGAAGATCGCCTCGACGAAGGTCGCGCCCGGCCCCACGCTCGAGATCGGCAGCCACAGCAGGGTGGTGCCGACGAGCAGGGCGGCACCGAATCCGGTGACGATCGCCTGCGCGGGTGCGAGGCCGCGGCGGGCGGCTGACCGCGCCCGCGCCATGCGCGCCCCGGCGGGCGCCCGATGAATCACGAACGATGACACTACGCCGATCCGGCGCGCGCGCAAGTCCGCTCCGCCGCGGCGCGCCGGGGCCGCTGTCCTCGGTCCCGGCCCCGCTCATGCCCCGGCGAGCAGGTGCGTCATCCGGTCGGTGAACCCCGGCTCGGTCGCGAGCACGGCGCGGTGGCGCGCGCCGGCGACGGCGGGCCAGTCGTTGTGGATGCCGCGCAGGTCGGCGCTCGTGCGGCCGCGGTTCGGCCCGTCGGTGGTGTCGATCTCGATCGGCACCACCGGGGCGAGCGTCGCGGTGGCCAGGCCGGCGGCGATGCCCACGGCGAGCGCGTCGTGGTTGCCGGCGCAGCGACGCCCCGTCTCGCCGAGGTAGAAGTCGTAGTACGCATCGAGGATCCGGGCGCAGTAGCCCCCGATCGCGCCGCCGGCGGCGAGCGCGCGCAGGTGGTCCTCCTCGAGCATGTCGCGCATCGTCACGTCGAGCCCGACGAAGGTGCACGCCCACCCGGCCTCGACGACGCGCTGGGCCGCCTCCGGGTCGTGCCAGATGTTCGCCTCGGCGGCCGGGGTGATGTTGCCGGGCGCCAGGAAGCTGCCGCCCATGATCGTGACCTCGCGGATCCGCTCGGGCAGCGTCGGATCGGCCGCGAGCGCGTCGGCGAGGTTCGTGAGCGGGCCCACCGCGACGAGGTGCAGCTCGCCCGGCCGCTCGTGGCTCAGGCGGATGATGAGCTCGGGGGCCGTCTCGGCGGTGAGCGCGGGCACGAACGACGTGTCGGCCTGGCCGCCCTGGCCGTCCTCCCCGTGCACGTTCGTCGAGAACGACGCCGTGGCGCCGTTCGAGGGCCCCTCGGCGCCGCGCGCCACGGGCACATCCGATCGGCCCGCCATGTTCAGGACGAACGCCGTGTTGCGGGCGGCGGTGTCGACGTCCACGTTGCCCCACGTGGTGGTGCAGGCGACGAGCTCGATCTCGGGCGAGAGCGCGGCGGTGAGGATGGCGAGGGCGTCGTCCACCCCGGTGTCGACGTCGAGGATGATGCTGGTGGTCACCGACCGATCCTAGTTTCCGCGAGCGAAGGCGCCGAACCCGCCCCCGTTCGCCGAACCCGCGCCGGATCGGGCGCGGGGTGGCGGATCGAGGGCGGGTTCGCGGAGGGTCAGGCCGCGACCGGGGCGTCGGCCGTGACGAGGAGCTCGCCCGCGACGGCGTCGAGGCGCACGCGGCCGCCGTCCGCCAGGTCGCCCGCCACCAGGAGATCGGCGATCCGGTCGTCCACCTCGCGCTGGATGAGGCGGCGCAGCGGGCGGGCGCCGTACTCGGGCTCGTACCCGTGCTCGGCGAGCCAGTCGATCGCGGCCTCGGAGACCTCGAGCGAGATCTCGCGGGCGCCCAGGCGCGCGCGGGTGGCGCCGAGCAGCAGGTCGACGATGCGCCGCAGCTGCTCGCGGTCGAGCTTGCGGAACAGCACGATCTCGTCGATGCGGTTGAGGAACTCCGGGCGCATCGACTCGCGCAGCCGGCCCATCACCCGGTCGCGCAGGTCCTTCTCGTCGTACTCCGCGCCGCTCGCGGAGAACCCGATGGCGCCGCTGCGCGAGGCCAGGAACTCCGAGCCGAGGTTCGAGGTCATCACGACCACGGTGTTGCGGAAGTCGACCGTGCGTCCCTGGCCGTCGGTCAGGCGGCCGTCGTCGAGCACCTGCAGCAGCAGGTTGAACACGTCGGGGTGCGCTTTCTCGATCTCGTCGAACAGCACGATCGAGTACGGGTTGCGCCGCACGCGCTCGGTGAGCTGGCCCGCCTCGTCGTAGCCGACGTACCCGGGAGGGGCGCCGACGAGGCGCGCGACGGTGTGCCGCTCGCCGAACTCGCTCATGTCGAAGCGGACGATCGCGCCCTCGTCGTCGAACAGGCTCGCCGCGAGGGCCTTCGCCAGCTCGGTCTTGCCGACGCCGGTGGGGCCGAGGAACAGGAACGAGCCGACGGGGCGGCGGGCATCGCCCATGCCGGTGCGGCTGCGGCGCACCGACCGCGCGACCGCGCGCACGGCGTCGTCCTGGCCGATGACGCGCGCGTGCAGCTCGTCCTCCAGGCCGGCCAGGCGCGCCCGCTCGGTCTCGGTGATCCGGCTGGCGGGGATGCCCGTGGCGCGGCTCACGACGGCCGCGATCTCGGGCTCGTCCACGACCGCGCCCGCGGGCGCGCCGCTCGTGGCGGCCTCGTCGAGGCGGCGCTGGACGTCGGCGATCTCGTCGCGCAGGCGCGAGGCCTCCTCGTACCGCTCGGCGGCGACGGCGGCGTTCTTCTCGGACTCGAGCGTGGCGAGCCGCTCCATGAGCGCGGCGGTGTCGACCGGCACGCCCAGGCGCAGCCGCAGTCGGGCGCCCGCCTGGTCGATGAGGTCGATGGCCTTGTCGGGCAGCACGCGCTCCGTGAGGTAGCGGTCGCTCAGCTCCACGGCGGCGCGCAGCGCGTCGTCGGTGTACGTCACACCGTGGTGCTCCTCGTACGCCGGGCGCAGGCCGCGCAGGATCTCGACCGCGTCGGCGATCGACGGCTCACCCACGCGCACCGGCTGGAAGCGGCGCTCCAGCGCGGCGTCCTTCTCGATCGTGCGGTATTCCTTCAGCGTCGTGGCGCCGACGAGGTGCAGCTCGCCGCGCGCGAGGCGCGGCTTGAGGATGTTGCCGGCGTCCATGGCGCCCTCACCGCCGCCGCCCGCGCCGACGAGCGTGTGGATCTCGTCGAGGAACAGGATCAGCTCGCCGCGGTGCTCGGCGACCTCGTCGATCGTCTTGGTGAGGCGCTCCTCGAAGTCGCCGCGGAAGCGCGTGCCGGCGAGCATGCCGGGCAGATCGAGCGCGATGACGCGCTTGCCGCGCAGCTGCTCGGGCACCTCGCCCGCCACGATCGCGCGGGCCAGGCCCTCGACGATGGCGGTCTTGCCCACGCCGGCCTCACCGACGAGCACGGGGTTGTTCTTGGTGCGGCGCGAGAGGATCTCGATGGTCTGCTCGATCTCGTCGGCCCGGCCGATCACGGGGTCGAGCTCCCCGGCCTCGGCGCGCGCGGTCAGGTCGACGCCGTACTTCTCGAGCATCGATCCGCCGCCGGACGGCGCCTCCTCCGGCGCGCCCTGCGGCGAGACGGCCTCGCGGGCGCCCTGCGTGAGCGCCTCGGGCGTCACGCCGGCGCGCGAGAGGATCTGCCCGGCGGGCGAGTCCTGCGCCAGCACGAGCGCGAAGAACACGTGCTCCGGATCGATGTAGGTCGCGCCCGCGGAGCGCGCCACCTGGTACGCGTGGAACATCGCGCGCTGCACGGCGGGGGTGATCACCGCCTCGTCGCTGTGGACGGGGAGGCTCTCCTGCGGCAGGCGCTGCTCCGTCTCGGAGCGCAGCGCGTCGAGTTCGGCGCCGACGCGCGCGACCGCCCGGGCGACCGTGTCGTCGTCGAGGAGCACGCGCAGCACGTGGAGGGCGTCCATCTCCTGCTGGCCGCGGGCGTGCGCGAACGCGGCGGCGCGCTGCAGCAGGCTCTGCGTGCGCGCGCTGAGGAAGCGGCTGAGGTCGATCGACCGCGCCGAGCGGGCGCGCTCACCCTGCAGGTAGCGCGCGAGGAACTCGTCGAACGCGCCGAGACCGTCCTGGGGGAAGTCGGCCATTCCTTGTCTCCTAAAACTTGAGCGGTTCGCCATCAACTTTAGAAGTTGAGTGCGGTTGTATCAAGTTGAACGGCGCCGCATCCCGGCCTATTCCCAGCCCGAATCCATACCTAGATGCGCTAGGTTCGATTACCTAGAGGTACAAGGGATGAACGGAGGCGCGCATGCGCATCGACAAGGACCTCGTGGCGGCCTCCGCCACCCCGCTCGTGCTCGGCATCCTCGCCGACGGCGAGCTGTACGGCTACGCGATCCTGAAGCGCGTGAGCGAGCTGTCGGGCGGCCGGATGGAGTGGACGGACGGCATGCTCTATCCGCTGCTGCACCGGCTCGAGCGGGCGGGCCTGCTGTCCGCCACGTGGGGCACCTCGGAGACGGGGCGTCGCCGCAAGCACTACGCGATCACGGACGCCGGCCGCGCCCTGCTCGAGGAGCGCCGGGCGCAGTGGGAGGTCGTGGCCGACGTCATGCGCAACGTCTGGGAGGCCCGCCCCGCCGGCCCGAACGCGGCAGGCACGACCGCGGGAGCGTGGGCGTGATGGCGCCGCGGGCGGAGGTCGAGGAGCAGATCGCCCAGTGGCGCGGCTACCTGCAGCGGCACCGCGCGATCGCCGCCGCCGATCTGGACGAGCTCGAGGATCACCTGCGCGCGCAGATCGACGACCTCTCCGCGGCGGGACTGGCCGACGACGAGGCCTTCCTCGTCGCGATCCGGCGGATGGGCGGCACCGACGCGATCTCGCGCGAGTTCGCCCGCGAGCACACCGAGCGGATGTGGAAGCAGCTGACGGCGGCCGATGGGCTCGCGGCGGATCGCCGCGAGCCCATCGTCGCGATCGGGCTCGGCGCCGCCGCCGGCCTCACCGTTCTCGCGCTCATCCAGCTGTTCTCCTACGGCGCGCCGCTCGGCGGCGTCGAGGCCAATGCGGCGCTGTTCCGCGTGCTGCCGACCCTGGTGCTCGCGTTCCTCGCGGCGTACTTCGTGTGGAAGCGCCGGCCGGCCCCGCGCACGACCGTGGCGCTGGCCGTCGTGTTCGGCGTGCTCGTCGCGACGCAGGCCCTGATGCCGTTCCCCAGCGCGACGGGGGTCGGGGCGACGGAGCTGCTCACGACCATCCACCTGCCGATCGTCGCGTGGGGGCTCGTGGGCATCGCGTATGCGGCGGGGCGCTGGCGCGACCACGCGGCGCGGATGGATTTCGTGCGGTTCACGGGCGAGTTCGCCGTGTACTTCGTGCTGCTCGCCCTCGGCGGCGGCGTGCTGATCGGCCTCACGAGCGCCGTGCTCTCGCTGACCGGCACGGACACGACCGTCGCGATCGGCGCGATCCCGCGGGTGTGCGTGCCGGGTGCCGTGCTCGTGGCCGCGTGGCTCGTCGAGGCGAAGCAGAACGTGATCGAGAACATCGTGCCCGTGCTCACGCGCGTGTTCACGCCGATCGTCACGCTCGCGCTGCTGTGGATGCTCGCCGCCCTCGCCACGGCGGGCTCGCTCGCCCTCGTCGACCGGGAGCTGCTGATCCTCATGGACGGCGTGCTCATCCTCGTGCTCGCACTGACCCTCTACACGATCTCCGCGCGCGAGGCGCTCGCGCCGGCCGGGCCGTTCGACGCTCTGCAGCTGGGCATGCTCGTCATCGCGATCGCGGTCGACCTCGTCGCGCTGACGGCCATGATCACCCGGATCGCGGAGTTCGGCGTGAGCGCCAACAAGACCGCTGCGCTCGGGCTCAACCTGCTGCTGCTCGTGCACCTGGCCGGGCAGGCGTGGCTCACGCTGCGCTTCCTGCGCCACCGGGAGGGGTTCGCGGCGCTGGAGCGCTGGCAGACCTCGTTCCTGCCGCTCTACCCGGTGTGGGCGGCCGTGGTCGCCCTCGCGTTCCCGTTCCTGTTCGCCTTCGCGTGAGCCGTTCCTAGACTGACCCCATGCGGGAGTTCTGGCGGGGCGTGGCGACGCTGGGCCGCGGCTTCGCCTGGTGGCGGGCGCGACCGGGGCTGATGGCCACCGGGCTCGTGCCCGCCGCCGTCGTGGCGGTGGTGTTCTCGGCCGCCCTCCTGGCGCTCGGCTTCGCGCTGCCGGGCCTCGTGGAGTGGATGACGCCCTTCGCCGCGGGCTGGGATGCGTTCTGGGCGGGCGCGCTGCGCGTCCTCGTCGCGCTCGCGGTGCTCGCCGGCGCGATCGCGCTCGCCATCGCGACGTTCACCGCCGTCGTGCTGCTCGTGGGCGAGCCCGCGTACCAGCGGATCTGGTCCTCCGTCGAGCGCGACACCGGCGGCGGCGTCCCCGAGTCCCGCTACTCGCTGTGGCGCGCGGCGGGAGACGCGGTCTCGCTCGTGGCCCGCGGCGCCGGCATCGCGCTGCTGACGCTGCTGCTCGGCCTCATCCCGGTCGCGGGCACGGCGCTCGCGGCCGTGCTCGGCGTCGGCCTCACCGGCTGGACGCTGGCCGACGAGCTCACGCAGCGCGGACTGACGGCGCGCGGCATCGGCGCGGCCGGCCGCCGTCGCCTGCGGCGCGGATCCCGCGGGCGGATGCTCGGTTTCGGCGTCGCGACGCAGCTGTGCTTCCTCGTGCCCGGCGGCGCGATCGCCGTGATGCCCGCGGCCGTGGCGGGTGCCGCGTTGCTGGCGCGCGAGCTGGCAGAGGGGGCTAGCGTCCCGCCTCGGGAGCGGCGGCCTTCGCCGCCCGCGCGATGAGCACGAGCCCGATCACCGCGGGCACGGCCAAGACGAGCGCGACGAGCGGATGGGCGTACTGACCGGTGAGCGCCCCCAGCGCCACCGCGAGCACGAGCAGCTGCGTCACGATGCCGCCGGATCGGCCCCAGGACCGGTCGGTGAGCACCGCGTAGGCGAACGCCCCGACGCCGCCCGCAGCCACGATCGTGAAGACCAGGAGCGCGATCGCCGTCGGCAGCGACGCCGTGTCGCCACCGAGCATCGCGACCACCTGCCAGCCCGCCAGCACCAGCAGGGCGAGGGCCTCCAGCGCGAGCAGCGCGGCCGCCAGGCGCGCGGGAACGGGGGTGCCGGAGGGGGTCGTCATGGGCGTTCCGATTCTTGATCCATTCAGAAACCGTTGACTCACGTCTCCATCTGTAAGAGACTTGTTAACGGTATGTTTCCCCACAACGTGGTGGGAGCGAGCAGCGCTCGCGGCATATCCCAGCGTAGTGCTCACCCGAACAGCCGCTGGAATCGCATCTGTTTTCCCACCACATCTAGGAGCACCACCATGGACTGGCGCGACAAGGCCGCCTGCCTCACCGTCGACCCCGAGCTCTTCTTCCCCGTCGGGAACACCGGGCCGGCCATCGACCAGATCGAGAAGGCGAAGTCCGTCTGCGCCCGCTGCACCGTCACCGAGGTGTGCCTGCAGTACGCCCTCGAGACCGGCCAGGACTCGGGCGTGTGGGGCGGCCTCAGCGAGGACGAGCGCCGCGCCCTGAAGCGCCGCGCCGCCCGCGCCCGCCGCGCCAGCTGACACCGCGGCACACCCGCGCGATCACGGCCCCTGTCGCCGGGGGCCGTTTTTCGCGCCCGGCGTCAGCGCCCGATCCAGCGCAGCGGGATGTCGACGATCACCTCGGTGCCTCCCCCGTCGGGTGAGGTCCAGTCGATCGAGCCGCCCAGCTCGCCCTGGATGAGCGTCCGAACGATCTGCGTGCCCAGTCCCCTGCCCACCTGACCGGCCGGCAGGCCAGCGCCGGTGTCGCGCACCCGCACCTCGAGGCGCTCCTCGCTGCGGTCCGCGCTGATCTCCACGTCGCCGTCCGAGTCCTTCAGACCGTGCTCGACCGCGTTGGTGACGATCTCGGTGAGCGCGAGCGCCAGCGGCGTCGCGTACTTGCTCGGCAGCACCCCGAACTCGCCGCTGCGGTGCGTGCGCGCGAGCGTGTTCGGCGCCGCGGCCACCTCCGCCACCAGGCGCAGCACGCGATCGAACACCACGTCGAAGTCGACGTTCTGGCTCAGACCCTCCGAGAGGGTGTCGTGCACGACGGCGATCGACGCCACGCGGCGCATCGCCTGCCCCAGCGCGTCGCGCGCCTCGTCGGACGGCGTGCGGCGGGCCTGGATCCGCAGCAGCGAGGCCACCGTCTGCAGGTTGTTCTTGACGCGGTGATGGATCTCGCGAATCGTGGCGTCCTTCGTCAGGATCTCCTGCTCCTGGTTGCGCAGCTCCGTCACGTCGCGCGAGAGCACGATGGCGCCGGTGCGCCTGCCGTTCTCGCTGAGCGGGATGGTGCGCAGCGCCACGGCCACGCCGCGCGCGTGGATGTCGGTGCGCCACGGGGCGCGACCCGACGCCACGACCGGCAGCGACTCGTCGGCGTCGATCGAGGCGTCGGAGAGCGCCGCCGTGACCTCGGCGAGCGACTCGCCCTCGAGCTCGTCGCCGAAGCCGAGGCGGGTGAACGCCGAGAGCGCGTTGGGGCTCGCGAACGTGACGACGCCGTCGGCGTCGAGCCGGATCAGCCCGTCGTTCGCGCGCGGCGCGCCCCGCCTCGCGCCCGTCGGGGCGTCGGCATCGGGGAAGCCGCCGGTGGCGATCATCGCGAAGATCTCGTCGGCGCACTCGTTGAACGTCAGTTGCTGCCGCGACGGCGCGCGCAGCTCGCCGAGGTTGCTGTGGCGCGTGAGCACGCCGAGCACGCGCCCGCCGTCCTCGTCGCGGCGCACGACCGGGACCGCGCGCACGCGCGTGGGGGTCTCCTCGAACCACTCCGGCGACGACGAGTCGACGATGCTCTGCGTCGTGACGGCCTCGCGCACCTGGCTCAGCCACTGCGGGCGCACGCGCTCCCCCACGATGTCGCGGTAGAACAGCGTCGCCGCCCCGCTGGGGCGCACGTGGGCCACGGCGAGATACGAGTCGTCGGCCGTCGGCGCCCACAGCACGATGTCGGCGAAGGACAGATCGGCCAGCAGCTGGCCGTCGGCCGCCACCTTGTGGAGCCATTCGATGTCCGATTCGCTCTGGATACCCTGGGCCGAGACGAGATCGCTGAGGGTCGACACCGCTTCAGTCTAGGCGGGCCGCCGCCGCTTCCCGGGGCGCAGTCGCCGGCGAGAGACGCCGGTCGCGTCGCTCAGGCCGCCCGGCGCCGCAGCGCGCGCCGACCCGGCCTCGCCTCGTCGGGAGCGTGCCGCGCCGCCGCGGTCGGCGCCTCGATCCGCTCGGCCACGCGCCGCACCGCCTGAGCCAGCGACGAGCGCGGCGCGACCTCGCCCACCGGCCTCGCGGCCAGCAGCGCGGCGTCGGCGGCGCGCCCGTCATGCGGGACGAACGAGACCTCGCCGAGGCCGGCGAAGCGCTCCAGCGTGCGGCGCACCTGCCCGCGGGCGTCGACGCCGAGGGCGCCCGTGCGCAGCCGGTTCACGACCACGTGCACGGGCGTGGGCCCGACGAGCGCGCGCAGCTCGGCGTGCGCGCGGATGAACCGGCCGATGCCGACCGGATCGGCCGACGCGACGGCGACGATCCGATCCGCGCGCTCGAGCGCCGTGAGCGTGGCGGCGTTGCGGCGCGGGCCCTCGAGGTCGCTCACGATCTCCTCGTCGCGCTCCAGCGGCGCCGCGACATCGACGACGGTGTGGGCGGACCAGCCGCGGCACGCGTCCAGCACCGCGCCGAGGCGCGCGCCCGACAGCTCCGGCCACCGCGAGGGGCGGTTGAGGCCGGTCAGCACGTCGACGTGGGCCGCCGTGCCGCCGATGGGCACGCTGATGCGGCTGAGCTCCGGCGGGTCGATCCCCTCAGCGGCCCGTCGACACGCGGCGGCGACGCCGGGGCTCTCCTCCGGCAGGGCCAGTGCCACGGCGATCGCGGGCGCGTGCGTGTCGGCGTCGACCAGCGCCGCCCGCCGGTCGCGCGTGCCCAGCGCCACGGCCAGCTCGATGGCGAGGGCGGTGCGGCCCGGCGCCCCGTGCGGTCCCCACACCGCGGTCACGGTGCCGCCCGTGCCGGATGCGCCGTGCCCGATGCCGCCGCGCGCCGCCGCCACGATCGCGTCGCCGCGGGACCCGATCGGGAGGGGTTCGGCCAGGCCGAACGCGCGCGCCAGCCGCGCATCGGCGCCGCGCCCGGCGAGGGCCACGATCCGCACGGCGTGCCGGTCGCACGCGCGCACGAGGTCGGGGGTGAGCGCGGCGCGATCGAGCGCCACCGCCAGCAGGTCGGAGCCCGCGAGCGCCTCGTGCAGCCGCGAGTGCTCGTCCGCGGCCTCCCGTGCCACGAGCGCCACGGGCACCCCGAGCGCCTCGTGCCCTCCGCGCCGCAGCTCGGCGGCGATGCGCGCGCCGTGCGGCTCCTCGAGCGCGACGACGACCCTCATCCGCCGCTCCCCGTCGGCACGACCGACAGCGCGGAACCCGCCGCCACCGCGGCGAGCACATCGGCGACATCGGAGCGATCGACGACGAGCTCCACGCTCGTCTCGCCCGTCGCCATCACGGCCTCCGCGCGCACCACGGCGGCGACGGTGGCGTCGGCGACGAGCACGCGCGGCGCGTCGAAGCCGTCGTCGGTGGCCGGCGCCTCCCACAGCTCGACAGCGGTGCCCGCGGTCACCGCGCCGGGCACCTCGGCGGCGCTGCGGACGACGACGGTCGTCACGGTCGCCGACGATCCCACCGCCTCGATCGGCACGAGCTCGCCCGCGCCGATCGTGCGCGCCGCCACGAGCCCGTCCCCCAGCTCGTCGGGCGTCAGGTAGAGGCCGTCGGCCTGGCCGAGGCCGACGTCCACGACGCGCAGGTCGGCGGCCGTCACGGCCTGGCCCGGGACGATCGTGGACGACGCGGCGAGCACGGGCACGGTGTGCCGCGAGGCGGCCACCACGCCCCAGACGCCCGCCACCGATGCGGCGATGAGCGCGACGCCCACGAAGAATCGGGCGTCGCTCCAGAAGGCGCGCTTGCGGATCATGGCGTTCATGGTGCCAGGAGCGATCCCGAGCGCGTCGAAGTTATCCACAGACCCGTGCAGTACATGCCCCGACCCGGGTAGAGACGGATAATGGCCTCATGGCGGAACCCGGTCTCGGCGACGCACCTGTGGCCCGCCATCTGGCACCGGCCCAGGTGGCGGAGCTGCTCGCGCTCGATGTCGACGCGGTCATGTCGCTGGTCCACGAGGGCCGGCTGAGCGGGGCGCGCCTCGGGGCACCGGCCGTGTGGCGCATCGAGCAGGCGAGCGTCGAGGCGTACCTCGACGAGCAGGCCGAGGAGGCCCGCCGGATCGCGCTGTGGCACGAGTCGCAGATCGCGAGCTTCCCCGAGGTGTGGGGCGCCCGCGGTCCGCGGCCCTGACGTCCTCACGTCAGCACGGAGCCGGCGTCGGCGTCGGCGCGGAGCCATGCGAGCGCCGCGAGGGGGACGATCCGGAAGCCCGCGACGTCGGCCGCGCGCCGCGGCGCGTCGAGGGCGTGCAGCGCGAGGTCCAGGTGGTCGGCGC
Source organism: Microbacterium petrolearium (assembly GCF_054782875.1). Taxonomy (NCBI): domain Bacteria; kingdom Bacillati; phylum Actinomycetota; class Actinomycetes; order Micrococcales; family Microbacteriaceae; genus Microbacterium; species Microbacterium petrolearium. The sequence goes on from NZ_BAAGRQ010000006.1 coordinate 66,255, forward strand.
CGACCCGGTCGAGGGTCCCGGTCGCCGTCCGGCCTCCCGACAGGCCGAGCGTCACGGGCACCCGCCGGCGGGCGAGATCCCGCAGCGCGAAGCCGAGCGTGACGCGCGCGGCCAGCCGATCCGCTTCCGCGAGCGCCCGCGCGCTGCGCAGCAGCTCGGGCTCCGGCACCCCGAGCAGGCGCACGGCGGCGAGCGGCACGATCAGCACACCCGCCGTCTCCGGGCGGGCGGCGATCCAGTCCGCCCCGACGGCCGCGATCGCGGCGTCGTGCCGCGAGCCGTCGGCCAGCTCGAACGCGACGGGACCCGCGCCCACGAGGCCGCGCAGGCGGTCCCGCAGCGCCAGCCCGGCGATGCGCAGCCGCTCGGACTCGGAGTCCAGCGCCGCGCGCTCGGCGTCCCACTCCGCCGCGAGCTGATCCTCGAGGTCCTGGAAGAACCGTTCCCATCGCACGCGACGACGGTAGGGGATCCGGCACCGCCGCGCCCTCCGTTCTCCACAGCCTGCTTCCTGCACAGGCATCTATGCCTCGTGCCCGCTGCGCGAGGACCGTGCTGAACTGCTGGCCATCTGACCGGAGCAGGCGGCGGACACCGAGGGGAGGCGCCATGTCGATGCCGATGACGTCGCGGAGCGAGCGACGCCGCGCCCGCAGCGCGCTCGATGTGAGCGAGCTGTTCGCCCCGCAGCGCACGCCCACCGCGGAGCTGCCCGATCCGACGCCCCTGCTCGACGGGCTGGCGCGCGGTGTGCTCGAGGTCCTCGCCGGCGTGCGCGACGTCGATCAGCTCGCGCGGTGGCTGGCCGAGGAGCCGTACCGCTCGCTGCTCACGCGCGCCAACCTCGCCAAGCGCGCCCGCAGCGCGCGGCAGCAGCCGGCCAAGCACCCCGCCTACGCCATCCGGTCGGTGCGCTGGTCGTCGCCGTCCGAGGGCGCCGTCGAGGGCGTCGTGATCGTCGCCGCCCCCGCCCGCACGCGCGCCGTCGCCGTACGGCTGGAGGGCATGGACCGGCGCTGGCGCGCGACGTCGCTCGCGATCCTCTGATCCGCGAGACAGCAACCGCGCGCCGAGACCGTGGCGTCACGCCGCTGTCTCGGCGCGGGAATGCTGTCTCGCGGGTTTCCGGCGATGCGCCTCAGGACGCGGACGGGGGCGCGTCGTCGGCCTGCCGCGCGAGGCGGTCCTCCAGCTCATCGACCCGGCGCCGCAGCTCGAGGATCTTGCGGACGCCGGGCAGGGTCACGCCCTCCTCCCCCAGCGCGAGCACCTCGCGGAGCCGCTCGATCTCGTCGGCCGAGTAGCGGCGCTGGTTGCCCCGCGAGCGGTCCGGCTGCACGATCTCGAGCGCATCCAGCCGGCGCAGCTGCGCGGCGGGCACACCCAGCAGGGTGGCCACCTGCCCGATGGTGTAGAACGGCTCATCCGAGAGGATGCGGTCCGTCGTCCTGGCGTCGTCGCCCACGGTGCTCCCTCGTCGCTCATCGTCCGGCGCCGCCTCCGTCGCGCCGTTTCTTGCACTTTGCTCGCGGCTATCTTATAACTTCACTTGCAGGTTTGCTTCGCTCCGATTCGGAGGCCGGCCTGCGCGATCCGCGGCGCCGCGCAAGCGGTTCTCGCTGTGCCCGCTGCGGCCGGCCTCCCCACCGCAGGGAGGTTCCATGTCGTTCACGACCACGTCCGCGCTCACGGCACCGACACCCGAGGCCGCCGCCTCGCCGCGCACGTCGCTGCGCATCGGGATGGTGGCCCCGCCCTGGTTCTCGCTGCCGCCCGCCGGCTACGGCGGGACGGAGGCCGTGGTCGCGGGCCTCGTCGACGCGCTGGTCGCACGCGGACACGAGGTCGTGCTCGTGGGCGCGGGCGACAACCGCACGAGCGCGCAGGAGTTCCACGCCGTCTACGACGCGCCGCCCACAGGGCGACTGGGCGAGCCCGTCCCCGAGGCGATCGCCGCCGCCTTCGCGCGCCGCACGCTCGAGGACGCCGGCGTCGACGTCGTGCACGACAACACGCTGTGCGGGCCGCTGCTGGCGGGGGGCCGCGCGGCTCCCACCGTCGTCACGATGCACGGCCCCGTCGCCGGCGAGAACGGCCGCTACCACGAGCTGCTCGGCCGCAGCGTGTCGGTCGTGGCGATCTCGGACGCGCAGCGCCGCGCCAACCCGCGCATCAACTGGTGCGGCACCGTGCACAACGCGGTCGATGTGGCGTCGTTCCCGATGCGCGAGCGCAAGGACGACCTCGTCCTGTGGATCGGGCGCTTCAGCCCCGACAAGGCCCCCCACCTCGCGATCGACGCGGCACGGGCGGCCGGCCGGCGGATCGTGCTGGCGGGCAAGCTCAACGAGCGCGCCGAGCACGCGTACTTCGACGCCGAGGTCCGCCCGCGCCTGGGCGCCGACGCCGAGTACGTCGGCGAGGCCGATGCCGCGCTGAAGCGCGAGCTGTTCGCCGCCGCGCGGGCACTGGTGTTCCCGATCCAGTGGGAGGAGCCGTTCGGCATGGTCATGGTCGAGGCCATGGCGTGCGGCACGCCCGTCGTCGCCACGCGGCGCGGCAGCGTGCCCGAGGTGGTCACCGACGGGCGGACCGGCGTCGTCGTCGATCCGGACGCCGGCGCCCGCGAGCTCGCGGCGGCGATCGTCGCGGCCGAGGAGCTGGACCCGTGGGAGTGCCGCCGCCACGCCGAGCGCCGCTTCGACCTCGCCGTGATGGCCGAGGGCTACGAGCGCGTCTACCGCTCCCTGCTCGAGCCGGTGGAGCTGCACGAGGACGAGGGCCGCGACACGGCCGGCCTCGTCGCCGCCTGAAACCGGCGAGAAGCAGCTGCGCGCCGAGACAGCGGCCAGAAGCCACTGTCTCGGCGCGCGAATGCTGTCTCGCGGGGCGCCGGATCAGCCGAACAGCGCCGCGGCCTCCTCGTAGCGCGCGAGCGGCACCGTGTTGAGCTCGCCGAGGGCGTCCTGGAACGGCACCCGCACGATGTCCGTTCCCTGCATCGCCACCATCTGGCCCCACGCGCCGTCCACGACGGCGTCGATCGCGTGCAGGCCGAGGCGCGTCGCGAGCACGCGGTCGAAGCCCGACGGCGCGCCGCCGCGCTGGATGTGCCCCAGCACGGTCGCGCGGGTCTCGATCCCCGTCTTCTGCTCGATCAGCGGCGCGAGCTGCTCGCCGATGCCGCCCAGGCGCGGGCGGTTGAAGGCATCGAGGCCCTTGTCGCTGTAGGCCTCGTCCTGGCCCTTCATGATGAAGCCCTCGGCGACGACGACGAGCGGCGCGCGGCCACGCTCGTGGGCCGACATCACCTGCTCGCAGATCTCGTCGAGCGACAGCGGCACCTCGGGGATGCAGATGATGTGCGCGCCCGCGGCCATGCCGGAGTGCAGCGCGATCCAGCCGACGTGGCGGCCCATGACCTCGGCGACCATGCACCGCTGGTGCGAGTCGCCCGTCGTGCGCAGGCGGTCCATCGCCTCGGTCGCGATGTTCACGGCCGTGTCGAAGCCGAACGAGTAGTCCGTGGCGCGCAGGTCGTTGTCGATCGTCTTCGGCACGCCCAGCACGTTGATGCCGTCGTTGTAGAGGCGCTGGGCGGCCGCCAGGGTGCCCTCGCCGCCGATCGCGATGATGCCGTCGAGGCGGTGGCCGTACAGCGTCTTGGCGATGTTCTCCGGGCCGCCGCGCTCCCCCTCGTACGGGTTGGTGCGGCTCGTACCCAGGATCGTGCCGCCGACCTTCGACAGGCCCTTCACCTCGTGCCGGGTGAGGGGGAAGAAGTCCGCGTCGACCAGACCGCGCCATCCGTCGCGGATGCCGACGAACTCGATGTCGTAGGTCTCGGTGCCCTTCAGGACCGCACCGCGGATGACCGCGTTCAGGCCGGGGCAGTCGCCTCCGGAGGTCAGGATTCCGATCTTCATGCGCGCCCCACAGCCGTTCGGGTCGACTGCCGCACGCAGGTGACGTTTCCGATCTTCATGGCGCCAGCCTAGAGCCTCCGACGCCGCGGCGGGCGCGGCCTGCCGGGCCGCGGCCCGGCTCGCCGCGCGCCCGTCACTCGCCGCCGAGCGCCTCGCGCGTGAGGTGCATGAGCGCGGCCAGCTGCACCGACTCGCTCGACGCCTCGTCGGCCGCCTCGCCGTCCAGGGCGCGGGCCGCGAGGCCCTGCTTCTGGTCGATGAGCTCCGCGATCTTCGTGTCGATCGTGTGCGCGGCGATGATCCGCCACGCGGTGACCGGCTCGTCCTGGCCGATGCGGTGCACGCGGTCGATCGCCTGCGTCTGCTCGGCCGCCGTCCAGCTGAGCTCCGCCAGCACGACGTTCGACGCGACCTGAAGGTTCACGCCCACGCCGGCCGCCGTGAGCGAGCAGACGGCGATGCCGACCTCGGGGTCGTTCACGAACGCGTCGATCGCCTCCTGGCGGGCCGCCGACGTCTGGTCGCCGCGGACCGACACCGAGCGGATGCCGTTCGCCGCGAACAGCGCCTCGGCCTGGTCCATGACGTCGATGTGCTTGGCGAAGAACACGACCTTGCCCACCGAGCGCTGCAGCTGCGCGGCGTAGTCGGCCGCGAGCCCGGCCTTGGCCTGGCCGATGCGGCGGACCATGGCGAACACGTTGTCGCCCTCGGCGCCCGCCGCCTTCGACTCGTCCAGCTCGCCCTGCGCCACGAGGCGCACGATGTCGTCGTCGATCTCGCCCGGCTCGAGCCCACGGTCGCCGCGCGCCTCGATGATGCGGCGGTACCGCGCGGCCAGGCGCTCGGCCAGCTGGCGCTCGGCCTCGCGGATGCCGCGGCCGAACTCGTCGTCCAACTGCACGGGCATGTCGGCGATGAGCTTGTCGGGCAGGTCGCTCGCGACGTCCTTCTTGCGGCGGCGCACGATGCCCATCGAGATCACGGCGTCGCGCGCCTCGGGGTAGAACGCCTTGTCGGCGGGGGTGAGGCCGGTCGCGTCGAGCTTCTCCATGAGCTCGGGGCCGGGCTTCTCGCCGTTGGTCCAGCCGAGGAAGCGCCAGATGGCGTCGAAGTCCTCGACGTCGTTGATCAGGGGCGTGCCCGTGAGCGCCATCATGAGCGGCCTGCCGCCTGGCGTCGTCTCGCGGATGCGCTGCGCGAGCGCCAGCACGTTCTGCGAGCGCTGCGACGAGAGGTTCTTGATGAAGTGCGCCTCGTCGACGACCATCCCCCGCAGCCCGATGGCCGCGAGCCAGCCGATGTGCCGGTCGAGGATCTCGTAGTTGACGATGAACACGTCGGCGAACGCGTCGACATCCTGCCCGTCGCCGCTGATCACGGTGGCGCGGCGGTGGGGCGTCCAGCGCTCCACCTCGCGCGCCCAGTTCATCTTCACGACGTTCGGGACGACGACGACGAGCGGGTACGCGCCGGCGACCGAGGCCGCGAGCACCGACTCCGCCGTCTTGCCGAGTCCCGGCTCGTCGGCGAGCAGGAACGAGCGGTGGCCGGCGCGCACGGCCTCGAGGAAGCGGGCCTGGTGCACCATCACCTCGAGTCCCTTGGGCGAGACGCGATCGAACTCCGGCACCGGCGGCAGCGGCATCGTGGCCGCTCCCCCGCCCGCGCCCGTCTCGAACGCCTTGTACAGCGGGCCCATCAGCTCCCAGCCGTCGAGCCGGCGGCGCGGCGCGGGCGCCGGCACGCGCGAGAGGTCGGGCGCGAGGAACGGGTTCGCCGCGATGCGCGACTCGATCTGCGGCGGCACGACCGCGCGCTCCGTGGCGATCTGGGGCACCATCGGCGGCGTGACGACCGGCTTGGCGTCCGAGATCACGAGCTCCTCGGGCGGCAGCTCGGCGCCCGACTCGAGCAGCCAGTCGCGGCGCATGCGCTGCGCGACGGGCGTGGTCGCGTGGTCGGCCTCGAGCAGCTGGATCAGCGACGTGTCGCGCGCGGCGGTCTTGGCGAGGATCGTCGCGACGCCGTCGAGGCGCTTGAGCAGCTCGGCCCGCGCCGCGTCGGTCAGCTCGGCGTCGGCCTTGACCCTGGCGCGCTCCTCGCGCACGAGGAACGCGATCACCTGGAACTTCACGCGGTTGGTCGGACCCAGCTTGTTGCGCTGGGCCTTGGCCTCGACCTCGCGCACCTTGCGGGCGAGGATCGGGATGAGGGGTGCCTCGTCGTCGCGTCGTGCGGACGAGGACGTCTTGCGCTGTCGCGCGGGTGCCGTGGTCGGCATGCTCCTCCTGAGCGTCGATGCGGCCGATCGAGCGGCCGTTCGAAGGATCTGCGCGCCCCACGCGTGCCGAGGGATTCGGACGACCAGGACGGGTCCGGCCGGGAGGCGCCAGGCTCGCTCACCCGGCGCAGAGCGTCGAACGGATGGCGGCGAGCCGCGTCCAGTCTAGGGCATGCTCCCCGCAGATCCCCAGAGAGCGCTCCGGCGCGCCCCGCCGGCGGACCGGCGGGGCGCGGACGGATCGGGCGCGAGGGACGCGGGATCAGCGGAAGGCGCGCAGGCGCAGGCTGTTGAGCACGACGAACACGCTCGAGAAGGCCATGGCGGCCCCGGCGATCATGGGGTTCAGCAGGCCGAGCGCGGCGAGCGGGATGGCGGCGACGTTGTAGCCGAACGCCCAGAAGAGGTTGCCGCGGATGATCGACATCATGCGGCGCGAGAGCCGGATGGCGTCGGCCACGGCCGCGAGCGACTCGCGCACGAGCGTCACGTCGCTCGCGTGCCGCGCCGCGTCGGTGCCGCCGCCCATCGCGATGCCGAGATCGGCTGCGGCGAGCGCCGCGGCGTCGTTGATGCCGTCGCCCACCATCGCCACGCGGCGGCCGTCGGCCTGCAGCGCGCGGATCCGCGCGATCTTGTCCTCGGGAGACGCCCCCGCGATGACGCGGTCGATGCCGACGCGCCCGGCCACCTCGCGCGCCACGCGCTCGTTGTCGCCCGTGAGCAGGACGATCTCGAGCCCGAGCCGGCGCAGCTGGGCCACGGCGCCGGCGCTGTCCTCGCGCACGGTGTCGGCCACGACGAGCACGCCGCGCGCCGTCGCCGTCATCCCGGCCGACGACGACCAGCCGACCACGACGACCGTGCCGGCGGCGTCCTCGGCCGCACGCACGAGCTCGTCCGGCACGCGCGCGCCGCGCTCGCGCGCGAAGGCCAGGCTGCCGGCGAACACCTCGCGGCCGTCCACCCGCGCCGTGACCCCGCGCCCCGCGTGGCTGCGGAAGTCCGTGGCGGCGGGCACCTCGCTCGCCGCCGCGGCGATCGCGGCGGCGATGGGGTGCTGCGAGCCCGACTCGGCGGCCGCGGCGAGCGCGATCAGCTCGTCGCGGCTCTCGCCCTCGGCGGCGACGACCGCGTCCAGCGTCATGCGCCCGCTCGTGACGGTGCCGGTCTTGTCGAGCACGATCGTGTCGATCCGGCCCGCGGTCTCGATGGCCTCGGGGCCCGTCACGAGCACGCCGAGCTGCGCGCCGCGCCCGGTGCCGACGAGGATCGCGACGGGCGTGGCGAGCCCGAGCGCGCAGGGGCAGGCGATGATGACGACCGCGATCGCCGCCGTGAGCGCCGCGTCCACGCCGCCGCCGGCGAGCAGCCACACGGCGAGCGTCAGGATCGACAGGCCGATGACGACCGGCACGAACACGGACGAGATGCGATCCGCCAGGCGCTGCACGCGCCCCTTGCCGGCCTGCGCGTCCTCGACCAGCCGCGCCATGTGCGCCAGGCGCGTCGCCGATCCCACGGCCGTCGCCCGCACGACGAGGCGGCCGTCCGTCGCGATCGTCCCGCCCGTCACGTCGTCTCCCGCCCCGGCGTGCACCGGCGCCGACTCGCCCGTGATCATGCTCGCGTCCACCGCGGCGTCGCCGCGCACGATGACGCCGTCGGCGGCGACGCGCTCCCCCGGGCGCACGACGAACAGGTCGCCCTCGCGCAGCCGGTCGGTCGGCACGGTCTCGCCGTCGCGTCCGTCCTCGCGCGCGAGCGTGACCTCGTCGGCGCCGAGCTCCATGAGCGCCCGCAGCGCCGCCCCCGCGCGCCGCTTCGAGCGCTGCTCGATGAACCGCCCGAGCAGGAGGAAGACCGTCACGACGGCGGCGACCTCGACGTACACGTGCCCGCCGGTCGCGGCCGCCCAGGCGCTCCACAGCAGAGCGGCGAACGTGCCCAGGGTGATGAGCGTGTCCATCGTCATGGCGCCGTGGCGCGCGTTCGCGAACGTCGCCCGGTGGAAGGGCCACCCCGCCCACAGCACGACGGGGGCGGCGAAGGCCAGGGCGACCCACTCCCAGCCGGGGAACTGCAGCGGCATGATCATCGACAGCGCGACCACGGGGACCGACAGGATCGCGCCGACGATGAGGCGGGTGCGCAGCGGCGTGGCGCCGCGGACGTCCTCGACGTCGTGCACGTGGCCGCCGGCGGAGCCGTGGTCATGGTCACGGTGCTCGTGCTCGTGGTCGGTGCCGTCACCGCCATGCCCCTCGTGCACGGGAGCCGGTCGCGCGGCCTCGTCGCTGCGCACGCGCGCCTGGTAGCCGGCCGAGCGCACGGCGTCGAGGAGCCGCTCCACCTCGACCGCCTCCGGCGCGGTCACCTTCGCCGACTCCGTCGCGAGGTTCACCGACGCCTCGACGCCCGGCACGGCGCGCAGCCGCTTCTCGACGCGCGCCACGCAGCTCGCGCACGTCATGCCCTCGATGTCGAGGACGACGCCCCGGGTCTCGCTCATCTGATCCATCCTGGCCTCCCTGGCTTCTCCCCGACGCCAACAGTATACCCCCCGGGGGTATTCCCGCGCGAGCCGCGGCGTAGGCTGGAGCCATGCCGGGCACCTACACCGAAGCGCAGATCGCCGCCACCATCGACCACGCCGTGCTGAAGCCGGACTTCACGCGCACCGACGTGGACCGCGAGCTCGACATCGCGGCCGAATGGGGCGTGTGGAGCGCGTGCGTGCGCCCGTCGGACGTCGGCTACGCCGTGAAGCGCCTCGACGGCTCCGGAGTGCGCGTGTGCACCGTGATCGGCTTCCCGCACGGCACGACGTCGACGGCGACGAAGGTCGCCGAGCTGCGGCGCGCGCAGGACGACGGCGCGACCGAGTTCGACATGGTCGTGCACATCGGGGCGCTGCGCTCGGGCGAGGACGACTACGTGCGCGACGACATCGCGGCCGTCGTCGAGGCGGCCGGCTCCTTCGTGAGCAAGGTGATCCTCGAGACGAGCTACCTCGACGACGAGCAGATCGCCCGCGGCAGCCGGCTCACCGAAGCCGGCGGCGCCACGTTCGTGAAGACCTCGACGGGCTTCGCCGGCGGCGGCGCCACCGTGGAGCACGTGCGGCTCATGCGCGAGAGCGTCTCGCCCGCGGTGCAGGTCAAGGCCTCGGGCGGCGTGCGCGGCCTCGACGCGGCCGTCGCGATGCTCGACGCCGGCGCCACCCGCCTCGGCACGAGCGCGAGCGCCACGATCCTCGGCGAGCTGCGCGCGCGGCTCGCGGGCGAGGAGGCCTCGGGCGCGGAGGACGCCGGCTCGTACTGAGCGCTCAGCCGCGCAGGATGGCGCGGGTGCGGGCGACGTCGTCGTTCATCTGCGCGATGAGCGCCTCGACGCCCTCGAACGCCACCATGCCGCGCAGCCGCTCCTGGAAGAGCACGTCCACGCGCTGCCCGTACAGGTCCAGGCCGGTCTCGTCGAGCACGTAGGCCTCGACCTGCGGCACGTCGACATCGCCGAACGTCGGGTTGGCGCCGACCGAGATGGCGGCCGGGTAGCGCGTGGAGGCCAGCTCGCCCTGGGGCGCCCGCACGATCAGCCAGCCCGCGTACACGCCGTCCGCCGGGACGAAGCCCTCGGCATCCGCCGACAGGTTCGCGGTCGGGAAGCCCAGCTCGCGCCCCCGCCGCAGTCCGTGGACGACCTCGCCCGAGACCGCGGGCAGGCGCCCGAGCAGCTTGGCGGCCCCGCTCACGTCGCCCTCGGCCAGCAGCTCGCGGATCCACGTCGACGACACGCGCCGCCCGTCGCCGGCGCTCGCGATGTCGTCGACCACGTCGACCTCGAAGCCGTGCTCGGCGCCGAGCCGCTGGAGCAGGGCGACGTCGCCGGCCCCGCCCCGGCCGAAGCGGAAGTCGCGGCCCACGAACACGCGCCGGGCGCGCAGAGCCGAGACGAGCACGCGCCGCGCGAAGTCGGCCGCCTCCTCGGCCGCGAGGGCCTCGTCGAAGCGCAGCAGCAGCGCGGCGTCCAGGCCGGTGCGCGAGAGCAGCTCGATCTTCTGCCGGTTGCCGACGAGCGGCCGCGGGCAGCGCTCGGGCGCGAGCAGCGCGAGAGGGTTGCGGTCGAAGGTGACGGCCACCGTGCGCAGCGCGCCGCCGGCCGAGGCCAGCATCATGCGCTCGATGATGGCGCGATGGCCGGCGTGCACGCCGTCGAACTTGCCGATCGCGACGATCGACTCGCCGAAGTCCGCCGGGATCTGCGACGGATCCTCGAACAGGATCATCCCGCCGCCCCGACGGCGACGCGCGCGGGCCGGTGGGTGGCCAGCCACCAGATGCCGAGGAACGGCAGCACGAGCGGGATCCAGAAGTAGCCCGATCCGTAGCGCGACCACACGGTGTCGTCGGCATGGAACAGCTCGGGGGCCAGCACGCTGAGGGTTCCGACCACGAGCACGCCGGCGAGCTCGAACGACACCGCGGCCCACGCGACGCGATACCAGGTCTCGCTGCGCGAGACGACGAGCGCGACGGTCGCGAGCACGTAGACCACCGCCGCGAGCGCGGAGAGCAGATACGCCAGCGGCGCCTGCGAGAAGTGGGCGATCATCTGGTAGACGGATCGGCCGGTCGCGGCGAGCGCGAGCACGCCGTAGACCCAGACGAGGAGGGTGCCGATGCCGGTGATGCGGCGGGAGCGCGCGGGTTCAGTCATAGCGGATCGATTCTAGTTCGCGGGCGCCGCGAGGCCGCTGGGCGGGTCGCGGCGGACCCGCGCGCTCACGCGACCTGGATCGTCCAGATCACCTGCATGCGCCACACCATGACGGCGATCGACAGGCCGACCACGCCCATCACCACGACGCTCCAGCGGCCCCGCTCCACGAGCGCCCACCCCACGGCGGCCAGCGGCAGCAGCACGGCCGACACGAGGTACATCCAGAACTCGAGCAGGTCGCCGGTCGGCGGGTTCCCCGCCAGCGGCGCGACGACGGCGACGACCACCTGGGCGACGAGCAGCAGCTCGACGAGGGCGAGCGCCCCGACGCTGAGGTCGCTGGGGCGGCGGCCGGCGAGGCCCAGCACGAGGCACAGGAGCCCGGCGGCGACGGCGGCGATCACCTGCACGACCGTGAACCACAGGATCATGCGCGCACCTCTGGCATGTTCATGGCGCTCTTCAGCGCGGACCCGCGCGCCTCGACGATGCCGACGAGGCGCCCATCCGGATCGACGGCCGCGGCGACGGCGCCGGGCAGCCGAGCGGCCGCGCCCTCCAGCCGCTTGCCGTGGCGCAGGTCCCTCGCCTCGGCGGCGCTCACCTCCACGCGGCCGACCGCGCGCTCGGCGGCCGCGGCGGGGCCGATCAGCGCGTCGCCTGCGATCGCATCGACGGCGACCGCCTCCGCGACGTCGAAGCGCCCGATCCGCGTGCGCCGCAGCGCCGTGAGGTGCCCGCCGACGCCCAGCGCCTCGCCCAGGTCGCGCGCGAGGGCGCGGATGTACGTGCCGGAGGAGCAGTCCACGACCACGTCGAGGTCGATCCCGTCCGCGCCGCGGTGCGTCTCGAGCACCTCGAAGCGCGAGACGGTCACGGTGCGCGCCTTGAGCTCGACCTGCTCCCCCGCGCGCGCGAGGTCGTACGCGCGGCGGCCGTTCACCTTGATCGCCGAGACGCTGCTGGGCACCTGCGAGATCTCGCCCGTCAGCGCCGCGATCCCGCTCGCGATCCGCTCGTCGGTCGCGGCCTCGAGCGCGGCCGGCTCCGCGACCGAGACGGTCTCGCCCTCCGCGTCGTCCGTGGTGGTGTCCGCACCGAGCCGGATCGTCGCGCGGTAGGTCTTGTCGAGGCCGACGAGGTAGGTCAGCAGTCTGGTCGCGCCCTCGACGCCGAGCACGAGCAGTCCCGTGGCCATGGGGTCGAGCGTGCCGGCGTGCCCGATCTTGCGGGTGCCGAGCGCGCGGCGCGCACGCGAGACGACGTCGTGGCTGGTCATCCCGCCCGGCTTGTCGACCAGGAGGACGCCCGCATGCATGCCGTCCAGCCTACCCGCGGGCGGCCGGGGCCTCAGGCGCAGGGCTCGTACGGCGGCTCGTCGCGCTGGGTCATCGTGACGGACGAGACGCGATCGTCGCCGGCGGCGACCTCGAAGAACAGCGCGCCGTCGGCGGCATCCGCCTCGGCCTGGCGCAGGTACGTGGCCTCGCCGATCGTGGCGGGCACCTCCTCCGCCGCGGGATAGGCCGCGCGCACCTCGTCGCGCGTCGAGCCCAGCCCGATGCCGACGGGCGTGCGCGGGCCGCCGGCGGGATCGCCGAGGCCGCCCTCGACGGCGATCGTCTCGATCGCGCCCGACGAGCCGGCGACGAACCAGATGGAGAGGTCCTCGCCGCCGCTCCACGAGGCGACGTTCTCGCAGCCCTCGACGGGCGCCCAGTCCTCGGGCAGCTCGGCGAGCGTCGCCTCGAACGGGTCGCCCATCGCGACGAGCCCCACGGCGCCGCCGTGGATCACCCAGGTCGACGGATCGGCCGGGTCCTGGTCGTCCATCGTCACGGCGGCGTCCGACGGGAACGTCGTCGTCGAGGCACTGGAGGAGACGGTCGGGGACGGCGTCGCATCGCTCGTCGGGCTGGCGCAGCCCGCGACGGCGACGGTCGCGAAGACCCCGGCGAACAGGGCGAAACGGGGGTCGATCCGAGGCATGACCCCGACGCTACGCAACGCAGATCACGGTCGGGCCGCGGACGGATCACGGTTCGGTCGCGATCCGCACGGAGTTCCCTCGACGTGGCCTCCTAGGGCGTGTCTGACAATCGACGCCGTCGCGAGCATGGCCGGGCGTGCGTGGCTCGCAAGACCGAGGAGGGAGGCGATGCCGAAGCATCGTCGACCGACGAGGGCGCAGCGAGACGCGTGCGAACGGCCAGCGCAGTAGGCGAGAGATTGTCAGACGCGACCTAGGCTGGTGTGATGCCCGCCGCCGTCGCGACCGCCCTCGCCGAGAGGCTGCTGCCGTGGTACCGGGAGAACGCGCGGGCGCTGCCGTGGCGCGCGCCCGGCTTCCGCGCGTGGGGCGTGCTCGTGAGCGAGTTCATGCTGCAGCAGACGCCCGTCGCACGCGTGATCCCGCTGCTCGAGGCGTGGCTCGCGCGGTGGCCGACGCCGGCGGCGCTGGCGGACGACGCGCCGGCCGAGGCCGTGCGGGCGTGGGCGAACCTCGGCTATCCGCGCCGCGCGCTCTGGCTGCACCGCGCGGCGACCGAGATCCGCGACCGGCACGGCGGCGTGGTGCCGCGCGACGTCGACGAGTTGCTCGCACTCACCGGGATCGGCGACTACACCGCGCGCGCCGTCGCGGCGTTCGCGTACGGCGAGCGCCACCCGGTCGTCGACACGAACACGCGCCGCGTGCTCGCGCGCGCGGTCGCCGGTGTGGAGCACCCCGCGCCGCCGCACCGCCGCGACCTCGACGCCATGGCCGCGCTGCTTCCGGAGCCGCCGGAGGACGCCGCGCTCATGAACGCCGCGATGATGGAGCTCGGCCAGGTGGTGTGCGTCGCGCGCGCCCCGCGCTGCGGCGCGTGTCCCCTGCGCGACGCGTGCGCGTGGGTCGCCGCCGGCTCGCCCGCGACCCCGGACCTGCGCCGCCGGCAGGCGCGCTACGAGGGCAGCGACCGCCAGGCCCGCGGGGCGGTGCTCCGGCGGCTGCGCGAGGCCGACGGTCCCGTCGCGGCGCGGCAGCTGCTCGCGGACTGGCCGGACGCCGCCCAGCGCGACCGCGCGATCCTGTCGCTGCTGCAGGACGGCCTCATCGAGACCGACGGCGAGCACGTGCGCCTGCCCCGTTGAGCGGCCCCTTGACCCCACACTGAGCGCGCGTTTAGTGTGTTGAACATGAGTTCAGCCTCCGATCTGACGACGCGCGCACGGATCCGCGACGCCGCAGTCGCGCGATTCGGCAGGGACGGATTCGGAGCGTCCGTGCGCCAGATCGCGCAGGACGCCGGCGTGAGCCCGGCCCTCGTCATCCACCACTTCGGATCGAAGGCCGCGCTGCGCGAGGCGTGCGACGCGCACGTGATGAGCGCCTACGCGGCGGGCAAGGACGAGGGCCAGCGCACGATGCGTGACGGCGGGCCGCTCTCGCTGTTCGCCGACCTCGGGCGGTACGAGCCGCTGCTGCGGTACTTCCTGCAGACCATCCGCGAGGGCGGCGAGCCGGCGCGACGCATCGTGCGCGCCATGATCGCCGACGCGGACGACCGCGCCCCCGACGCGATCCGCGACGGCCTGATCCTCCCGAGCCGCGACCCGGCGGCGCGCAACCGCGTGCTCGTGCTCGCCGTGCTCGGCGCGCTCGCCCTGTCGGACCTCGCCGAGCCGGACCCCGCCGAGCCGGACGGATCGGGCGGGGAGACGGCCGACGCCGGGGCGCTCGCGATGCGCCTCTACGTCCCCCTCCTCGAGGTGCTCACTCACGGCTATCTCGCCTCGCCCGACGTCTACGAGGCCTTCCTGCGATCCCACGAAGGAGACCGCGAATGAACCCCATCGAGATCACCGGCCTGCGCAAGAGCTTCGGCCGCACTCGGGCGCTCGACGGGCTGGACCTGACCGTCGCCCCCGGGGAGGTGGCGGGGTTCCTGGGGCCGAACGGCTCCGGGAAGTCCACGACGATCCGCGTGCTGCTCGGGCTGCTGCGCGCGTCGGGAGGCAGCGCCCGGCTGTTCGGCGGCGACCCGTGGCACGACGCCGTGGCGCTGCATCGGCGCCTCGCGTATGTGCCGGGCGACGTCTCGCTGTGGCCCAACCTGACCGGCGGCGAGGCGATCGACCTGCTCGCGCGCTTCCGCGGCGGTCGGGCCGAGACACGGGACGCCCGCTTCCGACGGCGCTCGGCCTCGGGCTGCTGTGGCTCGGCTCCGGCTCGGTCATGGGCTCGCTCGGCGACATGCGCGCAATGCTCGAGCAGAACGCGCTCTACGCGGCGGGGCTCGGCAGCGACCTCGTGAACGGCTTCTTCAGCCTGCTCGCGCTGCTCGCCGCGCTCGGCGCGGCCTCGTGGGGCGTCGCGTCACTCGCACGGCTGCAGGCCGAGGAGACATCGGGACGAACGGAGACGGTCCTCGCCACGCGCGTCTCGCGCGGCGGATGGCTCGGCGGGTAGCTGACCGTGACGGCGACCGGCGTCGCGCTGCTCGCGCTCTCGGGCGCCGCGCTGCTGTGGCTGGGGGCGGCCGCGAGCGGGACGGACGATCTGCCCGACGCCGCGGAGCTGATCGGGCTCGGCGCCGCGTACCTGCCGGCGATCGCGGTCGTGGCCGCGCTGGCGGCCGCCGCCTACGCGTGGGCGCCGCGGATCACGTGGTTCGCGTGGCTGCCGGTGCTGTGGGGCGTCGTCGTCGGCATGTTCGACGACCTCTTCGACCTGCCGGATGCGGCCCGCGCGCTGTCGCCGTTCTGGTGGACGCCGAATCCGCTCACGGGCGCGGGCGGCGCGGGCGATCAGGCCGCGGCCGCGCCCGCCCTGTGGGGGCTGTCGGCCGTCGCCGCCGCGCTCGGGGCGCTCGCGTTCTGGGGCTTCCGCCGGCGGGGCGTGCCCGCCTGAGCGGATGCCGGCGCCGCGGAGCGGCCCGGCGAGTCAGTCCTCGCGCTCGCGCTCGTCCGCGCCCTCGTCGTCGTGACGGTACGGGTCGGCCTCGCCCGCGTACCGCCCCTCCTTCGCGAGGCTCGCGACGGCCTCGTCCTGCTCACGCGCGCGCCGCAGCAGCTCGCTGAGGTGCGAGGCCTCCTCGGGCAGCGCGTCGGGGATGAACTCGAGCGTCGGGGTGAGGCGCGTGTTGAGCTTGCGGCCCACCTCGCTGCGCAGCAGGCCGGTCGCGGCCTTGAGCGCCGCGGCGGTGTCCGCGCGCTCCTCATCGGTGCCGTAGACGGTGTAGAACACCGACGCATTCTGCAGGTCGCCCGTGACGCGCACGTCCGTGATCGTCACGAAGCCGAGCCGCGGATCCCGCAGCCCCTTCTGCAGTCGCTCCGACAGCACCACGCGGATGCGGTCGGCGACGCGGGCCTGACGTTCGCCAGCCATTGTCCCTCCCTGGGAATGCCTCTGCCGGGCGGTCGAAGGACCGCCCGGCAGAAGCCATTGAATCACTCCGGATCAGGCGCGAGGCTTCTCGACCATCTCGATGGTCTCGATCTCGTCACCGACCTGGATGTCGTTGAACTTGCCGAGGCCGATACCGGCCTCGTAGTCGGTCTTGACCTCGGTGACGTCGTCCTTGAAGCGACGCAGCGACTCGATGGCCAGGCCATCGGCGAGCACCACGCCGTCGCGGATGACGCGCGCCTTGGCGTTGCGCGTGATCGTGCCGCTGCGGACGATGACACCCGCGATGTTGCCGAACTTCGAGGAGCGGAAGACCTCGCGGATCTCCGCGAGACCCGCCTGGGCCTCCTCGTACTCCGGCTTGAGCATGCCCTTGAGCGATGCCTCGACGTCGTCGATCGCGTTGTAGATGACGTTGTAGAACCGGATGTCCACGCCCTCGCGCGCCGCGGCCTCGCGGGCCTTGGTGTCGGGGCGCACGTTGAAGCCGATCACGATCGCGTTGTCGATCGTGGCCAGGTTCACGTCGGACTCCGTGATGGCACCCACACCGCGGTGGATGATCCGCAGCTGCACCGAGTCGTCGACCTCGATCTTGAGGAGCGACTCCTCCAGCGCCTCGACGGCACCGGACACGTCGCCCTTGATGATGAGGTTGAGCGACTCGACCTTGCCCTCCTCGAGCGCCTTGGTGAAGTCCTCGAGCGACATGCGCTTGCGGGCCTTGGCCAGCTGGGCGTTGCGCTCGACGGCCTCGCGCTTCTCGGCGATCTGGCGCGCGGTGCGGTCCTCGTCCGTGACGATGAACGTGTCACCGGCACGCGGAACGGAGTTCAGACCCTGCACCTGCACCGGACGCGACGGAGCCGCCTCGGTGACGGCGTCGCCGTTCTCGTCGATCATGGCGCGGACGCGGCCGTAGGCCGTTCCCGCGACGATCGCGTCGCCGACGCGCAGCGTTCCCGACTGGATGAGGACGGTCGCCACCGATCCGCGGCCCTTGTCGAGCTTCGCCTCGATCGCGACACCGCGGGCGGCCTTGTTCGGGTTCGCCGTGAGGTCGAGACCCGCATCGGCCGTGAGCAGCACGGCGTCCAGGAGGTCCTGGATGCCGATGCCCTCGCGGGCCGACACGTCGACGAACATGACGTCGCCGCCGTACTCCTCGGCCACGAGACCGTACTCGGTCAGCTGCTGACGCACGCGGGCCGGGTTGGCGTCGGGCTTGTCGATCTTGTTGACCGCGACCACGACCGGCACGCCGGCCGCCTGGGCGTGGTTCAGCGCCTCCACCGTCTGCGGCATGATGCCGTCGTCGGCGGCGACCACGAGGATCGCGATGTCGGTCACGTCGGCACCGCGGGCACGCATGGCCGTGAAGGCCTCGTGACCGGGGGTGTCGATGAACGTGATCGCGCGCTCGATGCCGTCGTGCTCGGTCCAGATCTGGTAGGCGCCGATGTGCTGCGTGATGCCGCCGGCCTCGCCCGCGACGACGTTCGTCTGCCGGATCGAGTCGAGCAGTCGCGTCTTGCCGTGGTCGACGTGACCCATGACGGTCACCACCGGAGGACGGATCTCGAGGTTCTCCTCGTCCTCCTCGAGCTCCTCCTTCTCGAGGTCGAGCCCGAAGCCCTCGAGGAGCTCCTTGTCCTCGTCCTCGGGCGAGACCATCTGCACCTTGTAGCCGAGCTCCGCGCCCAGCACCTCGAAGGTGGCCTCGTCGAGCGACTCGGTGGCCGTGGCCATCTCGCCCAGGTGGAACAGCACCGTCACGAGGTTGCCCGGGGGCACGCTCATCCCGCTGATGATCTCGAGCTTGTCGGCGAAGTCCGCGATGGATGCGCCGCGGCGCATGCGGATGATCGTGTTGCCGTCGCCGCGGGGCACCTTGACGCCACCGACGATCGGCGCCTCCCGCATCTCGAACTCTTGACGCTTCGCCCGACGCGACTTGCGCTGCTTCGACTTGCCGCCGCCCTTGCCGAACGCGCCGGCCGTGCCGCCGCGTCCGCGACCACCGGGGCCGGGACGACCGGGGAAGCCACCGCCGGGGGCTCCGCCGGGGCCGCCGGGGCGGAAGCCGCCGCCACCGGCACCGCCGGGACGACCGGGACCGCCCGGGCGCTGCTGGAACGGCGCGCCGGGACGACCGGCGCCGCCGGGACGGCCGGGGCGACCAGGACCGCCGGCGCGGGGAGCGCCGGGACGCGGGGCGCCGGGGCGCGGCGGCTGCGGCTTCGGGATGTTGCCGGGCGTGGGGCGCTGCCCCATGCCCTGCGCCGAGGCGAAGGGGTTGTTGCCCGGGCGCGGGCCGGCCGGGCGCTTCCCCATGCCCTGCGCCGTGCTGAACGGGTTGTTTCCGGGGCGGGGGCCGCCGGGGCGCGGACCGGCACCGGGGGCCGTGCCACCGGGCGAGGGCGCCGCGCTTCCCGGCGAGGGAGCCGCGCTGCCGGGCGAGGGCGCCTTGCTGCCCGGCGAGGGAGCCGCGCTGCCGGGCGAGGGCGCCTTGCTGCCCGGCGACGGGGCCGAGCTGCGGGGCGCGGGCGCCGCTTCGGCGGCGGGCGCCTCGGCCGGCTTCGGCGCGGGCGCCGGGGCCGCCGGCTCGGCCTTGGGGGCCGGAGCGGCGGGGCCGGGCTTGGCCGCCGGGCGCGCCGGGGCCTTCTTGCGGGCGTCGGCGGGCTTCGCACCGCCGGCGGGCTTGGCGACACCCTCGGCCTCCAGCGCGGCGCGCAGCTTGCGCGCGACGGGCGGCTCGATGGTGGATGACGGGCTCTTGACGAACTCGCCGAGATCCTTCAGCTTCGCGAGCGCGACCTTGCTGTCGACTCCCAGCTCCGCTGCGATCTCATGTACGCGTGGTTTAGCCACAATTCTCCTGTCTGGGCGGCCTGCCCAGACAGGGGCAGACCATCAAAGGCGGACGGGTCTCATTTCGAGCCGTTCACTTGGTTTCCATAGCTGTTCAGCCATTCCTCGAAGGTCTGCGTCTCGAGCGGGCCCGACACGCGCAGAGCTCGTACGAAGGCGCGGCGCCGGATGGCGTTCTCCACGCATTCGCGCGTCGGTTGCACCCACGCGCCGCGCCCCGGCATCGACGCCCGCTCGTCCAGGACGAGTTCGGACCCGACGGCCACCGCTCGAAGGAGGGAGGACCGGGGAGCACGCATGCGACAGCCGACGCACGTTCGTACGGCTTCCATCGTACTACTCTTTCCTCGCCCGCTCGTCTGCGGACGGATCGTGCACGGACACGAGATTTCGACTCGGTCGCTGCGCTCCCTCGCTCAATCTTGAACCGCGCCGCATCAACGCCGCATCCGCGGCATTGATCCGTCACGCTTCAAGAATGCTGTCGGGCTGGATGTCGATCTTCGCGCCCGTGAGCTTGGCGGCGAGGCGGGCGTTCTGCCCCTCCTTGCCGATCGCGAGCGAGAGCTGGTAGTCGGGCACGAGGGCGCGCACGGCCTTCGTCGACGCGTCGAGGACGAAGCTCGACGACACCTTGGCGGGCGAGAGGGCACTGGCGACGAACGTCGCGAGGTCCTGGTCGTAGTCGACGATGTCGATCTTCTCGCCGCTGAGCTCCTCGGTGACGGCGCGCACGCGGCGGCCCATCTCGCCGATGCAGGCGCCCTTGGCGTTGATCGACGGGTCCTTGGCGACCACCGCGATCTTCGTGCGGTGGCCCGCCTCGCGCGCGAGCGACGCGATCTCGACGAGACCGCTCGCGATCTCCGGCACCTCGAGCGCGAACAGCTTGCGCACGAGGCCGGGGTGAGTGCGCGAGACCGTGATGGCGGGCCCCTTGGTGCCCTTCGACACGCTCGTGACGTACACCCGCAGGCGCTGTCCGTGCGAGTAGTCCTCGCCGGGCACCTGCTCCTCCGGCGGCAGGATGGCCTCGACGGTGCCGAGGTCGACGTGGATCATGCGCGGGTTCGGCCCCTGCTGCACGACGCCGGCGACGATGTCGCCCTCCTTGCCGCGGAACTCACCCAGCACGGCGTCGTCGGCGATGTCGCGCAGGCGCTGGCTGATGACCTGCTTGGCCGCGTACGCGGCGATGCGCCCGAAGTCCTCGGGGGTCGACTCCTCCTCGCCGATGACGGCGCCCGACTCGTCGGTGACCGGCACGTAGATGCCGACGTGACCGGTCTTGCGGTCCAGCTCGGCGCGGGCGCCCTCCGGCACCTCACCGCCCTGGGAGACGTGCTTGCCGTAGGCGGTGAGCACCGCCTGCTCGATGACCCGCACGAGCTCGTCGAACGGGATCTCCTTCTCACGCTCGACGGTGCGCAACAGCCCGAGATCGATGTCCACAGCGGCCTCCCTATTCAGCTCTCATCGGCAATCCGGCTCGCCGATATCCCTCCGACATTACCGGATGGGAACGCGAGCCCGCTGTGAGCGGCCCGCCCCGCGCGGCCCGCGCCCGGCGCGCGGGCTCGCGCCGGGCATGCCGCTCGGAGCACACTGACACTGGATGGGCGTGACGTTCGCCGTCATCCTCCTCTTCTGCTTCCCCTTCGCATTCAGCGCGCTGCAGGCCAACACCATCGCCGCGTCGAGCACCGCCGCGGTCGGCTCCCTCGTCGGCGCGGACGTCTCCGGCTGGATGCCGCTCGTCTCCGGCGTCGTCGTCGCCGTGCTCACCGGCGCGGTCATCTTCGGCGGCGTGCGCCGCATCGCGCACGTGTCTCAGGCGATCGTGCCGCTCATGGCGCTGCTGTACCTGCTGCTCGGCTCGCCGTCGTCGTCATCGAGATCGACCGGCTGCCGGCGGCGTTCGCCTCCATCTACACCGAGGCGTTCGGCTTCAACGAGGTGGTCGGCGCCGCGCTCGGCACCATCGTGCTGCAGGGCGTCAAGCGCGGCATGTTCTCGAACGAGGCGGGCCTCGGATCGGCCCCGAACGCGGGCGCGTCGGCCGCCGTGACGCACCCCGTCAAGCAGGGACTCGTGCAGTCTCTCGGCGTGTACTTCGACACGTTCCTCGTGTGCTCGATCACGGCGTTCACCGTGCTCGTGGCCGTGCCGGATCTCGGCGGCGCCGAGCAGGGCATCGCGCTGACGCAGACGGCCCTGGCCGCCACGCTCGGCGACTGGTCGCTCACCGCGCTGGCCGTGATCGTCTTCCTGCTGGCCTTCAGCTCGATCATCGGCAACTACTACTACGGCGAGTCCAACCTCGAGTTCATCACGACCCGCCGCGGCTGGCTCACGGTCTTCCGCGTGCTCGTCGTCGTGGCCATGCTCGCCGGGGCCGTCGCGTCGGCCGCGGTCGTCTGGAACCTCGCCGACGCGCTGATGGGGCTCATGGCGCTCATCAACCTCATCGCGCTGGCGTTCCTCTCGGGCATCGGCTTCCGCCTGCTGCGCGACTACACGAGGCAACGCCGCGAGGGTCGCGATCCGGTCTTCACGCGCGAGCTGCTGCCCGGCGTCGGCGGTATCGAGTGCTGGGAGGACGAGGCCACCGTCACCGGCCCCCTCGACCTGCCCACGCGTCGCCGGCAGGCGTCGAAGCACGCCGACCACCTGCGCGGCTGAGACGCACGGGGCACGACGAAAGGCCGGGCGGGAACATCCGCCCGGCCCTTCGTCGATCGCGCGTCAGGCCGTGCGCACCGGCCGGCGGCGCAGCACCATCAGCAGGCCGCCCGCCACGAGCAGCACCGCGGCACCGAAGGCGATGCCGAGCGGCAGCTCCGCGCCCGTGACCGCCAGCGATCCGTCGGCCGTGATGGTCACGTAGACCCAGCCGACCACCTCGCCGGAGGCGTCCGTCACGGCGAGCCGGTGCACGCCGGGCGCGATGCCCTCGGGGATCACGTAGGTGAGCGCCCCGTCGGCGGTCGCCACGGCGGTGCCGAGCGAGGTCGGCTCCGAGAACAGCCACCCGCTCAGCGTCTGGCCGGCATACGACTCGTCCACGTAGACCGTGATGCGACCGCCCGGCTCGAGCGCGCCCGACACGGTGAGCCCGCCCCGCCGCTCGGGAGTGAGGTCGTCCGCGGACGGCGCCGCGCCCCGGCCGTTCCCGTTGCCGATGCCGTTCCCGTTGCCGATGCCGTTCCCGTTGCCGATGCCGTTCCCGTTGCCGTTGCCGTTGTTCCCGTTTCCGTTTCCGTTGCCGTTTCCGTTGCCGTTCCCGTTCCCGTTGCCCGGCTCGGTGTCGGCGACGACGGCACGTCCCAGCGCCGGCGGATCGACCACCTCGTGCGCGGCGAAGTAGTCCACGCTCGCGCTCAGGTCGATGAGACCCGTGTCCGCCGTGCCCGTGCCCTCGGCGAAGGTGCCGAAGTTGTCGCCGCCGCCCGCGAGGAACGAGTTGGTCACGACGAGGATCTCGTCGTCGGCCGCGATCTCCTCGCCGTTCAGCGTCATCTCGAGGATTCGCTCGCCCCGCGCCGCCTCGGGGTCGTACTCGTACGAGAATCCGTCCGAGACGCCCAGGTGCAGCTTGGGCCGCGACGATCCCTCCGGCTGCCACTGCTCCTCGAGCACCTGCTCGAGCTGCGCGCCGGTGAGGGTGGTCGTGACCAGCGTGTTCGCGAAGGGCTGCATCGCGGCCGCCTCCGCGTACGTCACGATCCCGTCCTCGCCGTACAGCAGATCGGCACGGACGCCGCCCGGGTTCATCAGGCCGATCGCCGCATCCTGCGAGCCGCCGTACGAGGGGTTCTCGCTCGACGCGGCCCACAGGTAGACGTCGGCGATGAAGTTGCCGGCCGTCGACTCGACGCCGCGATCCTCCGCGCCGGTGGCCGTCTTGCCGCGGGTGATGTCGTCGCTGATCTGTCCGACCTTCTCGGCTCCCCGCACGTCGGCCTCGGCAACGGCCGCGTCGACGATCGCCTGCACCTCGGGGTCGGCCTCGGCGTACGGCACGCCGTCCGGGTCGACAAGGTCGAGGTGCGACGCCGAGATCGAGAGGAGCTCGTCGGCCTCGGTGTCGTACTCCAGGTCGAGCACGCCCAGCGTGGTGCCGTACTGGTGCGACTGGACGACCGGGCGGTCCTGCCCGTCGGGGCCGGGCAGCTCGCACAGGTACTGCTGGTGCGTGTGGCCGGACACGATGGCGTCGATCTCCTCCGACGCACCGCGAACGAGCTTGCCGTAGTCGGTGTCCTCCGTGCCGATGGTGGTGCAGTCGGCACTCGCCGATCCGTCGTGCGTCAGCAGCACGATCACGTCGGTCTCGTCCGCGATCTCCCCCGCCACGCGGTTCGCGGCCTCCAGCTGATCGCCGAACTCGATGTCCGCGATGCCCGTGGGGCTCACGAGCGTCGCCGTGTCGGCCGTCACCGTGCCGATGAAGCCGACGCGGACGCCGTCGATCTCGCGGATCGCATACTCCTGCAGTGCCGGCGTGGTGGTGCCCGCCTCGTACACGTTGGCGCCGAGCGCGAGATCCTCGCTGCCGTACGCGGGGATGACCCGATCCGTCAGGTCGGCGAAGCCGTGGTCGAACTCGTGGTTGCCCACGGCGCTCACCGCGAGGCCCGCGGCCTTCAGCGCGTCGATGGTCGGCTCGTCCTGCTGGATGAACGAGGTGAACGTCGATGCGCCGATGTTGTCTCCCGCCGAGACGAACAGCGTGTTCGGGTTGTCGGCCGTGAGGGCGTCGACGGCGCCCGCGAGCACGCCCGCGCCCGCCGAGTCGCCGTCCGCCGCGATCCGGCCGTGGAAGTCGTTGATCGAGAGCAGCTGCAGGTCGACGACGCCGTCCGTGTCGAGCCCCACGACGATCGGGTTGTGGTCGCTCGTGCGGAAGACCGAGTCGTCGTACAGCAGCGTGGCGTTGTAGTTGTAGCGGCTGTATTCGAAGGCGACCTGCTCCTGCCCGTTGATCTGCCACACGTCGACGTCGGCCACCAGACTCAAGGCATCGGCGTTCGCGTACACGTGGTCGAGCGAGCCCGACATGCCGTCGTACACGTAGGTGGCCTCGCCGCCGTTGAGGGCGTAGTTCAGGTTGGTGAACCCGGCGCCCTCGATGATCATCGCGGGATCCTCCATGGCGTACGAGTTGAAGTCACCCGTGAGGAAGACGGCGTCGATGCCCGTGAGCTCCTGCACCTCGGCGGTGTAGGCGACCAGCGCCTCGGCCTGCTCCTTGCGGTCGGCGTTGTAGCAGCTCTGCTCGTCGAGGTCGCCGTTCTCCCCCGTCGCGTCCGAGCAGCCCTTCGACTTGAGGTGGTTCGCCGAGACGAGGAACGCGTCGGCGTCGGCGGCGCCCGCGGGCTTGAAGGCCTGGAACAGCGGCTCGCGCGCGTTCACGAACGCCGGGTCGTCGATCAGGATGTGCGACTCGCCGACCGTCTCGATCTCGTCCACCTGGTAGATGAAGGCGTTGCGGATGACGTCCTCATCGGCGGGCAGCGTCGCGGGGCTCTCGACGTAGGCCCAGACGTCCTCGCCCGCGTACTCGTTGAGCGCGTCGACGAGGGTCGCGACGGCGAAGTCGCGGTCCTTGCCGAACGCGGCCGAGTTCTCGACCTCCTGCAGCGAGAGGATCGACGCGTCGAGCTCGGTGATCGCCTTCACGATCTTGATCTCCTGGCGCTCGAAGCTCTCGGTCGTCGCCGCGCCGCGCGGTCCGTCGGGGTCGCAGCGGTTGGCGCCGATCCGGTTGCCCTCGCGGTCGGTGTAGTACGTGCAGGTGCCCAGCCCGAGCTCGACGAACTCCTCGGCCGTGGTCGGGAAGTAGTTCAGCACATTGAAGTTGGCGATGCTGATGTCGCCGAGCACCGGCTCCGGCGAGGCGTTGGGGGTGCGCTCGTCGCTGAACACGACGTGCTCCTGCCCCGCGCCCACGATCGGCGTGGTGGGCTGCAGGCTCCACCCGTCGAAGCGGTAGTCGAGCACGAACGGCTTCTGGAACGACACGTCCGCGCCGACCCGCACGGGGTTGTCCGGCGTGAGGTACGACAGCGGCACGTCCTTCTGGTTGTTGAAGTTGGTGCTGCGGCCGTCGTCGAGCGTGATGGTGCGCGCCGCGTCGGCAGCCTTCTGCTGCGCGATCGCCGCCTCGTCGTGCGGATCGATGTAGGCGGTCAGCTGCGGGATCGGCTCGCCGCCCTGCACGAGCGAGAACGATCCGTAGTAGTTCGCGTCGTAGTTGTCGGTGACGGTGAACTCGTCCTCGAACAGGACGAGCTCGCTCATGTGGGCCTGCCTGCCCTCCTCCGTGGCAACGGCCTCCCACGACGCGAGCGGCACGACCTCGCCGAGGTCGGCGTCGGTGATGTCGATCAGGTCGCCGTAGATCTGGCGCAGGCCGTTGTACTCGCCGCGGTCGCCCGTGACCAGCACGCTGTCGCCGACCGCGGGGGTGACCGCGGCGCTCGGGTTGTAGACGAAGATGGCGTCGGAGACGGCGTCGGACGGGTCGCCCGCCGGGTCCTGGATCGTGAAGCCGTTGAAGCCGCCCTCGCGGTAGTCGGCGGTCACGACGCCCTCGACGGTGACCTCGGTGCCCGTGGCGGCCTGGTTGGCCTCGGCGATCGTGATCGGCTCGCCGGGCTCGGTCGGCACCTCGGGCTCACCGGGCACCTCGGGCTCACCGGGCTCCTCGGGGTCGGTGGGCTCCTCCGGCTCGGCCGCCGTCTCGCCGGCGGCGTTCGTCGGCGTCGGGGCGGCGACCACGAAGTCCGTCGCGTTGTTGTCACTGTCCGCGCCGACGGTCGCGCGCTGAGCGCTCGTCGCGTTGGTCGTGCCCGCCGCCGGGGCGCCCTCGAACGCGACGGCGCCGCTGCCCCAGCCGATCATGTCGACGAGGCCCTCGGCGCCGGCGAGATCGCCGGTCGTCGCGGCGTACTGACCGGTTCCCTCGTGGAGGTAGACGCGCCCCGTCGAGCCCGACAGGTTCGGCGACGTCGCCACCTGGTCGGCGGCCGGAAGCGGCTGCCCGTTGCCGTTGCCCGCGGCGAGCTGGACGAGGAAGTAGCCCCCCGCCACGATCGTGCCCTCGAGCGCCACCGTGCCGCCCGAATCCCCGCCTGCCGACTTGTAGTCGATCGTCAGGCCCGCCAGATCGACCTCCGCGGTCGTGGGGTTGTACAGCTCGATGAAGTCGTTCTGGAAGGCGGCGCCGCTGTTGCCGCCGCCCCCGTAGACCTCGTTGATGACGATGTTCGACCCGTCGGGCGCCGCGGTGGCCGCCGCGGGGGTGAGTGCGACGATGCCGCCGGTGGCCAGGGTCGCCGCGGCGACGGCCGCGAGGCGTCGTCGCATCGTGGGCAGGGTTCGTTGCATGGATGACTCCGTCAGAGAGGGGGCGTGTACGGGCATGCTTCCACGGGCATGCGACATCCTCGCGACGGCCAGATGACGCGCTCCTGAACGACCCCCCTCACCGCCTGGGCACCTGCGGGCAGCCGCCCCGCGGATGCGGAGAGGCCGCCGCGGGCATGCCCGCGACGGCCTCTCCGACGGTCCGCTCAGGCGGTCAGACGCACCACGGCCTCGGCCGCCGGCACCGTCTCGCGCTCGCCCGTGCGGCGATCCCACAGCTCGACCTCGCCGTCCGCCGCCCCGCGGCCGACCACGAGCAGCTTCGGCACGCCGATCAGCTCGGCGTCGCCGAACTTCACACCGGGAGAGGCCTTCGGGCGGTCGTCGTAGAGCACATCCATCCCCGCCGCCTCGAGGTCGGAGACGACCGACTCGGCGAGCCGGTACGCGTCGTCTCCCTTGCCCGTGGCGACCACGTGCACGTCGAACGGCGCGACGGAGGCGGGCCAGATCAGCCCGCGCTCGTCGTTGGACAGCTCGGCGATGATCGCGAGGATGCGCGTCACGCCGATGCCGTAGGAGCCCATCGTGACGGTGACCTGCTTGCCGTTCTCGTCGAGCACCTTGAGCCCGAGGGCCTCGGCGTACTTGCGGCCCAGCTGGAAGACGTGCCCGATCTCCATGCCGCGTGCCAGTGTGACCGGCCCCGACCCGTCGGGCGCGGGGTCGCCGTCGCGCACGGTCGCGACCTCGAGGAAGCCGTCGGCGATGAAGTCGCGGCCGGCGACCAGGCCGTACACGTGCGCGTCGTCGGCGTTGGCGCCGGTGATCCACGTCGTGCCGTCGACGACGCGCGGGTCGAGGAAGTAGCGGATGCCGGTGGCCGAGTCCTCGCCGAGCAGCGGGCCGGTCGCTGTCCACGGGCCGATGAAGCCGCGCACGAGGAGCGTGTTGCGCTCGAAGTCCTCCGCGGTGGCGGGCTCGACCTCGGCCGGCGCGAAGGCGACCTCGACGCGCTTCATGTCGACGTCGCGGTCGCCGGGAAGGCCCACGACGACGACCTCGCGCGTGCCGTCGAGGTGACGCAGCGCGAGCACGACGTTCTTCAGCGTGTGCGCCGCCGTCCAGCCGCCCTCCGGCGCGCCGGGGACGACCTCGTTGGCGTGCGCCACGAGGGTCTCGATCGTCGTCGTGCCCGGCGAGTCGAACACGACCGGCTCGGGCTTGCCGTCGAACGGGATCGGCTCGGGGACGAGGGTCGTGAACGCCTCGACGTTGGCGGCGTACCCGCCCGCGCTGCGCACGAACGTGTCCTCGCCCACCGGCGTGGGGTGCAGGAACTCCTCGCTGCGCGAGCCGCCCATCGCGCCGGCGTCGGCCTGCACGATCACGTACTCGATTCCCAGGCGCTGGAAGATGCGCTCGTAGGCGTCGCGCTGCGCCTGGTACGACGCGTCGAGTCCCTCGTCGGTGTAGTCGAACGAGTACGCGTCCTTCATCGTGAACTCGCGGCCGCGCAGCAGGCCCGCGCGGGGGCGCGCCTCGTCGCGGTACTTCTCCTGGATCTGGAAGATCGTCAGCGGCAGGTCCTTGTACGACGAGTACAGATCCTTCACGAGCAGGGTGAAGACCTCCTCGTGCGTCGGCGCCAGCAGCATGTCGGCGCCCTTGCGGTCCTGCAGGCGGAACAGCGCGTCGCCGTACTCCTCCCACCGGCCGGTCGCCTCGTAGGGCTCGCGCGGCAGCAGCGCCGGGAAGTGCACCTCGTAGGCGCCGGCGGCGGCCATCTCCTCGCGGATGATGGTCTCGAGCTTGGCCTTGACCCGCAGGCCCAGAGGCAGCCACGCGAACACGCCTGGCGCCTGGCGCCGGATGTACCCGGCGCGGACGAGCAGCCGGTGGCTCGTGACCTCGGCGTCGGCCGGGTCCTCACGGAGCGTGCGGAGGAAGAAGTGCGAGAGACGGGTGACCACGCGTCAAGTCTAGGGTTCCCGCGGGCGCGGGCCGGGCGGGGCCTACGCTGAGACGATGGTCACGATCCTCCTCACCGGGTTCGAGCCGTTCGGCGGCGACGCGCGCAACCCCTCGGGCGACGCCGTCGCCGAGGTCGGCCGCGCCTGGAGCGGACCGGAGCGGCTGATCACCGCGATCCTCCCCGTCGCCTTCGACGCCGCCGCCGAGCGGATGCGCGCGCTGATCGCCGAGCACACGCCGGACGTCGTGATCGCGACGGGGCTCGCGGGCGGGCGCACGCACATCACGCCCGAGCGCGTCGCGATCAACCTGCGGGACGCGCGCATCCCCGACAACGCCGACGCGCAGCCGATCGACGAGCCGAGCGTGGCGGGCGGGCCGGCGGCGCACTTCGCCTCGCTGCCCGTGAAGGCCATGGCGCGCGCGATCGGCGACGCCGGCATCCCCGCGGCCGTCTCGCACACGGCCGGCACGTTCGTGTGCAACCACGTGATGTACGTCGCCGCGGACGAGGCCGCGCGCCGGCCGGGCATGCGGGCCGGATTCGTGCACGTGCCGTGGTCGGACGAGGTCGCCCCGGAGGGCGCGCCGTCGCTGCCGGCCGGCGACATCGCGCGGGCGCTGGCCATCGCCGTCCGCACGGCGGCGGACGTGCGGGCCGACGACGCGGCGAGCGCGGGCGCCCTGCACTGAGGCGGCCCGGCGCCCGTGCCTCGACGGCGCGGCTTCGCCGCTCCGCTCGGCCCGTCTCCGCTTCGTTCGCTTCGCTCGTTCCGGTCGACGAGCTCGGGTTGCGGTCGTCGACCGGAGGCGGCGCAGCCGCCGGAGCGGAAACGGGTTGAGCGGAGGCCGCTCCGACGGCCGGAGTCGAAACCGCCGCGCAGCCCACCCGTAGGCTGGCGGCATGCCGGCCCGACACGCGCACCTGTCCTCGACCGCCGTGCGGGGCGCACTCGCCGAATCGCTCGCCGAGCTGCGCCGCGATCTGGAGCTGCCCACGGCCTACCCTGCCGAGGCGGAGGCCGAGGCCGCCGCCGTCGTCGACGGTCCCCCGGTGGACGGATCCGACGACGAGCGCGAGGAGCTCGCCGACGTCCCGTTCCACACGATCGATCCGGCCGGCTCGCGGGATCTCGACCAGGCGCTGCATCTGGAGCGCGCCGGCGAGGGCCTGCTCGTCCGCTACGCGATCGCGGACCTCGCGGCCTTCGTGCGCCCGGGCGGCGCGCTCGACGCCGAGACCCGCCGGCGCGGCCAGACGCTGTACGCGCCCGACGGATCGGTGCCGCTGCATCCGCTCGTCCTCTCCCACGGCGCCGCGTCGCTGCTGCCCGGCGAGCGCCGGCGCGCGTACGTGTGGACCTTCCGCCTCGACGGCAGGGGTGCCGTGCGCGAGACGCGGCTCGTGCGCGCGTGGATCCGGTCGGTGCGGCAGTGGACGTACGCCGAGGCGCAGGCGGCGATCGACGACGGATCGGCCCCCGCCGCGGTGGCGCTGCTGCGGGAGTTCGGCCCGCTGCGCATCGCGCTCGAGGCTGAACGCGGCGGCGCGAGCCTGAACTCCCCCGAGGAGGAGGTCGTCGAGGGCCCGGACGGCTACGAGCTGCGCCGGCGCACTCCCCTGCCCGTGGAGGAGTGGAACGCGCAGCTGTCGCTCATGACGGGCATGGCGGCGGCCGATCTGATGCTGTCGGCCCGGGTGGGCATCCTGCGCACCCTGCCGCCGGCGGAGCCCGAGGCGCTCGCGGAGTTCCGCCGCAAGGTCGCGCTGCTCGACCGCCCGTGGCCGGAGGGGATCGCGTACGGCGAGTACCTGCGCCGGCTCGATCCGGCCGACGCCGCGACCCCCGCGGTGCTGCAGGCCGCGTCGGCGCTGTTCCGCGGCGCCGGCTACGCGCCCTTCGACGGCGAGCCGCCCGCGCAGGCGGAGCAGGCGGCGATCGGCGCGCCGTACGCGCACGCCACCGCTCCCCTGCGGCGGCTCGTCGACCGGTGGGCGCTGGCGATCTGCGAGGCGGAGGCGAACGACCGCCCGATCCCCGCGTGGGCACGCGAGTCGCTCTCGGAGCTGCCGCGGATCATGCAGGAGTCGGGCGCGCTCGCCAGCCGCCTGGAGGGCGGCGCGGTCGACCGGATCGAGGCGGCCGTGCTGCACGGCCGCATCGGCGACGTGCTCGACGCGGTTGTGCTGGCCGAGACGAAGGGCGGCGCGCGCGTGCAGATCGCCGATCCGTTCGTCACCGCGACCATCCGAGACAAGCCGGACCCGGGATCCCGCATCCGCGTGCGCGTGGTCGACACCCGCATCCCCTCGGGCGAGGTCGACCTCGAGCTCGTGCTCTGACGCCGAACCCGCGCCCGTTCGCCGAACCCGCGCCGGATCCGGAGCGGGCTCGAGGATCGGGCGCGGGTTCGCGGGAGACGGGGCGTGGACCGTGTGCGCGGTGATCTAGCGTGGTGCCATGAAGTTCTCGCTGTGGCTGCCCGCCGATCTGCCCTGGTCCGACCTCCACGCCGCCGCGACGCACGCGGCCGATGCCGGATGGCGGGGCGTGTGGCTCGAGGACCATTTCATGGACAACACCGACGAGCCCAACGACGGCGCGCGCGGCGAATGCCTGACGCAGCTGACGGCGCTCGCGGCGACGGTGCCCGGGATTCGGCTCGGATCGATGGTGCTGGGCAACACCTACCGGCACCCGGGCGTCGTCGCCAAGCAGGCCGCCGCGCTCAGCGACATCAGCCAGGGCCGCTTCGTGCTCGGCGTGGGCGCGGGCTGGCAGGAGAACGAGCACCGCGCGTTCGGGATCGAGTACGGCGACGTGCCGAGCAGGATCCGCTGGTTCCGCGAGGCCCTCGCGATCTGGAAGGGCCTGCGCGACAGCGCTCACGACGGCCGCGAGTTCGTGGACTTCTCCGGCGAGCGCTACACGCTCGAGCACGCGTCGCTGAACCCGAAGCCGCACCCGAGCCTGCCGATCCTCATCGGCGGCAAGGGAGAGAAGGTCATGCCCAGGCTCGTGGCGGAGTTCGCCGACGAGTGGAACTTCTGGTCGACGCCGGAGCAGTACGGCCCGAAGAACGAGATCTTCACGGCCGCGCTCGAGAGGGCCGGACGCGACCCGAAGAGCCTCTGGCGCACGACGCAGGCGCTCACGTTCCAGCAGCCCGACGGCGCCGAGAAGGCCGCGCAGCTGGGCCGCCCCGCGATCGGCGGCACCCCGCAGCAGCTCGTCGACACGATGGCCGCGTACGCCGCCGCCGGCGTCGACGAGTTCATCCTGCCGCTCACCTCGATCCGCGACGTCGCGAAGATCAACGACCTCGGCGATCGCTTCCTCGCCGAGGTCGCGGCGCACGTGGACTGACCGGCCCCGACGCCCCCGGAGGCGTCGCGCCCCGTGCGTTCCCACCGCGTCGCGCGGTGACATCGACGCGAACGCGCCCATCGGCCGCCTGCGCATGACATCATCTGCGTATGGACGCAGATACACGGGCTTGCGGATTGGACCCGGACGGCACCTTCGTGGAGCTGGCGGTCGAGGTGTTCCAGATGCTCGCGGACGCGACCCGCGTGCGGATCATCCTGGCGCTGCGGCGGTCGGGCGAGCTGTCGGTGAACCACCTCGCCGACATCGTCGACAAATCCCCCGCCGCGGTCTCGCAGCACCTCGCGAAGCTGCGCATGGCGCGGATCGTCGCCGCGCGGCAGGAGGGCCAGCGCGTCTTCTACCGCCTCGAGAACGAGCACGCGTCGCAGCTGGTGACCCAGGCGATCCAGCAGGCCGAGCACACGATCGGGCGCCCGCACCACCACGGGGCGGCGCGATGAGCGGGCACGCGCACGATCCGGACCACGGCCGCGCGCACGCGCACCCGCGCGGGCTGCGCGGCTTCCTGCACGAGGTGCTCGTGCCCCACACGCACGATGCCGCCGACGCGATCGACGACGCCCTCACCTCGCACGCGGCGGGCATCCGCGCGGTGCGGGTGAGCCTCGCGATCATGCTCGCCACCGCCCTGGCGCAGGCGGTGATCGTCGCCTTCAGCGGCTCTGTCGCCCTGCTGGCCGACACGATCCACAATCTCTCCGACGCGCTCACGGCCGTGCCGCTGTGGATCGCGTTCTCGCTCGCGCGGCGGCGCCCCTCCCGCATCTACCCGTACGGCCTGGGCCGCGCGGAGGACGTCGCAGGCCTCGTCATCGTGGCGGCGATCGCCGCCTCGGCCATCGTGGCCGCCTGGCAGGCGATCGAGCGGATCATCGACCCGCAGCCGATCTCGAACGTCGGGTGGGTGATGGCCGCCGGGGTCGCCGGCTTCGTCGGGAACGAGGCGGTGGCGATCTACCGGATCCGCGTGGGCCGGCGGATCGGATCGGCGGCGCTGATCGCCGACGGCGTGCATGCCCGCGCCGACGGCTTCACCTCTCTCGCGGTCGTGCTCGGCGGGCTCGGCGTGCTGCTCGGCTTCCCGCTCGCCGACCCGATCGTGGGCCTGCTGATCGCGGCCTTCATCCTCGTGCTGCTCGTCGGCACCGTGCGCTCCGTCGGCCGCCGGCTGCTCGACGGCATCGATCCGCGCCTGCTCGATCGCGCCGCGCACGCGCTGGAGCACGTCGACGGCATCGCGTCGGTGGAGCGGCTCCGCCTGCGCTGGGTCGGCCACCGGCTGCACGGGGACGCCGTCGTCACGGTCGCGGCAACGACGCTCGCCGAGGCCGACGCGATCCGCATCGCCGCACGGGCGCAGGCCGCCGCGCACCTGTCGCACCTCGACGAGTTCTCGGTCGAGATCCACCCCGCCACCGCCGTGACATCCTGAGAGGATGCGCCTCCCCTTCCGCCAGGTCGACGTCTTCAGCGCCGAGCCGCTGCTCGGCAACCCCGTCGCGGTCGTCCACGACGCCGACGGCCTCACGGACGCGCAGATGGCGGCGTTCGCCCGCTGGACCAACCTGTCCGAGACGACGTTCCTGCTGCGTCCCACCGACCCGGCAGCCGACTACCGGCTGCGCATCTTCACCCCGGGCGGCGAGCTGCCGTTCGCCGGCCACCCGACGCTCGGCTCGGCGCACGCGTGGCTCGAGGCCGGCGGCTCGCCCGCCGGCGAGGGCATCGTGCAGGAGTGCGGCGTGGGGCTCGTGACGCTGCGCCGCGTGGCCGGGCGGCTCGCATTCGCCGCGCCGGAGCTGCGACGCTCTGGTCCGGTGGAGGAGCCGCTCGTCGCCGGGATCGGCGCGGCGCTCGGCCTGGCGCGCGAGGAGATCCTCGACGCGGCCTGGTGCGACAACGGCCCGGGCTGGGCCGGGATCCGGCTGGCCGACGCGGCGGCCGTGCTCGCCCTCACACCGGACTTCGCGGCCCTGCCGGCCGACGTCGGCGTCGTGGGCCCCTACGCCGCCGGGTCGGAGTGCGCAATCGAGGTCCGCGCGTTCTGCCGCCCCGAGATGGGCCTCGGCGAGGATCCCGTGACCGGCTCGCTGAACGCCGCGCTCGGGCAGTGGCTCGCCGGCACGGCGCTGCCCGCTTCGTACGTGGCCTCGCAGGGCACCGCCCTGCAGCGCCGCGGGCGCGTGCACGTCTCGCGCGAGGGCGAGGCCGTGTGGGTCGCCGGCGACACGCTCACGACGATCCGCGGTGAGCTCGCGCTCTGACGCCCGTCGTGTCGGCGGTGCCCGCTACGGTCGTGCCATGACCGAATGGACCGTGGACGAGCACCTGCGCGACAAGCCGGAGGCGGCGATCGCGATCTACCGTCGATTCGAGGAGCTCGTCGCGGCGTGCGGTCCGTACACGCTCTCACCGTCGAAGTCGTCCATCACCTTCAAGGGCACGCGACGCGGTTTCGCGGGCGCGCGCCCCGCGGCGACGGGGCTGCGGGTGTACCTCGACCTGCAGCGGGCGGTCGACGATCCACGCGTCCGGAGCGTCGCGCCGTACACGAGCCGGCTCTTCGTCCACCACCTGACGATCACCTTGCCCGAGCAGATGGACGAGACGTTCGCGGGCTGGGTCGCCGAGGCGTACGCCGTGGGGGCCGGCGCGCATATGGCCTGACTCAGGCGCTCGCGGCGAGCTCGCGCGTCATGAACACGCTGTTCGGATCCTCCGCGTAGTCGGCGAACGGCGGGCACTCCGCGAATCCGTGCCGCGCGTAGAGCCGCCGGGCGGGCGCGAAGTGCTCCTCGCTGCCCGTCTCGAGGCTGAGGCGCCGGTAGCCGCGCGCGGATGCCTCCGCGAGGATCGTCGCGAGGATCGCGGCGCCGACACCACGGCCACGGGCCGCGGCGCGCGTGCGCATCGACTTGATCTCGCCGTGCGTCTCATCGAGCTCCTTGAGGGCACCGCATCCGAGCGCCTCGTCGCCGTCCCACGCGCTCCACACCGTCACATCGGGCGACTCGAGCGCCGCGAGCGGCAGGGCGTGCACGCTCTCGGCGGGGCTCGTCGCGTACATCTCGTCGAGGTGCTCGGCGATGAGGTCGCGCACCGCCGGCGCCGTGAGGTCGTCGGGAACGATGCGCATGCCTCGAGGATATCCGCGCGGCCGTGCCGGTCTCGACTGCGCGATACCACGTCGATACCATCGCACCATGGCGATGACACTGCGGATCCCCGAGGAACTGGATGAGGCGCTCACGACGATCGCGGAGGCCGAGCACACCTCGAAGCACGCGCTCATCCTGAGCGGGCTGGAGCAGCTCGTGCGCGAGCGGCTGCAGGCCGCTCAGGTCACCGCGGGGCTCGAGGTCATCCTCGCGCGCGACAAGGGTCTGCTGAAGCGGCTCGAGGACGCGTGATGGTCCGCTACCTGACGCTCGAGAACGCGCTGAGCGTCATCGAGCGGCTGGGGCTGCACGTGCGCGACGCCGGCCTGCTCGCCTCGGCGCTGTCGCGCCCGCAGGCGGGATTCGGCGGAACGGACGTCTACCCGGAACTGTCGGGGAAGGCGGCGGCCCTCATGGAGTCGCTCGCCCGGAATCACCCACTGTTCGACGGCAACAAGCGGACCGCCTGGGTGCTCACCCAGCTGTTCCTCTGGCTCAATGACCGTGTCGTCGAGGCGGATGAGGACGACGCCTTCGACCACATCATCGCCGTCGCGAGCGGACGGGTCGACACGGAGGCGTCGACCGCCTGGTTCGCGGAGCGGATCCGGCCCCGCTGATCAGGCGGTGACGACCTGCGCGGTGCCGAGCGGGGCGTCGGGGCCCATCTCGGCGGCGATGCGGTTGGCCTCCTCGATGAGCGTGGGCACGATCTCGGCCTCGGGCACGGTCTTGATGACCTCGCCCTTCACGAAGATCTGGCCCTTGCCGTTGCCGCTCGCCACGCCGAGGTCGGCCTCGCGGGCCTCGCCGGGGCCGTTCACGACGCAGCCCATGACGGCCACGCGCAGCGGCACCGTCATGTCCTTCAGGCCCTCGGTGACGTTGTCGGCGAGCGAGTAGACGTCGACCTGCGCGCGACCGCACGACGGGCACGAGACGATCTCGAGCTTGCGCTCGCGCAGGTTGAGCGACTGCAGGATCTGGTGCCCGACCTTGACCTCCTCGGCCGGCGGCGCCGAGAGCGAGACGCGGATCGTGTCGCCGATCCCCTCCGACAGCAGGATGCCGAACGCCGTGGCGCTCTTGATCGTGCCCTGGAACGCGGGCCCGGCCTCGGTGACGCCGAGGTGCAGCGGCCAGTCGCCCCGCTCGGCGAGCAGGCGGTAGGCCTTCACCATGACGATGGGGTCGTTGTGCTTGACCGAGATCTTGAAGTCGTGGAAGTCGTGCTCCTCGAACAGGCTCGCCTCCCACACCGCCGACTCGACGAGCGCCTCGGGCGTGGCCTTGCCGTACTTCTCGAGCAGGCGGCGGTCGAGCGAGCCCGCGTTCACGCCGATCCGCAGCGACACACCGGCGTCCTGCGCGGCCTTGGCGATCGCGCCGACCTGGTCGTCGAACTTGCGGATGTTGCCCGGGTTCACGCGCACGGCCGCGCAGCCCGCGTCGATCGCCTGGAAGACGTACTTCGGCTGGAAGTGGATGTCGGCGATCACGGGGATCTGCGACTTCTTCGCGATGATGTGCAGCACGTCGGCGTCGTCCTGGCTGGGCACCGCCACGCGCACGATCTCGCAGCCGCTCGCCGTGAGCTCGGCGATCTGCTGCAGGGTCGCGTTGATGTCGGTGGTCGGCGTCGTGGTCATCGACTGGACGCTGATGGGGGCGTCGCCCCCGACGAGCACCTTGCCCACCCGGATCTGGCGGGACTTGCGGCGCGGGGCGAGCGTTTCGGGGACGCGGGGCATCCCGAGGTTCACGGCTGGCACGCCTTCCAGGGTAGTCCGCGCACCTGAGGGAAGGCCCGATCCGGGTGCCGTTCGCTCGCGCCGGATTTGCCGCCGGTCGCGGGGCGCGTATAGGTTGACCTCGTGCTCGAGAACCGGACGTGGTGGTGGCTCGCCTGAGGCGGCCACCTTTCGCGCACACGAAACGACCGCCCACCGCAGGCGGTCGTTCTGCTTTCCGGGGAGACCGCCCGAATCCGAAGTGAGTCCCTGATGGCAGCATCCCCCGCCACCGCCGACCGCATCCTGCGCCTGGCCGCCGATCCCGACGCGTCGTTCGCGCTCATCGCCCGCGACGGCGGCGAGGTCGAGATCCTCGCCGGCCCGGTGGTCGACGTGGATCTGCTCGCGCAGATCCCGCTGACCGGCCCCGACGGCGCGCCGCGCGAGGTGCTCGCCCTGGTGCCGTACCGGCAGGTGCGCGAGCGCGGCTTCGAGGCGGAGGACGACGGCACCCCCCTGCGCTGCCTCGTCGTCGAGCGGCACGAGTCCGTGCCGGTCGGCGAGGTCGTCGCGGCGCTGCCCGCCGAGCCTGTGCCGCTGAGCGACGCGGGATTCGACCTGAGCGACGAGGAGTACGCCGCCATCGTGCGACGCGTCATCGCCGACGAGATCGGCCGCGGCGAGGGCGCGAACTTCGTCATCCGCCGCGACTACGTCGCCGGGGTCGAGGCCGACGCGCGCACCGCGGCGCTGACGTGGTTCCGGGCGCTGCTCGAGCACGAGCGCGGCGCGTACTGGACGTTCCTCATCGTCGCGGGCGACCGCATCCTCGTCGGCGCGAGCCCCGAGGCCCACGTCGTCGCCGAGGCGCGCGGCGACGGCTCGAGCACCGTGACGATGAACCCGATCTCCGGCACCTTCCGCCATCCCGCCGGCGGCGCGACGGTCGAGACGCTCTCGGCGTTCCTGGCCGACACGAAGGAGACCGAGGAGCTGTTCATGGTCGTGGACGAGGAGCTCAAGATGATGAGCGCCGTCTGCGCCGACGGCGGGAGGATCACGGGGCCGCACCTGAAGGAGATGTCGCGCCTGACCCACACGGAGTACATGCTGCGGGGCACGTCGCGCCTGGACCCGCGCGAGATCCTGCGCGAGACGATGTTCGCCCCGACCGTGACCGGATCCCCGATGCAGAACGCGTGCGCCGTGATCCGGCGCCACGAGACCACGCCGCGCGGCTACTACTCGGGCGTCGCGGCGCTGTTCACGCCCGATGCGCGGGGTGGCCACGACCTCGACGCGCCCATCCTCATCCGCACCGCGTACCTCGAGGGCGGGCGGCTGCGCGTGCCGGTGGGCGCGACGCTCGTGCGCCACTCGGATCCGTACGGCGAGGTGAGCGAGACCCACGGCAAGGCCGCCGGCGTGCTCGGCGCGATCGGCGCGGTGCCGCGCGCCGTGCCCGCGCACGGGGACGATCCGGATGCGCCGGCCGCGCCCGTCCGTCTGGCCGATGACCGCGCGATCGCGGAGCTGCTCGCCTCGCGCAACGCCCGCCTCGCGCCGTTCTGGCTCGAGGAGCAGGACACCGCGCCGGGTCCCCTCGCGGGCCGCTCGGCGCTCGTCGTGGACGCCGAGGACCGGTTCACGACCATGCTCGCGCACCAGCTGCGGCACCTCGGGCTCGACGCCCGCATCGCCCACTGGTCGGAGGTCACCGACGCGCAGATCGACGCGGCCGAGCTCGTCGTCTCCGGCCCCGGCCCCGGCGACCCGCGCGACGCGGCCAACCCGCGCATCGCCCGGATGCGGGAGGTCGTGGCGCGGCGCCTCGACGCGGGCGCGCCGCTGCTGGCCGTGTGCCTCAGCCACCAGATCCTGTGCGACCGGCTGGGCATCGACCTCGTCTCGCTCGACGGCCCGCACCAGGGCGTGCAGCTCACGGTCGACGTCTTCGGGGAGCCGGCGGCGATCGGGTTCTACAACACGTTCACGGCGCGCGTCGAGGCGGGAACGGCCCGCGCGGGCGCGGCCGAGGTGGCGGCGGATCCGGCCACCGGCGACGTGTACGCGCTGCGCGGCCCGTCGTTCGCGAGCGTACAGGGCCACCTCGAGTCGATCCTCTCGCGCGACGGCATCCACACGCTCCACCGCCTCGCCGAGCACGCGCTGGGCTGAGCCCTCCGCGGGGCTTGCGGTGGTCGCTTCATCTCCGGCGCTACGCGCCTCCGTTCAGCAACCGATGGGGTCGCACTCACCGGTTGCTGAAGCGACCACCGCAACCCGGCGTCAGCAACCGATTGGGTCGCGCCCACCGGTTGCTGAACGAAGCGGCCGCAGGCCGCGAAGATGAAGCGACCACCGCAACCCGGTGGGTCAGCCCAGGCGGAGGGGGTTGACGATGTCGGCCGCGAAGAGGAGCGCGCCCATGCCGACGAGCAGCACCACGACGACGAGCGTGAGCGGGACGAGGCGCGTCGCATCCGTCGGGCGCGGCGGCGGGCGGCGGAAGAGGCGCGCCCATCCGCGCCGCAGCGCATCCCACAGCGCGACGGCCACGTGACCGCCGTCCAGCGGCAGCAGCGGGATGAGGTTGAACACGAACAGCGCGATGTTGATCGATCCCAGCAGCGCGATCATCACGCTCACGCGGTCGAGGATCGGCGCCTCGGTGGCGGCCACCTCCCCCGCGATCCGGCCCACGCCGATGACGCTGATCGGCCCGTTCGGGTCGCGCTCCTGGCCCGTGAACATGTCGACGGCCGTGTCCCACAGCCGCACCGGCAGCTGCGCGACGATGCCGATCACGGCCTCGGTGTTCTCGAACGCCGTCTGCGCGCCGCTCCAGATCGGCTGCCGCACGCGCTCGGTCGCCGGGCTGAAACCGGCGAAGCCGACCTCGCCGACCACGCTCTCGCCGTTCTCGTCGGTGTAGGTGTTCTCGGCGAGCACCGGGGTCAGGCTCAGGGTGCGCTCGGCGCCGTCGCGCTCGACGACGACCTCGATCTCGTCGCCGGGGTGCGAGCGGACGATCGCCGAGGCCTCGTCGAACGTCGACACGGGGGTGCCGTCGACCGACAGGATCGTGTCGCCCGGCTCGATCCCGGCCTCGGCCGCGGGCGCCGCCGGGTCGCCGGGGCCGCACTCCGTCTGCGCGGTGCCGGCGGGCAGTACGCACTCCGAGACCGTCGCCACCGTCGTCGTGCTCTGGTTGACCCCGATCCCCGTGGCGAGGATCGAGAACATGACGATCGCGAGGACGAGGTTCATCGCCGGCCCGCCGAGCATGATGACGACGCGCTTCCACGTGGGCAGCGTGAAGAAGGCGCGGCTGTCGTCCGTGCCCTCGAGGGTCTCGTCGTTCGCGGCGCGCGCGTCCTGCACGAGCGTGGCGAAGAGCCCGCCGCGCGGCGCGTCGTCGGATCGGCTGCGCGGGTACATCCCCGCCATCGAGATGTAGCCGCCGATCGGCAGCCACTTGACGCCGTACTCCGTCTCGCCCACGCGCCGCGACCACACGGTCGGGCCCATGCCGATCATGTACTGGCCCACGCGCACGCCGAAGCGCTTGGCCGGCACGAGGTGGCCGATCTCGTGCAGCCCGATCGACAGCCCGAGACCGACGACGATCACGAGCACGCCGACGATGAAGGCGATGATCTCCATCAGTCCTCGTAGGGGTCGGGCCAGGTGCGCTCGCCGGCCGGCCAGCCGGCGTCGATCAGCGCCCGGCGGGCCAGCTCGCGGGCGGAGTAGGCGTACTGCACGCCCTCGATGTCGCGGTAGTTCTGGTGGCCGGGGCCGGCCCACAGGATCGCGTCGCCCGGCCCGACGAGCGAGACGGCCTTCACGATGGCGTCTTCCGGCGGCGAGACCTCGTACAGCTCGTGCTGCGGATCCGTCGCGCGCGCGCTGTCGACCAGCACGCGGCGGATGTCGGCGGCGTTCTCGAAGCGCGGGTGGTGGTCGGTGATCACCGTGATGTCGCTGCCCTCCACCGCCGTGCGTGCCATGTCGGGGCGCTTGAGCGCGTCGCGGTCGCCGTCCGCCCCGAAGAGCATGAGCACGCGGCCCGGCGTGACGCGGCGGACGGCGGCGAGCGTCTTCTCGAACGCGTCGGGCGTGTGGCCGAAGTCGACGTAGACCGCCGGCCCCTCGGGCCCCGACACGAGCTGCGTGCGACCGGGCACCCAGGCGCGGATGCCGCCGTCGCGCTCGAGCGCCTCGACGATCCGCTCCCACGCGTAGCCGGCCTCGAGCATCATCAGGATCGCCAGGCCGGCGTTCGCGGCCATGTGCGCGCCGATGACGGGCACGACGGTGGCGAGGCTGCGGCCGTCGCGGTGCGTGAGGGTGAACGAGGTGCCGGACTGCTGCTCCCGCGTCACCTCGACGATCCAGTCGGCCCGCTCGAGGGCCTCGGCGCTCGCGATGCCGCGCGCCGCGATCGTCGTGACGGGCACCTCGGCGTCGTCGAGGATGCGGAACCCCGGCGCGGAGTCGAGCGAGACGACGGCGCGGCGCGAGCGCGCGCGGGTGAAGAACGGCGCCTTCGCGGCGTAGTACGTCTCCATGTCGCCGTAGTCGTCGAGGTGGTCGTGCGTGAGGTTCGTGAACGCCGCCACGTCGAACACGACGCCCTCGAGCCGGCGCCGCGTGATCGCCTGGGCGCTCACCTCGACCGCGAACGCCTCGACGCCGCGCTCGCGCATGAGGGCGAGCAGCGCGTGGAACTCGGTGGCCTCCGGGCTCGTCAGCCCCGACACGACCCGCTCCCCCGCAACGACGCGCTCGGCCGAGGTCGACGCCCCGGCCACGACGCCGATCTGCGTGAGCAGTCCCTCGAGCAGGTGGGTGACGCTCGTCTTGCCGTTCGTGCCGGTGGTGCCCAGCAGCAGCGGCAGCTCGTCGCGGGGCGATGTGCGGTGCACGAGCATGGCCGCCTCGCCGAGCACGCCGCGGGGATCGTCGACGACGACGATCGGCAGTCCGGCGGGCACGGCGATCGCGGCGCCCTCGGCGTCGGTCAGCACGGCGGCGGCGCCGTTGGCCGCGGCCTGGGCGGCGAAGTCCGCGCCGTGCCGGTTGGCGCCGCGGATCCCGACGAACAGCTCGCCGGCGCGCAGATCGGTGGACGACAGCGTGACGCCGAGCACCTCGACGTCTGGCCCCTGCAGGGTGCCGCCGACGTGCTCGGCGACCTCCGACAGCAGGCGGCGGTTCGGCGCGGCGGGACGCAGCATCGTGGGCGGCGTCCGGCGCTTTCGGGTCGTGTGCGACATCGTCGTCTATCGTCGCACGCGCCGACGAGGGATCCGCTGAGCGCTGTGCGCCCGGATCCCGGCCGCCCGCTTCCGTCTCACCCCGCGGTTGCTGAACGAAGTGAGCGCCACAGCAACTCCATGACGGTTGCGGCGGTCGCTTCATCTCCGCGGCTCCGCCGCTCCGTTCAGCAACCGATCGGTTTGACCGGTCAGCAAGCCACCGCGCAACCGATCACTATGCGAGCGAAGCGAGCGTGCGGGCGCTCATGCGCCCGCCCCCGCGGCGCGAAGCGCCGCCTCGCTGGCGCGCGAGCGCCGGCGCGAGCACGCGAGCGGCACCCGCGCAGCGGGTGCCCGAGCGGCGCAGACGCTTCTGAAAAGAACAGCGCGAAGCGCGAGCGTGCGGCCGCCAATGCGGCCGCCCCGCGGCGCGACGCGCCGCCTCGCCGGCGCGGGAGCGCCGGCGCGAGCACGCGAGCGGCACCCGCGCAGCGGGTGCACGAGCGGCGCAGACGCTTCTGAAAAGAAACAGCGCAGACGCTTCTGAGAAGAACAGCGCAGATTCAAGAAAGAACAGCGCGGTCCGCCTCCTGGCGGGCCCACCGCTCCGCTGCCGCGAGCGTGTCGAGCGTCAGCTCGGCGGGTGGCTCGTGTGCCTCGACGACGCGCGTCACCGTGTCGACGATCCCGAGGAACGGCAGCCGACCCTCGTGGAACGCGTCGACGGCCTGCTCGTTGGCGGCGTTGAACACCGCGGGGTAGGTCGCCCCGGCCTCGCCCACGCGCTTGGCGAGCGCGACAGCCGGGAAGACGTCGCCGTCCAGCGGCTCGAACGTCCAGCTCGCCGCCGTGGTCCAGTCGATCGGCGCGCCGACGCCGGGCACGCGGTGCGGCCAGCCCAGGCCGAGCGCGATCGGCAGCCGCATGTCGGGCGGCGAGGCCTGCGCGATCGTCGAGCCGTCGATGAACTCGACCATCGAGTGGATGATCGACTGCGGGTGCACGACCACGTCGATCCGCGCGAACGGCACGTCGAAGAGCAGGTGCGCCTCGATGACCTCGAGGCCCTTGTTGACGAGCGTCGCCGAGTTCGTCGTGACCACGCGGCCCATGTCCCACGTGGGGTGCGCGAGCGCCTGGGCGGGCGTGACGCCGGTCAGCTCCGCGCGGGTGCGGCCTCGGAACGGTCCGCCCGACGCGGTGAGCACCAGCCGGCGCACCTCGTCGGCCGTGCCGGATCGCAGCGCCTGCGCGATCGCGGAGTGCTCGGAGTCGACGGGCACGATCTGACCGGGCGCCGCGCGCTCCTTCACGAGCGGGCCGCCCACGATGAGCGACTCCTTGTTCGCGAGGGCCAGCGTGCGGCCCTCCTCCAGCGCGGCGAGCGTGGGCGCGAGCCCCACGGATCCGGTGATGCCGTTGAGCACGACGTCGGACTCGACCTCGCGCACGAGCCGGGTGGCGTCGTCCGCGCCCAGCGCCGTGTGCGCCACGCCGAACTCCTCCGCCTGGGCGCGCAGCGCGTCGGCGCTGCGGCCCGCCGCGAGGCCGACGACCTCAAACCGCTCGGGGTTCGCGCGGATGACGTCGAGGGCCTGGGTGCCGATCGATCCGGTGGATCCGAGGATGACGACGCGGCGCATCGCCGCGCTCACTCCGCCGGCGCGGCCGGGGTGTGCTGCGTCGCGAGGATGTCGACGACGAAGATCAGCGTCTCGCCCGTCAGGTCCTCCTCGTTGATCTCGCCCTCGCCGTAGCCCTCGGCGGGCGGGATGACGGCGATCACCTGCGAGCCGACGGTGTGGCCGACGAGAGCCTTGGTGAAGCCGGGGATCACCTGACCCGTGCCGAACTGGGCGGGGGCGCCGCCCGACCAGCTGGAGTCGAACTCCTCGCCGGTGGAGCCGCGCACGCCGCGGTACTGCACGAGCACCTGGTCGCCGTCCTGCACCTCGATGCCGTCGCCCTGCTTGAGCGTGGCCAGCTGGGTGGTCTCCGGGGTCTCGAGGTCGTCGGGCAGGGTCACCGTCGGGGCGCCGTCGTCGTCGAGCTCGACCTCGGGCATGCCGTCGACGGGCTCCTGCGCCTCGCCCCACGCGGCGGTCGGGGTCACGCCGAGGATGTCGAAGGTGTACACCAGCGCGGTCGGCGAGGCCTCGGAGGCGGGGAAGACCGCGGCGATGCGCGAGCCGACCGGCGCGCAGCCGAGCACGAGGCCGAGCGTGCTCTCGGGCGAGATCTGCTGCGGCAGCTGCTCTCCCGGCGCGAAGCCGGCGGTGCCGAACAGCTCGCCGGTCTCGGCGTTGTACGCGGTGAGCGCGACATCCAGGAACTGGCCGGACTCGATCGGGTCGCCGTCGCCCTCGACGACCACCTCGCGCTCGAAGTCCGCGACCTCGAGCGGCGTCTCGAACTCGACGGGGACCGCGCCGTCCTCGGGCGCGCCGTCCGAGACGCTGAGGCTCTCGACGACGGGGCCGGAATCGGCGGCCGCGGCGCAGAGGTCGGCGGGCGTGCCCGTGGGCTCGGCGTCCGGCTCCGCGGGGCTCGAGCAGCCGGCGAGGGCCAGGACCGCGAGCACGGTGGTGGAGAGCAGGACAGCGGATCGACGTCGCACGGGAAGCACCTCTTCGTTCGGGGACGTCCCCAT
The DNA here is from genome assembly GCF_054782875.1 of Microbacterium petrolearium. NCBI lineage: Bacteria > Bacillati > Actinomycetota > Actinomycetes > Micrococcales > Microbacteriaceae > Microbacterium > Microbacterium petrolearium. The sequence continues at coordinate 110,995 of NZ_BAAGRQ010000006.1, forward strand.
CCTTGCGCATCTTCGCGACGCGTCGGCTGACAACGCCGGGCGGAATCGGGACGCGCCGCGCATTCCGGGACGGGAATCCCGGCTCGGTAGGCTGAGGGGATGACCTCCGACGGCAATCCCGACGGCGTGGCCACGCCCCTGCAGCCGAGCGCGCTCTACACCTTCGGGCGGGTCGCCGTGGCGCCGCTGGCCCGCGCGATCTACCGGCCGCGCGTCGAGGGCCGGGAGAACATCCCGCCCACCGGCCCCGTGATCTTCGCGAGCAACCACCTGTCGTTCATCGACTCGATCGCGATCCCGGTCGCCGCCGCGCCGCGCCCCGTGCACTTCCTGGCGAAGTCCGACTACTTCACGGGCAAGGGGCTGAAGGGCTGGTTCTCGAGGTCGTTCTTCACCGCCGTCGGCGCGGTGCCCGTCGATCGCGGCGCCGGGCAGGCCGCCCTGGACGCGCTGGAGCGGCAGCGCCAGATCCTCGCCTCCGGCGCGGCGGTGGCCCTGCACCCCGAGGGCACGAGGTCGCGCGACGGCCGGCTGTACAAGGGGCGCACCGGCGTGGCGTTCCTCGCGCTCGAGACGGGCGCGCCGGTCGTGCCCATCGGGCTGATCGGCACCGACAAGGTCATGCCGGTCGGCGCCAAGATGCCCTCGCTCAAGGAGCGCGTGGTCGTGCGGTTCGGCGCGCCCCTGGATCTGTCGCACCACGGCCCTGCCACGTCGGGTCGCGCGCGGCGAACGGCCACCGACGAGATCATGGCGGCGATCCACGCGCTCTCCGGCCAGGAGCTCGCCGGCACCTACAACGAGCTGCCCGCGCAGACGCCGATCGAGAAGCTCAAGCGCGCACTGCCGCACGAGCGGCGCTGAGCGCACGTCGGCACCGCTACGGCGCTACGGTGCCGCGACCTCGACCACGGGCTCGTGCCCGACGGGGAAGTTGACGGAGCTCGCGATGAAGCACCATTCGTTCGCGTCGCGATGGGCCGCGAGGGCGTCGTCGACCATCGACGGGTCGGCGACGGTGACGCGCGGGTGCAGCGTGACGCTCTCGAACCGGCCGCCGTTGCCCTCCTGACGCATGACGCCCGTGGCCTCGTCGGTGTACGAGACCACGACGACGCCGCGCACGACGCACGCGTGCAGGTACGACAGCAGATGGCACTGGCTCAGGGCCGCCAGGAGGAGATCCTCCGGGTTCCACCGCTCCGGGTCGCCGCGGAAGGGGCGATCGGCCGAGCCGAGCAGCCGCGGCTTGCCCGCCACCTCCAGCTCCACGTCGCGGTCGTAGTCGCGGTAGCCCGACGTGCCGCTGCCGCGGTTGCCCGTCCAGGTCGCCGTCAGCGCGTAGCGGTGCTCTCCTGCCATGCCGCCAGTCTGCCCGATCCGCCGGCCGCGTGCGCCCCCGAGGCGCCCACGGCACACACGGCACACACAGCGCGCGAACGAGGTCGCGTCTGACAATCTCTCGCCTACTGCGCTGGCCGTTCGCACGCGTCTCGCTGCGCCCTCTTCGGTCGACGATGCTTCGGCATCGCCTCCCTCCTCGGTCTTGCGAGCCACGCACGCCCGGCCATGCTCGCGACGGCGTCGATTGTCAGACACGCCCTAGGCTGGAAGGCATGCCCGAGACGCTCTCCGTGACCGAGTCCGTCGAACTCGCCGTGGCCGATCGAGGCGGCTTCGTCGAGTCCCGCCACGCGGGAGCCGCGATCGTGCTGTCTCCCGACGGCGAGACGCTCCGCACACTCGGCGACGCCGAGGCGCTCGTGCTGCCGCGTTCGTCGCTCAAGCCGTTCCAGGCCGTTGCGAGCATCACCGCCGGGGCGGCGTTCGAGGGCGAGCAGCTCGCGCTCGCGACCGCGAGCCACAGCGGCACCGATCGCCACGCGGAGGTCGTCCGCGGCATGCTCGCCGCGTCGGGCCTGAACGAGGATCACCTGGGCTGCCCCGCGGCCTGGCCCGGCGATCAGGCCACGCGGGACGAGCTCGTACGCGACCACGGGGCCAAGGCGCGCATCCGCATGAACTGCTCGGGCAAGCACGCCGCCATGCTCGCGGCGTGCGTGGCCACCGGCTGGGACACCGCCTCCTATCTCGACCCCGCTCACCCGCTGCAGACCCACATCCGCGACGTCGTGGAGCGGCTGTGCGGCGTGAAGGTGTCGGCGACCGTCATCGACGGCTGCGGCGCCCCCGTGCACGCCCTGCCCCTGTCCGCGCTCGCGCGCGGCATCCAGCGGATCGGCACATCGTCCGAGCGGTCGCCGTTCGCCCTGCACCGTGTCGCCGGCGCGCTCGTGCGGGCCGTGCGCGAGAACCCGTGGGCCATCGCCGGGCCGGAGCTGCCCGACAGCGTCGCCATCGAGCGCTTCGGCGTCTTCTCGAAGTTCGGCGCCGAGGCGGTCCAGGTGATGGTCGCCCCCGACGGCACGACCGTCGCGGTGAAGGTGCTCGACGGCGGCGGCCGCGCCACGGCCGCGATCGCGCTCTCGCTGCTCGCGCAGGCCGGCGCGCTCCCCGCCGCCGAGGTCGCCGACATGCTGGCCACGCACCCGCTGTTCGCCGTGCTCGGCGGAGGGCGCGAGGTCGGGCGCGTACGCCCGACGGTCTGACCCTCGGCGGGCCCCGCGCCAGCCGCGCAGCGAGCTCCGCCACCCGCACGGGAGCGCAGCGAGCTCCGCCACCCGCACCGGGCGGCCCGCCGGCGCGGGGCGCGTCGTGCGCCTCGGCTGTCGGGACGTCACCACCCGGCCGCGGGCGCGTCCCGGCGCCGCCTGTCACGGCAGTACCACGCGCCGGGGCGCGAGCCCGTCGCCGGCCACCCAGGCGCGGGACGCCCGCGGCCTCGCATAGGGCGGCAGCTCCCTCTCCCCCGCCATCGTGCGCAGCTCCGAGGCGCACTCGGCGGCGATGACCAGCTGGCCACGCGCACGCACCTCGCGCAGCAGGGCTGCGTGCCGCATCCACGACTCCGCGTCGCCGGCGATCACGACGCGCTCCGCGCCGGCGGCCAGCTCCGCGAGGCGCACGCCCGGGTCGAGCCCGTCCAGCACGACCACGCGCACCCGACGCCCCCACGTCTCGGCCATGCGCGCCGCTCCCCCCACCGCGCCACGCAGCACGACGGCCGTCGCGGCGGCCTCCGGGCGCCACACCTCCTCGGCGTGCGCCTGCTCCGGAACAGCCACGACCGGCCCAGGCCATGCGAGCTGCGTCTCGCGCCCGTCGATCACGGCGCGCCCCGGAGGGCGGGACACGTCGAAGGTCGAAGCATCGCCTCCCGCGGCGACGTGCTCCGCGCGCGAGGGCACGCGCAGCAGCACGCGACGCGGCATCAGATCGAGCACGCGCGCGACCGGCCCCACCGCCCGGGCCGCCGAGCACACGAGCGTCGTTCCGAGAGCACCGGCGTCGCGGGCGAGCGCCTCCACCCTGGCCAGCAGCTCCGCCGCGTAATCGGCGGGGAAACGCGCGACGAGCGCGTCGAGGTCGTCGATCGCGATCACTCCCGGTGCCGGGCGGGGTGCGGACGCGAGGGCGTCCCACGCGCCCTCCGGATCGGCGGGCACGACGAGAGCTCCAGCCCCCGACGACTCGGCCTGCGCGGCGATGAGCCGGACGGCGGCCGTGCGTCCCGATCCCGCGCCGCCGAGGATCGCCAGCCCGCGATCCGTGCCGATGCGGAGGAGCACGGGCACCTGCCGCTGGTGCTCCGGTTCGTCGGCCAGCCCGAGCAGGATGCCCTGCTCGGCCCCGGCGCGGTCGCGCAGCTCGGGAAGCGTCACCAGGACCGGCAGCGGCGGCAGCCATGGCGCATCGGGCACCGCTGCGGCCGGCGCCACCCGGGAGAGATCGGAGAGCTCCGTCCGCGCGATCCGGCACACGAGCGGCGCGGTGTCGCCGGCCCTGCGCACGAGCGCCACGCCGCGGGATCCGGCGTCTCCGGGCAGCGACGCCGCGGCGTCGGTGCCGACGATGAGCCGGCTGTCGGCGGCGTCGGCGACGCGCAGCGCGATCCGCAGCGGACAGTTCGCCAGCAGCGCCTCGCGGAGCACGCCCGCGGCGCGCTGGGTGCCGAGCACGAGGTGCATGCCGAGTGCACGCCCCCGCGCCGCGATGTCGGTGAAGACGGCGTGCAGGTCGGCGTGGTCCTGCAGCAGCGCCGCGAACTCGTCGACGACGATGACGAGGCGCGGCATCGCCACGCGGGGGTCGGCGATGTCCCTCGCACCGGCGCCGGCGAGGGCCGCCTCCCGGCGCCGCAGCTCCGCACGCAGGCTCTCGACGGCCCGGCGCGCGCCCGTGCCGTCGAGGTCGGTGACCACGCCGGCGACATGCGGAAGCCCGCTCAGCGATTCGAACGCCGTGCCGCCCTTGAAGTCGGCCAGCAGGAAGGTGACGCGGTCGGGGCCGAGCCGGCGCGCGAGCGACGTGACCCAGGTCGTGAGCAGCTCGCTCTTGCCCGTCCCCGTCATCCCCACGACCACCGCATGCGGCCCGTCGCCCACCAGATCGACCACGACATCACCGCCGGCAGTGCGTCCGATGGCGGCGGCGAGACCGGGGCCGGCGGAGGGCGGATCGGGAAGCTCCGCGAGCGCGAGAGGGCCGGGCACGCCGCCCCGCACGAGCCCCGCCATGTGCCGCGCAAGCGATCGCGCCTGCGCGGCGGAGAGCGCCTCGACGGTCAGCTCCTGCGCCTCGCCCTGCACGCCGTGCAGCCGTGCCCGCAGGGGATGGTGCGGATCGAGCTCGAGCACGCGCGCGCACCCGGCGGGCACCGGATCGCCGGGCGCCACGGCGGCGACGAGGATGTCGGCGCCGCCCGGGGCCGCGGCTCCCCACGACAGCGCCGCGCCCAGCGCCGCGCCGGAGCGCAGATGCGGCAGCTCCGCCAGCGGCTCCTCCTCGTGAGCGGGCACGGCGACGACCGCGAGGTCCTGCGGGGCCGCGCGCAGGCACAGCTGCATCAGCAGCGCGCGGGCGACGGCGCGCGCCGCGACCGGTTCGCCCTGCACGCACAGCCCGCCGCGGGCCGGGACCGTCACGGGGGCGTCGTCGATCCAGGATGCGCGCTCCCGCAGCCGCTCGGCCCGTTCGCCCTCGCCGCCGGTCACGCGCGTGGTCCCGACGACGCGCCCGCGGCCGACGACGAGCTCGTGCGGGCCGCGCGCCCACGTCGCCCTCTCCCCCACCAGCCCCGCGGCGTCGGGCCGCGAGCGCTCCAGTGCCGCACGCTCCGCCCCGTGACGACGCTCGATCTCGGCCTCGGCGCGGTCGCACGCCTCGCCCAGCTCCCGTGCCGCCGCGCGACGATCCCTGCGGCGCCCCCGCGCGCCGTCCGCCAGCGAGGCGATGGCCATGAGCGGCCCGAGGGCGGCGAAGCACAGCATGATCAGCGAGCCCGTGATGAGCCACATCACGACGGCACCGATGACGGGGACGACCGACGCGACGAGCGGCAGCGGGCCGCGGCGCGTCGGCTCGGAGGGCGTCGGCAGCACGATCGGCGGGGCGGCGGGCGCGTCTGTCATGGACCCAGCCCAGCCGATCGTCGCGACCGCCGGGGCACCGCATGGTGATCTGTGGAGGGATCGCCTACCTCGGGGCCGCTGTGAGCGAGCCGGGGCGCGGCGGCGCGCCTCCGCTTCACGAGGAGAACCCCGTTCCCGAGGACCGGACCGCCGGAATCCGTCCTCCCGAACCGGGATCTCCTCACGAGCGACCGGTGGGCGGTGGGACGACCGTGCGGGGCCCGCTCCGCCCGCCCGGACCCGGATCAGCGCCTCACCGCCGGCGGATTCCCCGGTTCACGAGGAGAACCCCGTTCCCGAGGACCGGGCCGCCGGAGTCCGTCCTCCCGAACCGGGATCTCCTCTCGGACGGGACCGCGCCAGCGATACCGCGACCCGCTTCCGGTCGCCGGGCTCTACCGCTCCGGGCCCTCGCCGGACGCGTCGGCGCCACGGGTCGGATCCGCGCCGTCATCGGCGCCGGGCTCACCGTCGTCCACCGCGGGCTCGGCGTCGTCCGCGGCGGCATCGCCGGCATCCGCGGCGCGCTGATCCGCCGCCGCGCTCGGCTCGTCCTCGTCCGCCGCGCCGCCCTCGATCGCCACATCCACGATGACGATCGACACGTTGTCGCGTCCGCCGTTCTCCAGCGCCGCGGCGAGCATCGCCTCGACCGCGGCGGCCGGATCGGCGTTCTCGCGCAGGAAGTGGAGGATGCCGTAGTCGGTGAGCTCCTTCGTGAGCCCGTCGGAGCACACGACGAAGCGGTCGCCGTCGACCACGTCGACGCGCACGTAGTCGGGCACGACGCTCTCCGTCGGCCCCACGGCGCGCGTGATGACGTTGCCGTACGGGTGGCTCTCGGCCTCCTCCGGGCTGAGGCGACCGGCCTGCACGAGCTCCTGCACCAGCGAGTGGTCGGTCGTCACCTGCACGAGCGCCTCGTCGCGCATCAGGTAGACGCGCGAGTCGCCGATGTTCAGCACGACCCACGACGGCTGCTCGGCATCGGCGTCGAGGTAGAGCCCCGTGACCGTCGTGCCGGTGCCGTCGTCGGTCGTCTCCGGGTGATCGGCGATGTCGCGCACGGCCGCGTCGAGGGCGGATTCGATCCCGCCCGTCGTGACCTCGCCGGCACCGGCCATGTCGCCCAGGCGGGCCACCGTGCGCGCGCTCGCGATCTCGCCGCCGATGTGACCGCCCATGCCGTCCGCGACGACGAACAGCGGGCACGACATGAGGATCGCGTCCTGATTCGCCTCGCGCTTGCGGCCGCGGTGCGTCGTGCCGGCCCACGTGAGCAGCACCGAGGGTCCGCTCGGCAGCGGCACCGTCTGCGACTGTGCCGTGATGGTGGCGTCGGGCACGAATCGGCCTCCTGAATCGGTCGACCCCGCTCGGTTGGGATCCCCTGCGGGCGTGGCGACGTCGTTGTTCACATCATAGTCGCGCGGCGGCCCCGACCCCCGCGCACCGCATGGGCAGGAGGACCCATGGCGCAATCCGGCCGAGCCCGTTCGGCGCTGTCATCTCGGCGGGATCCCGGGCCGCCACCCGGCCGGATCGCGGACCGCGGCGGACCGCGGCGGCGGGGGATCGCGGACCGCGGCGGCGGGGCAGGCCGCGGGCGGCGGGATCAGGCCGGCGGCTGCGTGGGCGGAGCCGGCGGCTGCGTCGGCGGGGCCGGCGGCTGCGTCGGCGGGGCCGGCGGCTCCGACGGCGGCTGCGGCGCGGGCGGCATCGCGCCGTACGGCGGGGGCGGCGGCGTGAGGCCGGACGGCTGCGCGGGAGGCGCGTCGGGGTACCCGGGCTCGGAGCCGCCCGGTGCCGAGGGGTAGCCGGGTCCGGCTCCGTACCCACCGGAACCGTACCCGCCGGCCCCGTACCCGCCCGGCGCGTAGCCGGGCTGTCCGCCGGCTACCTGCGCGGGGACGCCCTCCCACCGCGTGGCGTCGCGGAAGAATCCGGCGCCCGCCCACGGCGCGGGCGGCACGTGCGCGTTCCAGCGTGAGCTGTCGAAGGCCACGATGCCGAGCCAGATCGGCGCGAGGAGGAACAGCGCCGTGAACGCGGGATCCTTGCCCAGCTTCACCCCGATCCGGTATGCGGCCATGAACAGCAGCACCGTGACGCCGAGGCTGGCGATCCCGCCCAGGATCTGCCCCACGAACGGCACGACCCACGCGAAGTTGAACAGGAACAGCCAGGGGTTGATGTCGCCGAGCTTGAGGAAGATCATCTGGCTGTAGACCGGCACCCAGGCGCGCCAATCGCCCTGCACGCCCGCCTTCTGGAACAGCTTCATGGCGAACCACGACCACAGCAGGTAGCCGAACACGCCACCCACGATGGCGACGGCGCTGAACACGAGCGCGGCGGCGGCGTAGAACGTTCCGAAGTCGTCGTAGGGACTCATCGGCATCCTCCTCTGACGGGGCGACGGGGCGACGGGGCGACGGCGCCACGCATCACGGCACCGCGCCCCACTCTACCCAGGCGCCGGGCGGCGCCGATAGGCGGGAAACCCCGACGAACGCCGCGGCGGGCTCAGACGACCAGCTCGATCTCGCCGTGCCGCGCGGCGGGGCGCAGCACGAACCCGGCCTCGCGGCCCCAGGCGACCAGCTCCTCGGGCGCGGCGAGAACGGGCCGCGCGAGCGCGAGCCGGCGGGTCAGCTCGCCCTTGGCCTTCTTGTTGAAGTGGTTCAGGGCGCGCACGGCGCCGTCCGGCCCCTCGGTCACCACGCGGATGTACACCGACGGCACACCGGCCGCCACGGGGCCGAGGGCGGCGTAGGCCTCCGAGCGCAGATCGATGACGAGCGGCGCGACGCCGGCCAGCGCCGCGGTGGTCGCCTCGGCCCAGAGCCGGCGCAGCGGCGGCAGGCCGGGCAGCGACGCGCCCGCCGCGAGCCGGTACGCCGGGATCGGGTCGAGCGCGCCGACGGGCCCGAAGGGCGCGGTGTGGATGAGCGCGTGCTCCCCCAGCCAGGCGCGCGCCGCCTCGTCCAGCGACGGCGCGTCCAGCGCGTCGAACAGCACGCCCGTGTAGCGGTCGACAGCGGGCATCGTGGGCGCCGTGCGCAGCGCCGCGTTGTCGTCGATCGCGCCGAGCTGACGCGGCGAGAGCTTCAGCACACGCGCGGCCTCGTCCGGACGCGCGGAGAGGGCGACCAGAGACGCCGCGACGGCCTCGCGCTGCGGTGCGAGCACCGGCAGTGCGAGGCCGTCGAGAGCGAGCGGCGCACCCGATCCGCCTGCCCGCTTCGTCTCCGAAGGGGGCAGCAGGATCGTGGTCAGGACGCGAGCGCGGCGTGACCCGCGACGATCGTCACCCGGTCGGACTCCACCGAGACGAACCCGTCTCGAGCGGACGCCTCGACGACCGTGTCGTCGGCCTGCGTGATGCGGACCGGGCCGTCGCCGAGGATGGCGAGCACGGGCTCGTGACCGGTCATGAAGCCGATCTGGCCCTCGGTGGTCGTCGTGACCACGAGCTTCGCCTCGCCCGTCCAGACCTCCGCCTCGGCGGAGACCAGGCTGACCTGAAGGGCCATGATCAGCCGTTCTCCTTCTGGATCTGCGCCCACTTGGCCTCGACGTCGCTGATGCCGCCGACGTTGAAGAAGGCCTGCTCGGCCACGTGGTCGAACTCGCCCTTGACGATCGCGTCGAACGACTCGATGGTCTCCTTGAGCGGCACGGTCGATCCCTCGACGCCCGTGAACTTCTTCGCCATGTAGGTGTTCTGCGAGAGGAACTGCTGGATGCGGCGCGCGCGGGCGACGACGATCTTGTCCTCCTCCGAGAGCTCGTCGACACCGAGGATCGCGATGATCTCCTGCAGCTCCTTGTTCTTCTGCAGGATCTGCTTCACGGCCGTCGCGACGCGGTAGTGGTCCTCGCCGAGGTAGCGGGGGTCCATGATGCGGCTCGTCGAGGTGAGCGGGTCGATGGCGGGGTACAGACCCTTCGAAGCGATCTCGCGCGAGAGCTCGGTCGTCGCGTCGAGGTGCGCGAACGTCGTGGCCGGGGCCGGGTCGGTGTAGTCGTCGGCCGGCACGTAGATCGCCTGCATCGAGGTGATCGAGTGACCGCGCGTCGAGGTGATGCGCTCCTGGAGCACACCCATCTCGTCGGCGAGGTTGGGCTGGTAGCCCACGGCCGAGGGCATGCGGCCCAGCAGGGTCGACACCTCGGAGCCCGCCTGCGTGAAGCGGAAGATGTTGTCGATGAACAGCAGCACGTCCTGCTGCTGCACGTCGCGGAAGTACTCGGCCATCGTCAGGGCCGAGAGGGCGACGCGCAGACGCGTCCCCGGCGGCTCGTCCATCTGGCCGAAGACGAGGGCGGTCTTGTCGAAGACGCCCGCGTCCTCCATCTCGTGGATGAGGTCGTTGCCCTCACGGGTGCGCTCGCCGACGCCGGCGAACACCGACACGCCGCCGTGGTCCTGGGCGACGCGCTGGATCATCTCCTGGATGAGGACGGTCTTGCCGACGCCCGCACCGCCGAAGAGGCCGATCTTGCCGCCCTGCACGTACGGGGTGAGGAGGTCGATCGACTTGATGCCCGTCTCGAACATCTGCGTCTTCGACTCGAGCTGGTCGAAGTTCGGCGCCTTGCGGTGGATGGGCCAGCGCTCGGTGACCTCGAACGTCTCGCCCTCCTCGAGGTTGAGCACGTTGCCCGTGACGTCGAACACCTTGCCCTTGGTGATGTCGCCGACCGGCACCGAGATGGGGGCGCCCGTGTCGCGCACCTCCTGGCCGCGGACCATGCCGTCCGTCGGCTTCAGCGAGATGGCGCGCACGACGTCGTCGCCCAGGTGCTGTGCGACCTCGAGCGTGATCTCGGTCGACTGCTCGCCGATCGTGATCGTCGTCTTGAGGGCGCTGTACATGTCGGGGATCGAGTCGTGCGGGAACTCGATGTCGACGACCGGCCCCGTGACGCGAACGACGCGCCCGACGACCGCGGTGCTGGTCTCAGCCGTGGCGGTGGAGGTCATGTTGTCTCTTCCTTCTTGGAGTCAATGTCGCGAGTAGGCGGATGTCGCGATCAGGAGGCCAGCGCGTCGGCGCCGCCGACGATCTCGGCGATCTGCTGCGTGATCTCGGCCTGGCGCGCGTTGTTGCGCAGGCGGGTGTAATCGGTGATGAGCTTGTCGGCGTTGTCGCTCGCCGACTTCATCGCCTTCTGCGTGGCGGCCTGCTTGGCGGCGGCCGACTGCAGCAGCGCGTTGAAGATGCGGCTCTGGATGTACAGCGGCAGCAGCTTGTCGAGCACCACGTCCGGCTCGGGCTCGAACTCGTACAGCGGCGAGACCTCGGCCTCGGTGGGCACCGCCGCCTCATCGGCGTCGACCACGTGCAGCGGCAGCAGGCGGACCGACTCGGGCGTCTGCGTCATCATGCTGACGAAGCGGTTGTACACGACGTGGATCTCGTTGACGCCGCCCTCCGACTCGTCGAGCAGGTACGCGTCGAGCAGCGCCTGCGCGATCTCCTCGGCCGAGCCGAACTGCGGCGTGTCCGCGTCGCCCGTCCACTGCTGGGCGCTGGCGATCTGACGGAACTGGAAGTAGCCGACCGCCTTGCGGCCGAAGAGGTAGAAGACGACCTCCTTGCCCTCCGAGCGCAGCAGCTCGGCCAGCTCCAGCGCCTCGCGGATCACCTGCGAGTTGAAGGCGCCCGCGAGGCCGCGGTCGCTCGTCAGCAGCAGGATCGCCGAACGCGTGATCGTCTCCGGCTCGCGTGTGAGCACGTGGTCGACGTCGCTGTGCGTGGCGACGGCCGACACCGCGCTCGTGACCGCGCGGGAGAAGGGCGACGACGCGCGCACGCGCGCCATCGCCTTCTGGATCCGCGAAGCCGCGATGAGCTCCATCGCCTTCGTGATCTTCTTGGTCGTCTGAGCAGAAGCGATCTTCTGCTTGTACTCCCTGAGTTGTGCGCCCATATGCGTCTTCTCCGGAAGGCGTTACGCCTTGCGGCCCTTGACGATCTGCTCCTGGCCCACGTCCTGCTGCGAGGCGGCGTCGTACTCCTCGTGGCCGGGGGCCGCGATGTTCACGCCTTTGCCGGACTGGAACTCGAGCACGAACTCGTCGACGACCTTCTCGAGCTCGGCCTTCGTCTCGTCCTCGAGCTTGCCCGTCGCCTTGAGGGCGTCGATGATGCCCGTGTTGCGGCGCACGTGGTCGAGCAGCTGGCGCTCGAAGCGCAGCACGTCCTCCACCGGGATGGTGTCGAGCTTGCCGTTCGTGCCGGCCCAGATCGAGACGACCTGCTCCTCGACGGGGTACGGCGAGTACTGCGGCTGCTTGAGCAGCTCGGTCAGGCGCGCGCCGCGGTCGAGCTGACGGCGCGAGGCCGCGTCGAGGTCGGACGCGAACATCGCGAACGCCTCGAGCGAGCGGTACTGCGCCAGCTCGAGCTTGAGCGTGCCGGAGACCGACTTGATGTGCTTGAGCTGCGCGTCACCGCCGACGCGCGAGACCGAGATGCCCACGTCGACCGCGGGGCGCTGGTTCGCGTTGAACAGGTCGGACTGCAGGAAGATCTGGCCGTCGGTGATCGAGATCACGTTGGTCGGGATGTACGCCGACACGTCGTTGGCCTTCGTCTCGATGATCGGCAGACCCGTCATCGAGCCGGCACCCAGCTCGTCGGAGAGCTTCGCGCAGCGCTCGAGCAGGCGCGAGTGCAGGTAGAAGACGTCACCCGGGTAGGCCTCGCGGCCCGGCGGGCGGCGCAGCAGCAGCGACACGGCGCGGTAGGCCTCGGCCTGCTTCGACAGGTCGTCGAACACGATGAGGACGTGCTTGCCCTGATACATCCAGTGCTGGCCGATGGCCGATCCGGTGTACGGCGCGAGGTACTTGAAGCCGGCGGGGTCCGAGGCGGGGGCGGCGACGATGGTGGTGTACTCCATCGCGCCAGCCTCCTCGAGCGCGCCCTTCACCGAGGCGATCGTCGAGCCCTTCTGGCCGATCGCGACGTAGATGCAGCGGACCTGCTTGGTCGGGTCGCCCGACTCCCAGTTGGCCTTCTGGTTGATGATCGTGTCGATCGCGATGGCGGTCTTGCCCGTCTGGCGGTCGCCGATGATCAGCTGGCGCTGGCCGCGGCCGATCGGGATCATGGCGTCGATCGCCTTGATGCCCGTCTGCATCGGCTCGTGCACCGACTTGCGCTGCATGACGCCGGCGGCCTGGAGCTCGAGCTCGCGCTCGCCCTCGAGGCCCGTGATCTCGCCGAGGCCGTCGATCGGCGTGCCGAGCGGGTCGACCACGCGACCGAGGTAGCCCTCGCCCACCGGCACGGAGAGCACGCGACCGGTGCGGGTGACCTGCTGGCCCTCCTCGATGCCCGCGAACTCGCCCAGCACGACGGCGCCGATCGTGTGCTCGTCGAGGTTCTGCGCGAGGCCGAGGGTGCCGTCCTCGAAGCGGATGAGCTCGTTCGCCATCACGCCGGGCAGGCCCTCCACGTGCGCGATGCCGTCGGCCGCGTCGACGACGGTGCCGACCTCGGTCGCAGCCGAGCCGCTGGGCTCGTATGCGGCGGCGAAGTCCTTCAGCGCGTCACGGATGACGTCGGGGCTGATGGTGATGTCTGCCATTGTCTTCCTTCGTTCGGTGGGACCCTCGGGTCCCGAAGTCTCCGCCGGGGCGGGAAGTCGGTGTCAGCCGGCCAGTCTCTGGCGCAGGTCGGTGAGTCGCGCGGAGATGCTGCCGTCGATGATGTCGTCGGCGATCTGCACGCGGATGCCGCCGACCACGTCGGCGTCGATGATCTGGTTGATCGCGATCTGGCCGCCGTACCGGCGCGAGAGGTTCGCCGTCAGGCGCTCCGCCTGCTCGTCCGTGAGCGGACGTGCCGTGGTGACGGTGGCGACCGTGCGGCCGGTCTGGCCGGCGATCACGCGGATCACGTGGTTCAGCAGCGCCCGCACGCGGCGGCCGCGCAGCTCGCGCACCAGCTCCGACACGATGAGGATCGTCGTCTCGCTCACGCGGCCCGCCAGCAGCTTCTGAACGAGGGCCGCCTTCGCGGCCGGGTCGCCCAGGGTGCTGCCGAGCGCGAGCTCGAGCTCGGGGTTCGACGCGATGAGGCGCGAGACCCCGAACAGCTCGCCGGCCACGTCGGCGGTCTTCTCCGCCTTGGCGGCCGCGCGGATCGCGAGCTCCTCGAGCGCGGCGACGAGGTCCTTCGCGCTCGACCAGCGCTGCGACACGGCGGCCGTGACGACGTTGCGGGCGCCGGCCGACAGCTTGCCGAACACCGCGCCGACGAGCGCCGCGCGCGCCTCGGCGCCCGTGGTCTGATCGGCGAGCGCGCCGCTCAGCTGCGGCGAGCCGGCCACGGCGCGCGCGGCAGCGAACAGATCGCGCGCCGTGGCGGCGCCGATCCGCTGCTTGTCGAGCACGGCGGTCGATGCCGCGAGCGCCTGAGTGGTCGCGCTGCCCATTACTTCGCCGCCTCCTGCGAGGCCTCGAGATCGGCGAGGAAGCGGTCGACGACCGACTTCGCCTTCTCGTCGTCGCTCAGGGTCTCGCCGATCACGTTGCCCGCGAGGTCGAGGGCGATGCCGCCCACCTCGCTGCGCAGCGAGATCAGGGTCGCCTGGCGCTCGGCCTCGATCTGGGCCTGCGCGGACGCCGCGATGCGGTCCGCCTCGGCCGCGGCCGTGGCCTTGGCCTCCGCGACGATCTTCTTCGCGTCCTCGTGAGCCGCCTCGCGGATCTCGCCGGCCTGCACGCGGGCCTCGGCGAGCTGCTTGGTGTACTCCTCGAGCGCCGCCTCGGCTTCCTTCTGCGCGGCGTCGGCCTTCTCGATGTTGCCCTCGATGGCCTCGGCGCGCGCGTCCAGCACCTTGTTCAGGCGCGGCAGCGCCACGAAGATCACGACGACCAGGACGATCGCCAGGCAGATCGCCGACCAGACGATGTCGTACCCGTGCGGAAGGAGCGGGTTCGCGCTGTGACCGTCCTCGGCCGCGACGGTGACAAGAGCGTTCAGCATCCTGTCTCCTTATCTGTGAAGTCGCGGAAGGGGGATCAGACCGCGGCGAAGATGAACGGCGTGACGATGCCGATCAGCGCCAGGATCTCGATGAAGGCGAGACCGATCCACATGGTCTGCTGGAACTTGCCGGCGAGCTCGGGCTGGCGGGCCGTCGACTCGATGACCTTGCCGAAGAGGATGCCCAGACCGATGGCCGGACCGATCGCCGCGAGGCCGTAGCCCACGGTGGCGATGTTTCCGTCAATGGCGGCGAGAACCGTCGTTGCGTCCACTGGATATTTCCTTTCTTAGGGCGATCAGCCGGTTGACTGACCGTCAGTGCTCGTCCGCGAGCGACAGCTGGATGTACACCGCGGTGAGGATCGTGAAGACGTAGGCCTGCAGGAAGGCGACGAACATCTCGAACAGCATGAACGCGAGCCCCATGGCTCCGGAGCCGACCGAGAACACCGCCATCCACGTGCCGCTGAGGATGAAGAAGTTCGTCGCCGCGAAGAACAGCGACAGCATGAAGTGCCCGACCATCATGTTCATGAGCAGTCGCAGCGTGAGCGAGACCGGGCGCACGATGAACGTCGAGATGAACTCGATGACGATGATCATCGGCGCGAGGTAGACCGGCACACCGCCGGGCAGCAGCGAGTTCCTGACGAAGCGGAACCCGCCGTGCTTCTTGATGCCGGCGTAGATGAACACGACGTACGCGACGATGGCGAACACGAGCGGGGCGCCGATGACAGAGGTGCCAGCGAGGTTGATGCCCGGGACGATGCCCGTGAGGTTCATGAACAGGATCGTCAGGAACATCGCGGTCAGCAGCGGCACGAAGCGCTTGCCGTCCTTCTCGCCCAGCAGCTCGTACGCGATGTTCTTGCGCACGAAGCCGAAGCCGAGCTCCATGACGCTCTGGAAGCGCCCGGGCACCACCGTGAGGCGACGCGTGCCGAGCACGAGCAGGAGCACCAGGACCGCGGTCGCGATGATCTGCGCGAGGTTGATGCGCGTCATGATGTCGACGCCACCGATGGTGAGGATCGCGTCCGGGAAGAAGTCGTTGATCGACGGCGGGGTGAACACGTTGCCGTCGGCCATCGGGACGATCATCGTCGCTTGAGTCAACTCAGTGGCTCCAGCTTCTCGCCCAGACGGGATCCGGGCGGGTAAGTCGGTGGTGGGGGTGTCAATCGCGGGACCACAGCGCTGTGCGCCGCTCGCCAGCCACGGTGACGACTCCACCCTATCAAAGTTCGGGCCGTCTTTTGACGCGCTGTAGAAGTCGCGCGCTCGGCGCTGGGGATCAGTCGTCGTCGCCGGGCAGCGCGACGTCGCTCGCGCCCGAGATCCGCATGCGCGTGACGATGACCACGTCGATGACGAGCGACGAGACGGCGGCGGCCACGAGGGCGAAGTAGAACACGAGCAGGTTCACCCAGGGCAGGCCGATCACGACGGCGATCGCGATGAGGAACACGACGACCTTCACGAGGAACACGCCCATCGTGATGCCGAAGAACATCGGCAGGAACTGCGGCGTGCCGTACCAGCGGTTGCCGAACAGCAGGCTGCCCACCGTGATGATCGGGAACAGGGCGCCGATGAGGGCGCCCAGCACGCCGCTCCACAGCCCCTGCGGGCCGTCGACGAGCAGGCCGATGACGGCGGCGCCCACGAGGACGACGAGACCGGCGACCGACGTCCAGATGAGTCCGGCGCGGAAGGTGGGGTTGCTGGAGATCGTCTTGCGGGGCATCAGGAGGCCTTCACGGTGTCGGGTGCGTCGGGATGGGTGCCGGGCTCGTGACGCCGGCCGGGAGTGAGGGTGACGACGAGGCACGCGGCCACACCGAGCAGGCCGAAGGCGACGCCGGGCAGGTACTCCCCCGGCCAGTCCTCGCGCGCGCCGAGGTACATCAGCAGCACCGCGAGGCTGACCATGCCGGTCCAGGCATAGAAGATGAGCACGGCGTCGCGGTCGCTGTGCCCCATGTCGAGCATGCGGTGGTGCAGGTGCTGGCGGTCGGCGGAGAACGGCGACTTGCCCGCGCGCAGGCGTCGGATGATGGCCAGGCCGAAGTCGAGCAGCGGCAGCATCACGACGACGATCGGCAGCAGGATGGGCAGGAACGCGCCGACGAGCTGTGAGCGCCCGAACTCGTCCTGCACGAACATCGCGGGGTCGAGCACGCCCGTGATCGCGATGGCGCTCGTGGCCATCATGAGGCCGAGGACGAGGGCGCCGCCGTCGCCCATGAACAGCTTCGCACCGTTCCAGTTCATGGGCAGGAACCCCGCGCACGCCCCGACGAGCACGACCGCGAGGAACGTGGCGAGGTTGAAGTACGTGCTCGCGCCGATGTCGCGCACGAGCACGTAGGAGTAGACGAAGAAGACCGTGTTCGCGATGAGGCACACCCCGGCCACGAGCCCGTCGAGGCCGTCGATGAAGTTCACGGCGTTCATGACGACGACGATCGCGAACATCGTCAGCGCGATGCTGAGCCAGCTCGATCCCACCCAGAGGTCGCCGAGCGGCAGCGCGTAGATCTGCAGCCCGCCGCCGACCGCGATGATGCCGGCCGCGAGGAACTGCGCGGCGAGCTTGATCATCCAGTCGAGGTCGATGAGGTCGTCGAGCACGCCCACGATGACCGTCAGCCCCATCGCGGCGAGGATCGACCACATCACGCGTGGATCGGCCCAGATGATCGCGAAGAACGGGTTGGCCGCCGAGACGAGCATCGCGGCGACCATCGCGATGAACATCGCCACGCCGCCCAGGCGCGGCGTCGGCACCGTGTGCACGTCGCGGTCGCGGATGCCGGGGTACAGCTTGAACCGCAGCGCGAGTCGCCAGATCCCCCAGGCCAGCGCGAGGGTGAGCGCGGCCGTGAGGATGAGCGTGAAGACGTACTGCCTCACGCGTTCCCCTGACCGTCCCCCTGCTCGGACGCCGGCTCGGTCGCCGCCGCACCGGTGGCGTCGGCCTCCTGGCTGCGGCGCAGCGCCGCCGCGAAGGCAGAGCGCGGATCGCCCGTGGCCGCGCCCGGCGCGGGGGCCTCCTCGGGCGCGCCGTGGCCGTGGTGCGCGTGCGCCTCGTGTGCGTGCTCGTCGTCGGCGGCAGGCGCCAGGAGGTGGCCCAGCACCTCGCGCAGCTCGTCGCGCGTGACCGCGCCCTCGCGCAGCACGCGCACCCGGCGGTCGGCCGGGTCGGTGGCGGTGACGAGCGAGGTGGCGTCGATGATCGTGGAGGCGATGCCCGTCCGGCTGGGGCCGGCGTCGAGGTAGACGGCCACGGACTCGCCGAGCATGTCCTGCGCCTCGCCGGCCGTGACGGCGGCGGGCTTCTTCGTGAGGTTGGCGCTCGAGACCGCGAGCGGGCCGGTCTCCTCCAGCAGCTCCAGCGCGATCCGGTGATCCGGCATGCGCACCGCGACCGTGCCCTCGGTGTCGCCGAGATCCCACGTGAGGGAGGGCTGCGCGGGCAGCACGATGGTGAGCCCGCCCGGCCAGAAGCGCTCGACGAGCGCGTCGACCTCGGCGGGCACCGACTCCACGAGCGCGGCGAGCGCGGCGCGGCCGGAGACGAGCACGGGCGGCGGCTGCTGACGCCCGCGGCCCTTGGCCTTGAGCAGCCGGGCGACCGCGCTGGGGCTGAAGGCGTCGGCGGCCACGCCGTACACGGTGTCGGTCGGGATGACCACGACCTGCCCGCGCGCGATCGCCTGGCGCGCCTGGCGCATGCCGGTGAGCAGCTGCGCCTCGTCGGCGCAGTCGAAGACAGGGGACATAGCGGGCTCAGTCTACTTCCCGCGCATCCGCCGAACCCGCCCTCGACCCGCGAACCCGCCCGGGATCCGGCGCGGGCTCGGCGAGGGGGCGCGGGTTCGCGGGGCGAGTGGGCGCGTCAGGGGCGGATCGCGGTGGTCGCGCGGTCGCGGGTCGTGAGGTCCGGGTGGGTGGCCGGGGCGCGCCAGCCGTCGGCCGCGAGGAGCTCGCGGATGGGCTCGCCCTGCCACTCGCCGTGCTCGATGACGATCGATCCGCCCGGTCGCACGAGCGCGAGGCCGCGCCGGCTGATCGCCCGCACGAGGTCGAGGCCGTCCGGCCCGCCGTACAGGGCGGCGTCGGGGTCATGAAGGCGCACCTCGGGGTCGCGCGGCACGGCGTCGTCGGGCACGTACGGCGGGTTGGTCACGAGCACGGCGACCGTGCCGTCGAGCTCGGGCAGCGCCCGCGCGGCGTCGTCGAACACGAGGCGCAGGTTGGGCGCGCCGATGCGGGCGGCGTTCTCCTTGGCCCAGATGAACGCGTCGACGGAGTTCTCGACGGCGTGCACGCGCGCGTGCGGCACCTCGGTGGCCAGGGCCAGGGCGATCGCCCCGCTGCCCGTGCACAGGTCGACCGCCACGGGCTCGGGGTCGGGCATGGCACGCAGCGCGTCGATCGCAAGCTGCGCCACCATCTCGGTCTCGGGTCGCGGCACGAACACGCCCGGTCCCACCGACAGCTCGAGGTGGCGGAACGGCGCGACGCCCGTGATGTGCTGCAGCGGCTCGCGCGATGCGCGCCGGGCCACGGCCTCCTCGAACGCCGCGGCCTCGCCGGCCGCCAGCTCGTCGCCGCGCAGCGCCGCCACCTGCACCTCGCCGCGGCCCGCCGCCGTCACGTGCGCGAGCAGCAGCTCGGCGTCGACGTGCGGATCGGGCACGCCGGCCGCCGCGAGGCGGGCGGCGGCGGCGCGCAGCGCGTCGCGCACGGAGGCGGCGGCGCGCGGGGCGGGCTCGAGGGCGGTGGTCACGAGGGGGAAGCCTAACCCCGGCACCTGGGCGCCGGACCCGTCGTTTTCCGTCATCCGCGCCCACCCGCCGCCCGATTCGGCCTAACCTGGCGGGGACACCACCCGCTCGTGCGAAAGGCCACTCGATGCCCGGCATCCACAACGACATCACCTCTGCGTTCGGCAACACGCCGCTCGTCCGGCTCAACCGCGTGCCCGGCGACGCGGGCGCGACCGTGCTCGCCAAGCTCGAGTACTACAACCCGGGCTCGAGCGTGAAGGACCGCCTGGGCATCGCGCTCGTCGACGCGGCCGAGGAGTCGGGCGCGCTGCAGCCCGGCGGCACGATCGTCGAGGCGACGAGCGGCAACACGGGCATCGCGCTCGCGCTCGTCGGCGCGGCGCGCGGCTACAAGGTCGTGCTCACCATGCCCGCGTCGATGTCGAAGGAGCGCCGCGTGCTGCTCAAGGCCTTCGGCGCCGAGCTCGTGCTCACCGATCCGGCCGGCGGCATGAAGGCCGCCGTCGCGGAGGCCGAGCGCATCGTCGCCGAGACCCCCGGCGCGATCATGGCCAAGCAGTTCGAGAACGCCGCCAACCCGGCGATCCACCGCAAGACCACCGCCGCGGAGATCTGGCGCGACACCGACGGCAAGGTCGACGTGTTCGTGGCGGGCGTCGGCACGGGCGGCACCATCACGGGCGTCGGCCAGGTGCTCAAGGAGCGCAACCCCGACGTGAAGATCGTCGCGGTCGAGCCCACCGCCTCGCCGCTGCTGTCGACGGGCACGCCGGGCCCGGCGAAGATCCAGGGCATCGGCCCGAACTTCGTGCCGCCGGTCCTCGACACCGAGGTGTACGACGAGGTCGCCACCGTCGAGTTCGAGGACGCGATCGCCACGGCCCGCGCCCTCGCGGCGCAGGAGGGTCTGCTCGTCGGCATCTCGTCGGGCGCGGCGGCCTGGGCGGCGATCCAGGAGGCGAAGAAGCCCGAGAACGCGGGCAAGAACATCGTCGTCGTCATCCCCGACACGGGCGAGCGCTACATCACCACGGCGCTGTTCGAGGATCTTCGCGAGGACTGATCCCGCGATAATCGATCCATGGGATTGCACATCCGCGAGGATGTCGAAGCCGCGCGCCGCAGGGATCCCGCGGCGCGCGGCTTCTTCGAGATCGCGCTGCTCTACCCCGGACTGCACGCGATCTGGGCGCACCGGGTGAACCACTGGCTGTGGCGGCGGGGGCTGCGCTTCGTCGCGCGCGCCGGTTCGCAGCTGGCGCGCTGGCTGACGGGCATCGAGATCCATCCGGGGGCGCGGATCGGGCGCCGCTTCTTCATCGACCACGGCATGGGCGTGGTGATCGGCGAGACCGCCGAGGTGGGCGACGACGTGATGCTGTATCACGGCGTCACGCTGGGCGGCCGCTCGCTCGGGAGCGGCAAGCGGCACCCCACGCTCGGCGACGGCGTGGCCGTGGGCGCGGGGGCGAAGGTGCTCGGCCCCGTGACGATCGGCGCGCACTCGGTGGTGGGCGCGAACGCCGTGGTCACGCGCGACGCGCCGGAGCACAGCGTGCTGCTGGGCATCCCCGCGAAGGTGCGCGCCCGCGGCGCCGGCGAGGACGCCCGGAAGTACCTCCAGGCGCCGGAGTACATGATCTGAGGGATCTCTTCTTTTTTGAGTCTGCGCCGCTCGGGCGCCGCTTCGCGGCGCCGCTCGCGTGCTCGCGCTCTCGCGGCCCGCGAGAGCGAGGCGGCGCTTCGCGCCGCGGGGCGGCCGCATCGGCGGCCGCACGCTCGCTTCGCTCGCACAGTGATCGGTTGTGCGGTGGCTTGTTCACCACCGGTTGAACCGATCGGTTGAACTCATCGGTTGCCGATCGGTTGAACTCATCGGTTGCCGATCGGTTGCACTCATCGGTTGCCGATCGGTCGCACCCGAGCGGTTGCTGAACGGAGGCGCGCAGCGCCGGAGATGAAGCGACCAAGGCAAGCAGCTCTACGGCGCTGGCCACGGCAGGGGGCCGCGGCGGGACTCGAGCTCGGCCGCGAGGGCGAGGATCGCGCCCTCGCCGCCCGGGCGGCCGATCAGTTGCACGCTCACCGGCCGCTCCCCCGGCGCAGCCGTGACCGGCACCGTGATGGCCGCCAGGCCGGCGACGTTCACGAAGCTCGTGTGCGGCGCGTACCGACACTGCCGCGCGAAGTTCTCCTCCGGATCCGTGCCGTCGGCGAACCAGCCGATCGGCTGCGGGTCCCTCGCGAGCGCGGGCGTGAGGACGGCGTCGTACGGGGCGAACGCCTCGATCGTCTCGCGCTCGAACGCCGTCGCCGCCTGATAGGCGCCGATGACCCGCTCGGCCGGCAGAGCCCGCCCCTCCCGCACGAGCCACGCCGTGAGCGGCTCGGTGAGCGCATCGAGGTCCTCGTCGGCCACGGGGATCCGCGCCGCCGACGCCCGCCAGATGGTCGTGAACAGCTCGGGGTAGCCGCGCGGGCGCCAGTCGAGCGGATCGACGCGGTGCTCGGCGAGCAGGCCGACCGCGACCTCGAGCGCGTCGCGCGACGCCGGCGACAGGCTCGTGTCGGTCCAGCCGTCCCACGGCGTCGCGGTCGTCACGCCGATCCGCAGGCCGCGGACGTCGCGCCGCGCGGCCTCGACGAACGGTCCGCCGCCCGGCGCCCGCGTGGCGTAGGCGTACGGCGCCGACCCGGCCAGCGCGTCGAGCAGATGCGCGGCGTCGGCGACCGAGCGCGCGATCGGACCGGCGACCGCCAGGCCGCCCGGGGAGTCCATGCCCGACCCCACCGGCAGCCGGCCCCGCGACGGCTTGAGGCCCACGACGCCCACCGTCGCGGCGGGGATGCGGATCGACCCGCCGCCGTCCGAGGCGGGCGCGGCGGGGAGCAGACCGGCGGCGACGGCGACGGCCGCTCCCCCGCTGGATCCGCCAGCGCCGGTCGCCGGATCCCACGGGTTGCGCGCGGGCGGCGCGACGAGCGACTCGGTGTAGCCGGTGAGGCCGAACTCGGGGGTGTTCGTCTTGCCGAGGCTGACGGCGCCCAGCCGGTCGAGGGCGGCGGCGATCGGATCCGAGGCGTCCGGGACGAAGTCGGCGAATGCGCGGGATCCGTAGCGCGTGGGCACGCCGGCGCGGGCGGCGAGGTCCTTGTCGGCGAGCGGCACGCCCCACAGCGGCGGCGCGTCGTCCGGGGGCGCGCCGAGCGCGGCGGCGGCGTTCCGCGCCCGCTCGGACGTGACCTCGACGAATGCTCCCAGCGATCCGTCGTGCGCCGCGATCCGCGCGAGGAAGTGATCCGCCGCCTCGAGCGGTGTCACCTCCCCGCGCCGCAGCGCGTCGGCGAGACCGATCAGACCCAGCTCGTGCAGCTCCACCCCGCCATCCTCTCGCGCGGTCGGGCTGGTCGCTTCATCTCCGCGCCTTCGGCGCTGAAGTTCAGCAACCGATGAGGTGCCCCTCGAGCGAACCCGCTCGTCGACCGGAGGCGCGAAGCGCCGGAGCGGAAACGGGCCGAGCGGAGCGAAGCGAAGTCGAGGCCAGATCACAGCACGCTGCTTTCGACTCCGGCCCCTGCGGGGCCTCCGCTCAAGCCGTCTCCGTTCGCGGAGACTCGCACTGAGCGAGCGAAGCGAGTCGAAGTGTCGGTCGACGACCTGCGAGTTCACCGGGCCTTGCGGCGGTAGATCAGCGTGGCGCCGATCCAGGCCGCCGCGAGGATGCCCACGCACCAGGCCAGCGCGATCCAGATCTCGCCGCCGACCGGCTGGCCGGCGAAGAGCGAGCGGATCGTGTTCACGATCGACGTGACCGGCTGGTTCTCGGCGAACCAGCGCACGGGACCCGGCATCGACTCGGTCGGCGCGAAGGCCGAGCTGATGAAGGGCAGGAAGATGAGCGGGTACGAGAACGCGCTCGCCCCGTCCACCGACTTGGCCGAGAGCCCCGCGACGACCGCGATCCACGTGAGCGCGAGCGTGAACAGCGCGAGGATCCCCGCGTCGCCGAGCCACGCGAGCGGGCCCGCGCCCGTGCGGAAGCCCATGAGAAGAGCGACCCCGATCACGAGCGCGACCGACACGAGGTTGGCCGCGACCGAGGTGAGCACGTGCGACCACAGCACCGACGACCGCGCGATCGGCATGGAGCGGAAGCGCTCGAAGAGCCCGCCCTGCAGGTCGAGGAACAGCCGATACGCCGTGTACGCGATGCCCGAGGCGATCGTGATGAGCAGGATGCCCGGCAGCATGTAGTCGATGTACGACTGCGATCCGGTGTCGATCGCGCCGCCGAACACGAAGACGAACAGCAGCATGATGGCGATCGGGGTGACCGCCGTCGTGATGATCGTGTCGGGACTGCGCAGGATGTGCCGCATCGAGCGGCCCGTGAGCGCGGCGGTGTCGCCGAGCGCGTGTGCGATGGCTACTTCGGCTCGCTGCGCTCGCTCATCACGGCGCATCAGGCGGCCTCCTTCCTTCCGACGAGCCGCAGGAACACGTCCTCGAGGCTCGGCTGCTTCTCGATGTACTCGACCTTCGCGGGCGGCATGAGCGCCTTGAGGTCGGCCAGGGTGCCCTGCACGAGGATCCGGCCCTCGTGCAGGATGCCGATGCGGTCGGCGAGCTGCTCGGCCTCGTCGAGGTACTGCGTGGTGAGCAGGATCGTCGTGCCGCGGCCGGCGAGCTCCCGCACGGTGTCCCACACCTCGATCCGCGCCTCGGGGTCGAGGCCCGTGGTCGGCTCGTCGAGGAAGACGACGGGCGGCTCGCCGATGAGGCTCATGGCGATGTCGAGGCGGCGGCGCATGCCGCCCGAGTAGGTGCCCGCGCGGCGCCCGCCCGCCTCGGCGAGCGAGAACCGCTCGAGCAGCTCGTCGGCGACCCGGCCCGGATCGGGCAGGTGCCGAAGGCGGGCCACGAGGGCCAGGTTCTCGCGCCCCGTGAGCACCTCGTCCACCGCCGCGAACTGGCCCGTGAGGCTGATCGCCTCGCGCACCGCCTGCGGGTCGGACGCGACGTCGTGCCCGATGATCGAGGCGGCGCCGGCGTCGGCCCTCAGCAGCGTGCTGAGGATGCGCACGAGCGTGGTCTTGCCCGCCCCGTTCGAGCCGAGCAGGGCGAAGATGCTGCCGCGCTCGACCTCGAAGTCCACGCCCTTCAGCACGCTGAGCTCGCCGAACGACTTCTCGATGCCCACGACCCGGATCGCGGGGGCGTTCATCGCGCTCGTGATCCGCTCCCCGTGTCGACGCCGTCGATCGCCTTCTTCAGGCGGTCCTTCTCCTTGGTGATCCAGCCCCCGTCGGCGTAGTTCGAGACGAACTCCTCGGCGAACTCCACCGGGTCATCCCCCACGATGTCGCGGATGGGCGTGCCCGCCGCGGCGTGCTCCTCGAAGAGGTCGGCGAGGTCGCCGAACATCCGCATCATGACCTCGCCGTCGGCGATGCCGCCGGCGTACATCACGTAGCGATCCAGCGCCTGGGCGGCGACGCGGTAGTCGCCGGGCAGCGCCTCGAGGCGCGCCTTGTACTGCTTCTGCTTCTTCTGCTCGAGCGAGCCCGTGAGCTTCTCGATCCATCCTGCGGCCATGTCACTTCTCTCCCTTGTCGGCGCGGAGCTCCTCGAGCCGTGCGGCCAGGAAGCTCCAGTCGTCCCAGAACTCGTTCAGTCGTTCGTGCCCGCTCGCGTTGAGCGAGTACACCTTGCGCGGCGGCCCCTTCTCCGACGGGACTTTCTCCACGTCCACCAGCCCGCGCTGCTCGATGCGCACGAGCAGCGCGTAGATGGTGCCCTCCGCGATGCAGGAGAATCCCCGGTCGCGCAGCCATGCGGTGATCTCGTATCCGTAGGCGGGGCGCGCCGACAGGACGCCCAGGACGATGCCCTCGAGCACGCCCTTGAGCATCTCCGTCGTCTGCTTGCCCATTCCATCCTCCTGCTACTCGGTGACGCTACGTACTAGTACTTAGCGACGTTGACTACCAGTACATAGTGACACTGAATACCGCCGGGCGCAAGCCCGGCTCGCGGGTCTCTTCGCGAGCGCGAATCAGGCTGGGGTGAAGCCGCTGCCGTGGGCGAGGAAGGGCGAGGCCAGGCCCGTCTCCTGGCCGGCGAGCGCGAGCGCCTCCGCGGGCGCGAGGCCCGCCGCGAGGCCGCCGTGGAAGGCGCTGAGCACCTCGGCCGCGATGTCGTCGGCCACCATGACGGGCGCGGCGACCACGCTCACCGTGCCCGCGTGCAGCCACGCGTTGGCCATGCTGAGCGCCTCGGACCCCCAGCGCACGGACGAGCGCCCCAGCTCGCACGCCGACAGCACGACGGTGGCGGGCGGATCGGCGATGAGGTCGATGTCGTAACCGAAGAGGATGCCGTCGGCCAGGCTCAGGCCCGAGAGCATGGGCGAGCCGGGTGCGTGCCGGCCGTGCGCGACGACGTGCAGCGCCTCGGCCCGATGCGCGAGGGCGGTCACGGCCTCGACGTGGGCCTCGGCGCCGTGCAGGATCGGGCGAGGCCCCGCCGCGGCGGGGCCGCGCTCGCTCTCCCACGCGAAGGAGGCGCGCTCCACCTCCTCGAGCCCGCGGGCGACGGCGGGCCCGACGGCGAACCCGACCGAGCGCGCGGGCGTCCAGCGGCCGCGCGAGGCCAGCCAGCGCGAGGCCGACCGGGCGAGGGTGACGGCGCGCCCGCGCATGCCGGGCAGCATCGCCCACGGCATCCCCGCCAGCGAGCCGGGCGCCGTGAGGAGCACGCGGCGCGGGTCGCCGGCCGCCGCGAGCGAGCACGGAGTCCCAGCTGAACTGCACATCGTTGAGGGACCCGAGCAGAGCCGGGAGCGGTGAGGAGACAGGCATAGACGCGGTGCCCTTCGCGTGAGGTGGGAGCGATCACCACCACGGAGCGCGCAAGGGCGGGCCTGATACGTGCCGCGGCGCTCGTTCTCTCGAGGTGCCCGGGGACCTCATGCCGCGGCGGCGCCGGAGTATGCCACGGAGCTCGAAGACCGCCGGGGTCAGTCGCCGAGGGCGGCGAGGCGCTCGGCCTCGTCGGCCTCGATGCAGGACTGGATGACGGGATCCAGCGCGCCGTTCAGCACCGCGTCGAGGTTGTACGCCTTGTAGCCCGTGCGGTGGTCGGCGATCCGGTTCTCGGGGAAGTTGTAGGTGCGGATGCGCTCCGAGCGGTCCATGCCGCGGATCTGCGACTTGCGCGCATCGGCCGCGACGGCCGCGAGCTCCTCCTGCTGCCGGGCGAGCAGGCGGGCGCGCAGCACGCGCATGCCGGCCTCGCGGTTCTGCAGCTGCGACTTCTCGTTCTGCATCGACACGACGATCCCGGTCGGGATGTGCGTGATGCGCACGGCGGAGTCCGTCGTGTTCACCGACTGCCCGCCGGGGCCGGACGAGCGGAACACGTCGATCTTCAGGTCGTTCGGATCGATCGCGATCTCCTCGGGCTCGTCCACCTCGGGGAAGACGAGCACGCCGGTCGTCGACGTGTGGATGCGGCCCTGCGACTCGGTCGCCGGCACGCGCTGCACGCGATGCACGCCGCCCTCGTACTTCAGGTGCGCCCACACGCCCTGCGCGGGATCGGAGGACGATCCCTTGATCGCGACCTGCACGTTCTTGTAGCCGCCGAGATCCGACTCGTCGCGCTCGAGGATCTCGGTCTTCCAGCCGCGCGAGGCCGCGTACTGCAGGTACATGCGCAGCAGGTCGGCGGCGAACAGCGCGCTCTCGGCACCGCCCTCGCCCGCCTTGATCTCCATGATCACGTCGCGGGCGTCGTCGGGATCGCGCGGGATGAGCAGGCGCCGCAGCCGCTCCTGCGCCTCGGCGAGCCGCTCCTCGAGCGCGGGGATCTCGTCGGCGAACGCCTCGTCCTCGCGGGCGAGCTCGCGCGCGGCCTCGAGGTCCTCCCCCGCGCCGACCCACGCCTGGTGGGCCGCGACGATGCGCGACAGCTCGGCGTAGCGGCGGTTGACGCGCTTGGCGCGCGCGGCGTCGGCGTGCACCGCCGGGTCGGAGAGCTCCTCCTGCACCCGGCGGTGCTCGTCGATCAGCGCATCGACGGACTCGAACACGCGCGGATCAGCGGATCTGGTTCTCGTCGCCGGAGGAACGCCCGCCGGCCGAGGGGATCGACTTCTGCATCTGGACGAGGAACTCGACGTTCGACTGCGTCTCCTTGAGCTTCTCGAGGATGACGCCGAGCGCGTGCTGCTGGTCCATGCCCGCGAGGGCCCGGCGCAGCTTCCACGTGATCTTGACCTCGTCGGGGCTCAGCAGCATCTCCTCGCGGCGGGTGCTCGACGCGTTCACGTCGACCGCCGGGAAGATGCGCTTGTCGGCGAGCTGGCGCGACAGGCGCAGCTCCATGTTGCCGGTGCCCTTGAACTCCTCGAAGATGACCTCGTCCATCTTGGATCCGGTCTCGACGAGCGCCGTGGCGAGGATCGTGAGCGATCCGCCGTTCTCGATGTTGCGCGCGGCGCCGAAGAAGCGCTTGGGCGGGTACAGCGCCGACGCGTCGACGCCGCCCGAGAGCACGCGGCCCGACGTGGGGGCCGACACGTTGTAGGCGCGGCCCAGGCGGGTGATCGAGTCGAGCAGCACGACCACGTCGCGGCCCAGCTCGACGAGGCGCTTGGCGCGCTCGATGGCGAGCTCGGCGACCGTCGTGTGGTCCTCGGCGGGGCGGTCGAAGGTCGAGGCGATGACCTCGCCCTTCACCGTGCGCTGCATGTCGGTGACCTCCTCGGGGCGCTCGTCGACGAGCACGACCATGAGGTGGACCTCGGGGTTGTTCTGCGCGATCGCGTTCGCGATCTGCTGCAGCACGATCGTCTTGCCCGCCTTCGGGGGCGCGACGATGAGGCCGCGCTGGCCCTTGCCGATCGGCGCGACGAGGTCGATGATCCGCTGCGTCAGCTTCTCGGGCGCCGTCTCGAGGCGCAGGCGGTCCTGCGGGTACAGCGGCGTGAGCTTGCCGAACTCCACGCGGTCGGCCGCGTCGTCCACCGACAGGCCGTTGATCGAGTCGACCTTGACCAGGGCGTTGTACTTCTGGCGGCCCTGCTGCTCGTTCTCGCGGGGCTGCTTGATGGCGCCGACGACGGCGTCGCCCTTGCGCAGGTTGTACTTCTTCACCTGGCCGAGCGAGACGTACACGTCCTGCTGGCCGGGCAGGTAGCCCGTGGTGCGGACGAACGCGTAGTTGTCGAGCACGTCGAGGATGCCCGCGATCGGGATGAGCACGTCGTCCTCGCCGATCTCCGGCTCGAACTCGTCGCTCTGGGCGCCGCGCGTGCGCTTGTTGCGGCGGTTGCGGTCCTCCTGCGGCTGCGCCTGCGCCTCGGGCTGTGCGCCGCCGTTCTGCGGGCCGTCGCCCTTGTTCTTGTTGCGGTTGCGGCTGCGGCTGCGGCGGCTGCGGCCGCGACCGGAGCCCTCCTCGCCGTCGCCGTCCTGCTCGTCGGCCGACTCGGCGTCGTTCTTGCGCGCGTCGCCCTCGGCCTGCTCGGCCTGGGGCGCCTCGGCGGCGTCGTCGCTCTTGGCGGCCTTCGCGCCGCGGCCGCCCTTGGTGCGCGGGGCACGGGCAGGCTTCTCGGTGGCATCGGCCTCGGGCTGCTCGGCCTTGTCGGCCTCGGGCTTCTCGGCCTTCGCGGCGTCGGACTTCGCGGCGTCGGCCTGGTCGGCCTGCGGCGCCTCGGGCTTGTCGCCTTCGGGCGCCTCGGCGGGCTTCTCGGCCTCGGCGGCCGCGGCGGCATCGGTCTCGGCGGCCTTGCCGCGGCGGCGCGGGGCGCGCTTCGGCTTCTCGGCCGGCACCTCGGCGGGCTCGGCCGCGGCCTCGGCGGCGGCGGGCGCTGCCTGCTCGGCCGGAGCCTCGGCGGCCGGCGCGGCCTGCTCGTTGCCGGTCGCCTCCACGGCGGCGACGGTGGACGCGGCCTTGGCGCGGCGCGGTGCACGCTTGCGCGGCGCCTTCGCCGGGGCCTCGGTGGCCTCGGCCGTGCTCGCCTCGGGGGCGGTCTCGGCGGTGGCGGGAGCGGTGACGCTCTCGTCGCCCTTGGCCTCGACGGCTTCGGACTGGATCTCGGAGATGGACTCCAACGTGACTCCTCATCGGGTCGTGGATTCTCAGCCAGCCGCAGGGGGATCCGTCAGACGGGATCCACCGTGCGCGCGCCACGTCGTGCGCCGGTCAACCGGTTGCCGCACCGAAGAGAACACACTCGGGCGGACGGTGGGGTGACCGTGCGGGGCTTCGCAGATTGCGACGGAGGTCAGAATTCGTGCTCTGAGGCACCCTCCGCTGTGATCCTCACTGTACCACCTCGGCGCGGCGCCGACGGCGCTTGCCACGGTCGTTTCACCTCCACGCCTCCGGCGCTGACGTCCAGCAGCGGGAGGCTCAGCGCAGCGCGGCCGAGGCGATGTAGTCGCGCAGCGCGCTCGCGTCGTCCGGCATCTCCACGACGCGCTGCGGCGCGGACATCATCTGCTGCAGCTCGGGCGACAGCTCCAGCTCCACGCCGATCGCCTCGCGGATCGTCTCGGCGAACTTGTGGGGCTTGGCCGTCTCGAGCACGAGCATCGGCACGCCCGGCTCCGCGAACTCGCGCGCGACCTTCACGCCGTCGGCCGTGTGCGGATCGATGACATCCCCGGTCGCCTCGTGCACGGATCGGATCGTCGCCAGGCGATCCGCGTGCGTCGACGTGCCGCTCACGAGGCCGAACTCCTCGGCGAAGCGCGGCTGCTCGGACGAGAAGTCGAACGATCCGCCCTCCAGCTCGCGCCACGCGTCGACGACGCGCGCGGCGTCGCGGCCGACGAGCTCGAAGATGAAGCGCTCGAGGTTCGACGCCTTCGAGATGTCCATCGACGGGCTCGAGGTCGCGAGGGTCTCGGCGGCCCCGCGCGGGCGGTACACGCCCGTGCGGAAGAACTCGTCGAGCACGTTGTTCTCGTTCGTCGCGAGCACGAGGCGGCGGATCGGCAGGCCCATCTGCCGCGCGTAGAAGCCGGAGAGGATGTTGCCGAAGTTCCCCGACGGCACGGTGAACGACAGCTCGGTCCAGCCGCCCGCGTCGGTCGCGCGCAGCCAGGCCCAGAAGTAGTAGACGACCTGCGCCGTGATGCGGGCCAGGTTGATGGAGTTGACGGCGCCGAGGTGGTGCGCCCGCTTGAACTCCAGGTCGCCGGCGAGCTGCTTGACGAGGTTCTGGCAGTCGTCGAAGACGCCGTCGATCGCGATGTTGTGGATGTTCGGATCGTCGAGCGAGAACATCTGCGCGCGCTGGAACGCGCTCATCCGGCCCTGCGGCGACAGCATGAACACCGCGATCCGCTCCTTGCCGCGCAGCGCGTGCTCGGCGGCCGATCCCGTGTCGCCCGACGTGGCGCCGAGCACGTTGAGCACCGATCCGCGGCGCTCGAGCGCGTACTCCAGCACCTGGCCGAGGAACTGCATGGCGAGGTCCTTGAACGCCAGGGTCGGCCCCTCCGAGAGCCCGACGAGCTCGATCCCGTCGCCGATCGCGCGCAGCGGCACGACCTCGCCGGGGAAGGGCTCGTACGCCGCGGCCACCATGCGCGCGAGATCGCGGCGCGGAATGTCGGTCGCGAAGAGTGCGAGGATCTCGGTCGCCAGCTGCGGGTAGGTCAGCGCGCGCCAGCGCTCGAGCGTCTCGCCGTCGACCTCCGGAAGCTCGGCCGGCACCGAGAGCCCGCCGTCGGGGGCCAGCCCCTCGAGCAGGGCCTCGCTGAACGACAGCGGCTCGCCGCCGCCTCGGGTGGAGAGGTAGTTCATCGATCCGGCGCTCCTCGGGTCAGCTGTCGCGACATGTCCATTCTGGGGTCGTCGGACGCGTGTGTCGTGCCGCCCATGAAGTCCACGGCCAGCATGAGCGCCTGCCACGACCCGTCCGCGGCCTCCTCGGCGACGGCGGCGGCCTCGAGCCGGCGACCGGGTCCGTCGGCGAGCACGAGCACGCTGGGCCCGGCGCCCGAGACGACGGCCGCGAACCCGCGGGCGCGCAGCGCGCCCACGAGCGCGAAGGTCTCGGGCATCGCCTGCGCGCGGCGCTCCTGGTGCAGCTTGTCCTCGGTGGCCGACAGCAGCAGGTCGGGGCTCTGGGTGAGCGCCGCGATCAGCAGCGCCGAGCGCGAGACGTTGAACACCGCGTCCTCGCGCGAGACCTCGGCGGCCAGCACGCTGCGCGCCATGGACGTCGACATCGTCCGATCCGGCACGAACACGACGGGCGCGACGCCGCGGTGCACGAGCAGCTTCTTGTGCTGCGGCACCCCGTGCTCGGTCCACGCGATCGTGAGCCCGCCGAACAGCGCGGGCGCGACGTTGTCGGGGTGCCCCTCGAGCTCGGTCGCGAGCCGCAGCAGGTCGGCGTCGGTGAGCCGCCCGCCGAGCAGCCCGTTCGCCGCGAGCACGCCCGCCGCCACGGCCGCGCCGGACGACCCCAGCCCCTTGCCGTGCGGGATGCCGTTGTGCGCGACGATCCGCAGCCCGGGCGCGCGCTCGCCGGCCGCCTCGAAGCAGTACCGGATCGTGCGGGCGATGAGGTGCGAGTCGTCGCGCGGGATGTGCTCCGCCCCGCTGCCGGTGACCTCGATCTCCAGCTCGCCCGGCGCGAGGGCGGTCACCTCGACCTCGTCGTACACGCTGAGCGCGAGGCCGAGCGTGTCGAAGCCGGGGCCGAGGTTGGCGCTGGTCGCCGGGACGCGCACGTGCACGGTGCGCGGCGCGGCGGGCTCGGCGCTCATTCCCCTTCGACGCGCAGCACGGAGACCACGCGCTCGACGGCGTCGCTGGCGGCCAGGCGCGCGACGGTGTCGCTCAGCGCCTGCTCGCGGGCGCGGTGGGTGCCGATGACGATCGACGCCGTGTCGCCCTCGCGCTGGCTCTGATCCACCGTGGCGACCGAGACGCCGCCGTCGGCGAAGATCCCCGCGATCGTCGCGAGCACGCCCGGCTCGTCCGTCGCCTCCAGGCGCACCTGGTAGCGGGTGAGGATCCGCCCGATGGGCGCGGTCGGCAGGCTCATGCGCGGCGATTCGCCCACGCCCACGCCGCCGGCGATGTGGCGGCGGGCGGCCGAGACGACGTCGCCGAGCACGGCCGAGGCCGTCTGCAGCCCGCCGGCGCCGGCGCCGTAGAACATGAGCGGGCCCGCGGCGGCCGCCTCGACGAACACGGCGTTGTTGCCGCCGTGCACGCTCGCCAGCGGGTGGTCGCGCTCGATGAGCGCGGGGTACACGCGCACCGAGATCGACTCTTCGCCGTCGTCGTCGAGGCGCTCGCACACCGCGAGCAGCTTCACGACGA
The DNA here is from genome assembly GCF_054782875.1 of Microbacterium petrolearium. Taxonomy (NCBI): domain Bacteria; kingdom Bacillati; phylum Actinomycetota; class Actinomycetes; order Micrococcales; family Microbacteriaceae; genus Microbacterium; species Microbacterium petrolearium. The sequence goes on from NZ_BAAGRQ010000006.1 coordinate 143,687, forward strand.
AGCCGGCGCGGCGAGCGCCCTCGATCATGTCGGCCGTGACGTTCTCGATGCCCTCGCGGTGCACGTCGTCCAGCGACACCTTGGTGTGGAACGCGAGGCTCGCGAGGATCGCCGCCTTCTGCGCGGCGTCGTAGCCCTCCAGATCCAGCGTGGGGTCGGCCTCGAGGTAGCCCAGGTCGGTCGCGATCCGCTGCGCCTCCTCGGCGCTCAGGCCCTCGCGGTCCATCTTGTCGAGGATGAAGTTGGTGCTGCCGTTGACGATCCCGAAGATGCGCTGGATCCGGTCGCCGGCGAGCGAGTCCTTGAGGGGGCGGATGATCGGGATTGCGGCGGCGACGGCCGCCTCGTACGACACGCTCGCGCCCACCTGGTCGGCGGCGTCGAAGATCTCGGATCCGTGCGTGGCGAGCAGCGCCTTGTTGCCCGTGACGACGTCGGCGCCCGAGGTGAGCGCCGTGAGCAGGTGCGTGCGCGCCGGCTCGATGCCGCCCATCAGCTCGATGACGATGTCGCTGCCGACGATGAGGCTCTCGGCGTCGGTCGTGAGCAGCTCGCGCGGCAGCTCGACGTCGCGCGGCGCGTCGGGGTTCCGCACGGCGATGCCCGCGAGCTCCAGCTCGGCCCCGGCGCGCTCGGCCAGCTCCTCGCGGTGCGTGAGCAGCAGGTGCGCCACCTGCGATCCCACCGATCCGGCGCCCAGCAGCGCGACCCGGAGCGTGCGCTTCTCGATCATTCGGTCTCCTCTTTCGGGTGCGCGGCGCCCGGCTGCAGGCCCAGGTCGCGCGCGAGCAGGTCGTCGATGGTCTCGCCGCGCACGATGACGCGCGCGGATCCGCCCGACAGCGCCACGACGGGCGGGCGGGGCACGGCGTTGTAGTTGCTGGCGAGCGAGTGGCAGTAGGCGCCGGTGGCGGGCACGGCGAGCAGGTCGCCGGGGGCGACGTCGGCGGGCAGGTACTCGGCGTCGACGACGATGTCGCCCGACTCGCAGTGCCGACCCACGACCCGCGCGAGGGCCGGCTCGGCGCCGCTCGTGCGCGACGCGATCCGCGCCGAGTACTGGGCGCCGTACAGCGCGGTGCGGGCGTTGTCGCTCATGCCGCCGTCCACGCTCACGTAGAGGCGCGTGACGGCGTCGGTGACCTGCACGGGCTTGACGGTGCCGACCTCGTAGAGCGTGACGCCGGCGCGGCCGACGATCGCGCGGCCGGGCTCGAACGCGAGGTTCGGCACGGGGATGCCGCGGGCGGCGCACTCCCCCGCCACGGCGTCGACGATGTCGCCGGCGAGCTGCGCGATCGGGGTCGGGTGCTCGGCGCGCGTGTAGGCGATGCCGTACCCGCCGCCGAGGTTCATCACGGGCACGTCGCCGCCCTCGAGCAGGCGGGCGTGCACGTCGACGAGGCGCGCGGCCGACTCGGCGAAGCCGGCGGCGCCGAAGATCTGCGAGCCGATGTGGCAGTGCAGGCCCATGAACTCCAGCTGCGGCAGCTCGCGGATGCGCGCGACGACCTCGGGCGCCTGCGCGAGGGGGAAGCCGAACTTCTGGTCCTCGTGCGCGGTGGCGAGGAAGTCGTGGGTCTCGGCGTGCACGCCGCTGTTGACCCGCACGAGCACGCGCTGCACGACGCCGAGGCGCTGGGCGATGGCCGCGAGCCGCTCGAGCTCGATCGGGCTGTCGATCACCACGGATCCGATGCCGACCGAGACGGCCTGCTCGAGCTCGGCGACCGACTTGTTGTTGCCGTGCAGCCCGATGTGGAACGGATCGACGCCTGCCGCGAGCGCGATGGCGAGCTCGCCGCCGGTGGCGACATCGAGGGCCAGGCCCTCCTCGCGCACCCAGCGGGCGACGGCGCCGCTGAGGAACGCCTTGCCGGCGTAGTAGACGCGGGCGTCCGTGCCGTGGCGGGCGGCGGCGTCGCGGAAGGCGGCGAGCACCTCGCGGGCCCTGGCGCGCACGGCGTCCTCGTCCAGCACGTACAGGGGCGTGCCGAAGTCGCGGGCCAGCTGGGTGGCGGGGATGCCGCCGATGCGCAGCACGCCGTCGGCGTCGCGATCCGCGCCCGCGGGCCAGACCGCCTCGACGAGGTCATTCGGGTCGTCGGGCACGGCGAGCCACTCGGGCACGACGGCCCCGTCGGGGCTGTGAGTCACCCGACGAGTCTAGGACGAGTCCGGCGGCGCGCCCCTTCGCACTGAGCCTTATGCGCAGTCGCCGGGCTGCTGCAGCGTCGGATCGTTCAGCAGCCCGCCGTCGAGCGCGAGGTGGGCGATGAGCTCGTCGCCCTCGACGGTCGCGTCCGACAGCGTGATGCCGCGCGGCAGGCTGTCCGACAGGCACACGGGGATCGGCTGGGCGAGGGCGTCCGGCACGCCGGGCGGGAGCTCGCCGGGCAGCTGCATGCGCCAGTCGCCGAGCGCGGCCTCGACAGGCGACAGCAGCAGCTGTCCGTCGGCCGCGGACGGGCGGAGCGTGAGCTGGAGGGCGCCGAGGATCGGGACCTCGCCCGAGACGGCGATGTCGGGTTCGGCGATGTCGATCCGCGCGGCGTCGCCGAGCGCCTGCCACGCGGTGCCCGAGCTCGCGCGACCGAGGAGGCTCTCGAGAGCGGCGGCGTCGAGGGCGGCGGTGGCGGAGGCGCGCTCGGCGGTCATGGCGCCGGTGTCGACGCCCTCGAGCGCGAGCCGCACGTCGGCGGTGAGGCCGTCGTAGGACACGCGCTCGCCCGTGACGTGCGCCTCGTCGATCCGGCCGCCGATGAGCTGCGGGATGACGAGCCCCGGGATCTCGACGTCGAGGTGCTCGACGCGGACGCCGGCGTCGACGACGGCGTCCTGCACGCGGTCGCGGATGACGGAGCGTGCGACGGCCTCGCCGGCGACGAACGCCCCGGCCGCGACCGCGACCACCGCCGCGATCGCCACGATCCATCCCCACCGCCGCCGCTTCATACGTGCACCCTCTCATCCCGACCTTGGTCGCGGGTGCGAACGGTTGCGGCCTTGGTCTCGGCGCGCTCGCTTCGCTCGCTTGCTCGACCCGTCTCCGCTCCGCGGCTGCGCCGCTCCGGTCGACGAGCGCAGATTCACCGCTCGTCGACCGAGCGAAGCGAGCGGAGACGGGTTGAGCGAAGCGCCCGAAGGGCGCGGAGTCGAAACCACCGGTTGCTGTGGTCGCTTCATCTCCGCTCGCGGGCGCTCGCTCCGTTCAGCAACCGATCCGGCACACCCCCGTCACATGCGCTCGGGGGCGCTCACTCCCAACAGGGCGAGGCCGTTGCGGAGCACCTGGCCCGTGGCGTCGTTGAGCCACAGGCGCGTGCCGTGCACGGGCTCGACGGGCTCGTCGCCCTTGGGGGTGACGCGGCAGTTGTCGTACCAGCGGTGGTACAGCCCCGCGATCTCCTCGAGGTAGCGGGCGACGCGGTGCGGCTCGCGCTGGTCGGCGGCGAAGGCCACGACGCGCGGGAACTCCTGCAGCGCGCCGAGCAGCGCGGCCTCGGTCTCGTGCGTGAGCAGCTCGGGCGCGAACGTGTCGCGGGTGACGCCCGCATCGACCGCGTTGCGCGCGACGTTGTGCGTGCGCGCGTGGGCGTACTGCACGTAGAACACCGGGTTGTCGTTGGTGCGCTTCTGCAGCACGTCGAGGTCGATGTCGAGGTTCGAGTCGGTCGAGCTGCGCACCAGCGCGTAGCGGGCGGCGTCGACGCCGACGATGTCGACGAGGTCCTCGAGCGTCACGACCGTGCCGGCGCGCTTCGACATGCGAACAGGCTGGCCGTCCCGCATGAGGTTGACCATCTGGCCGATGAGGATCTGCAGGTTCACGCCCGGCTCGTCGCCGAAGGCCGCGCACATCGCCATGAGGCGCTGCACATAGCCGTGGTGATCGGCGCCGAGCATGATGATGCAGCGGTCGAAGCCGCGCTCGCGCTTGTCGAGGTAGTACGCCAGGTCTCCCGAGATGTACGCGGGGTTGCCGTCCGACTTGATGACGACGCGATCCTTGTCGTCGCCGTAATCGGTGGTGCGCAGCCACACCGCGCCGTCCTGCTCGAAGATCCGACCCAGCTCGCGCAGGCGCTCCACGGCGCGCGCGACGGCTCCGGAGGTGTGCAGGTCGTTCTCGTGGAAGTACACGTCGAAGTCGACGCCGAACTCGTGGAGGCTCTTCTTGATGTCGTCGAACATGAAGTCGACGCCGATCCGCCGGAAGGTCTCCTGCAGCTGGTCGGCGTCGAGAGCCGCGAGGTCGCCGTCGTACGCCTCCACTACCCGCTGCGCGATCTCGCCGATGTACGCGCCGCCGTACCCGTCCTCGGGCGTGGGCTCGCCGCGGTAGGCGGCGACGAGGCTGCGGGCGAAGCGATCGATCTGCGCGCCGTGGTCGTTGAAGTAGTACTCCCGCGTGACGTCGCCGCCCTGCGCGGAGAGCAGGCGCGCGAGCGAATCGCCGACCGCGGCCCAGCGCGTGCCACCCAGGTGAATCGGCCCCGTGGGGTTGGCCGAGACGAACTCGAGGTTGATCTTCTGCCCGGCGAAGGCCGTGCCCGTGCCGTACGCCGTGCCCGCGTCGACGATGGTCTTCGCGAGCGCGCCGGCCGCGGCAGCCTCGAGGCGGATGTTGATGAAGCCGGGACCGGCGACCTCCACGCCCGCGACGCCGTCGACGGCGGTGAGACCCTCAGCGATCTCCTGCGCGAGCTCGCGCGGATTGGTGCCGAGCTTCTTGGCGAACTTCATGGCCGTGTTCGTGGCCCAGTCGCCGTGGTCGCGGTTCTTCGGACGCTCGAACGCGATGTCGGCGGCGGTGATGCCCAGGTCCTCGCCCGGTCGGCGTCGCTCGGCGATCGGCGCGAGGACGGCGAGCAGAGCGGCGGCGAGGGCATCGGGATTCATAGGCGTCAAGTCTATGGCGGCGCGGGGCGGACGAATGCTGAGCGGCCTGCCGCCCCGAGCGAGGGCGCAGGCGTCGCTTCATCTGCGTTCGCTTCGCTCACTCCGCTCGGCAGCCGAGCGAGCCGCACCCGGCCCAGGATCAGGCAGTCGAGATCACGCGGTGTGGGGCGGCGGGCCCCGAAGGCCCAGCGGAGGGGTGAGCGGGTGGGGAGTTCGGTGGGTTCGCTGCTGTCGGGTGGGTGGAGCAGGAAGGGGCCGTGGCGGTCGCGGGTGATGCGGTAGCGGTGGTGGTGGAGGTTCATGTGGTGGAACCTGCACAGG
>NZ_BAAGRQ010000007.1:0-221229 GCF_054782875.1 Microbacterium petrolearium
TCGTGATGACTCCATTCGAGTGAGAAGTAGAGAGCTTTCTCGAAGGATCACACGGTGACCGCGTCTACGTCAGGAACGACGAGCCAGACCACCGCGCGCTACACCACTATGCGGGACTCCACTCGGGGGCTTCGTGATCAGACGATCCGAAATCGGACGGCGACGGTGACCCGGTTCCGTGATTTCGTGGACAAGCCGCCGTGGAAATGGACGGTGGCGGATGTGGATGAGTTCACTGCGGAGTCCGGTGGCCGGACTCGGACGCTGTCGACGATGCGCGCCAATCATGGGTCGATCCGTGGGTTCTGTGACTACCTCACGAACCCGTTGTACGACTGGATGGAGATCTGCGATCGCGAGTTCGGGGACGTCCCCTCGCAAGTGTGTCTGCCGTGGAACACAGTGGCGCACCGGTTCGAGTTCGAAGGCGATGGGAAGCGTCGCCCGTTCACGTATGACGAGGTGGAGCGCCTGTTCGACACGGCCGACGCCCGCGTTGAGCTGCTCGTGGCGTCGGGCCGCAAGGGCGCGCTCGGCGCGCTGAGGGATGCCCAGTTGCTGAAGACGGTGTACGCGTTCGGTCTGCGCCGCACCGAGGCGGTGATGCTCGATACCGTCGATCTGCACCACAACGCGAAGATGCGCCAGTGGGGGCGCTTTGGTGCGATCCATGTGCGGTGGGCGAAGGCCGCGGGCGGCGGCGCACCACGACGGCGCACGGTGCTGCTGGTGCCGGAGTTCGATTGGTGGGTGCCCGGCATGCAGCAATGGCTCGAGCAGGCCCGGGAGCGCTTCGCGCCCGGAGATGACCTCGACGCGCTCTGGGTGACCGAGCGCCGCACGCGTCTGTCCGCCGGTTATCTCGACCGAAGATTCGCGGAGCTGCGGGACGAGGCCGGCCTGTCGAAGGATCTGACGCTGCACAGCCTCCGGCATTCCTATGTGACGCACCTGCTGGAGTTCGGCTACGCCGATCGATTCGTCCAGGAGCAGGTCGGGCACATGCACGCGTCGACGACCTCGATCTACGCCTCTGTCAGTTCGGACTACAAGAACCGGGTGCTCGCCGAAGCCCTGAAGGCCCTCATCGAAGGAGAAGCTGATGACCATTGAGCTCGATACCGGATGGAATCTGCGCAGTGTGATGGCCTCGCGCGGGATCTTCCAGACCTCCAAGCTGAAGCCTCTGCTCGAGGACCGCGGCATCGACCTGTCCCGAGAGCAGGTGTATCGGCTGGTGACGCAGCCACCCCAGCGGGTGCGTCTCGACGTCCTCGCTGCTCTGTGCGATGCGCTGGAGTGTTCACTCGACGATCTCGTGACGATCACTCGCCGGGAGGCCTCGGCCCCGGTTGCCGTGGGCGAAGAAGCGACGCGCGGGTCGATTGGCGATCTCCGCCCCGTTCGCGCGACGATCCGCCGGCCGCGGACGAAGTAGCCGCGGTGGCGAAGCCTCCGCAGCAGCCGCGAGTCGCGGAAGTCGTCGACCTCGTACGCCCCCTTGTTCCCGAGATCTCGCCCGAGCGTCTCGTCGAGATCGTGCATTCAGTCGCGCCGGTGCCGCTGACGCAGCAGCTTCTTGAGCTTGCGCTGATCAAGCAGCCGGGGGTCCTCGAGGGGCGGCATGCGAACGTGCCGGTGACTGTTCGGGACCTGGCCCGTGCGCTCGTCGACGACGGAGCAGGCATGGTCGTCCTGCCGACGTGCGAGTCGTGTGGCCGCGCGGTCCGTCTGCCACACAAGACACCGAACGGTGGTCGGCACTGCTCCCGATGCGAGCGGAACGCCCGGTCGGTTTCCTGCGCTTCCTGTGGCCGGGTCCGACCCGTGCAGCGCACGATCGACGGGCAGCGCTTCTGCCGCGACTGCTGGCGAGCCGACCCTCGATCGTTCGGCGACTGCTCGCGGTGCGGTCAGCATGCGACGATCATCGTCCGCCGCCCGGAACTTGTCTGCCTGGCCTGTTACACCGCACCGATCAAGACCTGCGGTCTCTGCGGAGAGCCTGGCCGCGTCGCCTCCCACCTTGACGGGCGAGGGGTCTGCGCGCGTTGCTACTACGCGATGCGCAGACCCCAGCCCTGCCCCGAGTGCGGGCGCAGGGTGTTCCTCACCGGGTTCATGAATGATCAGAAGGTCTGTGCTGACTGCGCGGGTGCGCCGGTAACGATGGCTTGTCCTGGCTGCGGCTCGATCGAGGAGATCCGCAAGCATCACCTCTGCGTCGAGTGCCGCAGGCCCATCGCGATCCAGCAGCTGCTCGCCGACGACACGGGAGAGATTCGGACGGATCTTCACCCTCTTGCGGACTACCTGCTCACGCATCACAGCAAGGCGGCGTCGCTGGAACGCTGGCTGCACAAGAGTAAATGCGCGAGCGTACTCCGCGAGCTCGCGGACGGAGCCCTGCCGCTCACCGCCGAGGCGATCATTACCCGAGCCCAGTCAGGACAGGCCGTCGCGTTCCTCCTCTCGCTTCTGGTCCGCTCAGGAGTGCTCCCGGCGCTCGACGTCGAAGCAACACGCTTCAACCACTGGCTCAACGACTGGCTCGACGACATCGACCACCCGAGGACCGGCTGATCCTCCGCCGCTACTGCACCTGGGAGCTCCTCCGGTCCACTCGAACCCGCAGCCAATCCAGCCCCGCCGCCGGCTTCCAGAGGCAACGAGCCGCGCTGAAGTACTGTGCCGCGCTCCTTGGGGAGATCCGGGCGCAACAGGAGACACCGGCGACGTTCCCGCAGCGCCGGCTCGACGCCTATCTGACCGGTTCGCCCAGCCAACGCGACGCGCTGGCACCGTTCACTCGCTGGCTCCAAAAGCACCGGCTGAGCACCCTTCGGGTCGAATTCCGAGCCCACCGCCTCGAAGGGCGAGACTACGCCTCCGACCACCGCTGGCAGATGGCCCGCAGGTTCCTGTCCGATCCTGACCTGGACCCGAAGACCCGGGCCGCAGGTCTCCTCGTGCTGCTCTACGGAATACAACTGACCCGCATCGTCACGATCACACGGACACAGGTCGATACGAGCTCGCAGCCCGTGACACTCACCGTCGGAGCCGAGCCGATCGAGCTCCCCGAGATCCTCGGCGACGCCATCGTCGAACTTGTCGATGCTGCCCAGCACCATCCAGAAGGATGGCTGTTCCCCGGCAGGAACCCCGGCCGTCACCTCACCCCGGGCCCGCTGAGCCGTCGTCTTCGTGCGAAAGGTTTGCTTGCCGGGAGTGCTCGCACGACAGCGCTCATCGAGCTCACCCGGCAATTGCATCCCCGGATCGTCTCGGATCTCCTCGGCATCACGCCGGCGTCCGCCGCATCATGGTCGCGTCTCGCCGGCGGTGAATGGTCCGACTACCCGGCGCTTCGTTCCACCCACGCCTGAACGAGCATCACACGTCCGAGCCGGGGCCGGAAATCGCTTCGCGCAGCTGATCGACGGTCGGTGACCCTGCCAGCCCGGCAGGGGTGCGGAACACTCGACAGGCGAGCCCCACCGGCGCACCCTCCTCCGCGAAGGGGTCCACGCCGTTGACGAGGACGGTCGGAGACCCGTGAAACCCGAGGCGGGCGGCGTCCTCGGCGGTCTCGACTCGCTGATGGGCGACGCGGACATCCGCTCGACCCTCGACGACCTGAGCAAGCCGGTGATCGAGCACCTCCCAGTTCGGGCAGCCGTCGAAGTACTGCAGTGTGATCTCCATGAAGGTCCTCTCAGTTCTCGGTGCCGCGGATCATCAACAGCGCTCCGGCGATCGCGGCGGTGACGATCACGATGTCGGCGACGTTCCCGATGAACCAGTTGCCATAGGCGAGGAAGTCCACGACGTGCCCCCGAGCGAATCCTGGGGCACGGAAGAGCCTGTCGCCGGCGTGCGAGGCGGCGGCCCCGCCGAGCGCGCCGATGACGATCGCCCACCCAGGGCGTCGGACGCGGAACGCGAATACGATCGCAGTGACGGTGGCCGCGACGGCGATGAGAGCGAACACCCAGGTGGAGCCCTCGCCGAAGGAGAACGCCGCTCCGGGGTTGTACGCGAGCTGCAGGCCCAGCAGATCGCCGACCAACGGGATCCGCTCGTGCTCCGACAAGGCGGCCTCGGCCCACGCCTTCGTCCCCTGGTCGACCAGGACGACGAGGACGGCGATCAGCAGCGCCCAGGCCGTGAGCCGCCAGCGCCCTCTCTGCGACTGCTCTTCCGACGCCCGCTCAACGTCAGTTTTCGCGTCCGGGGTCATGCGAGGACCTCGAAGAGGCGGACAATGACGCCGGATTCGATCAGGATGAACAGGCCCAGGCCGATGAAGACGACGGGAACGAGCCAGTGCTCGACGCGCTCGAGCGTCTCCGTGACGGCCTTGTGGGTCCCGATCAGTCGGCCAGCGGCGCACCAGACGGCGACGAGGATCAGGAACACGACGATCATGATCGCGACGTCGCCGGGGGTGCTGGTGAGGAAGATCGGCGTGTAGAGGGAGATGTTGTCCGCCCCGTTGGCGATGGTGATCCCCGCTACGCCCCACAGCCCGACCGCAGTGATCTTCTCGTCGTCATCGTCGTCGCCTTTGCGGCGCAGGCCGCACACGAGCGTCCAGATGCCGATGCCGAGCGGGATCAGGCCGAGGAACCCGACCCATTCGTCCGGGACGATCGTCAAGCCGAGGGCGGCGACCACGCTGATCACGACCAGGGCGATGAACCCGAGGTACTGGCCCGCGACGATCTGCCAGGGTCGCGGGCTCCCGCGCCGGGAGGCGAGGAAGAGGACGGTGAGCACGACGATGTCGTCGATGTTGGTCGCCGCGAACAGGCCGATCGCGGAGCCGATGGTCGCGAGCATCAGCTCTCCAACCGTGGCGTGCGGGTGCGGGCGGCGCGCAGGCCGTTGAGGATCACGATGACCTCCGCGATCTCGTGCACCAGGACCACGGCGGCGAGACCCAGCACCCCGAACAGGGCCAGCGGGAGCAGCGCGGTGATGATCAGCAGCGACAGGATGATGTTCTGGTTGATGATCCGCCGTCCCCGCCGTGCGTGGTCGAACGCCCGCGGGATGAGGCGCAGGTCGTGGCCAGTGAAGGCGACGTCGGCGGACTCGATCGCGGCATCGGAGCCGGTCGCGCCCATCGCGATGCCGATGTCCGCGGCCGCGAGGGCCGGAGCGTCGTTGATGCCGTCGCCGATCATCGCGACCGATCCCGCCTTCGACAGCTCGCCGATCGCGGTCGCCTTGTCCTCAGGACGCAGCTCCGCGCGCACGTCACTGATCCCGGCCTGCGCAGCCAACGCACGAGCGGTGCGGGCGTTGTCGCCGGTGAGCATGGTCACCTCGACGCCCTGATCTGCGAGGGTGCGGACGACTTCGGGGACTTCTGGTCGCAGTTCATCACGGACGCCGATCGCGGCAACAGGTGCCCCGTCACGGTGCACGATCACGACGGTCATCCCTTTCTCCTCGAGAACCGCCACCCGGTCGCCGAGCTCACCGGCGTCAAGCCAGCGGGGGCTGCCGACGGTAATCCTCGCCCCGTCGACGGTGCCTTCGATGCCGTGCCCCGCCTGTTCGGTCACGCCGGCAGCCGCCGGAACACCCGGCGCGGCTGCGGTGATCGCCGCAGCGAGAGGATGCGTGCTGTGCTGTTCCAGCGCGGCCGCCCAGGCCAGCGCCTGGGTCTCGGTCACGCCGTCCACGGTAAGGACGGCGGTAACTGTCGGCTCGTTGCGGGTCAGGGTGCCGGTCTTGTCGACAGCGACGTGCCGGACAGCACCAAACCGCTCGAACACCGCACCCGACTTGATGATCACGCCGAACTTGCTCGCCGCGCCGATCGCGGCCACGACCGTCAGCGGCACCGAGATCGCCAGCGCGCAGGGAGAGGCGGCGACCAGCACGACGAGCGCGCGGGTGATCCACACCTCCGGGTCGCCCAGCAGCGACCCGATCAGCGCAACCAGCGCAGCGAGAATCAGCACGCCCGGCACCAGCGGGCGCGCGATCCGGTCCGCGAGACGCGCCCGCTCACCCTTCTCCGTCTGCGCCTGCTCCACCAACTCGACGATGGTCGTGAGCGAGTTGTCGGTGCCCGCCGCCGTCGTCTCGACCTCCAGCGCGCCGGAGCTGTTGATCGCGCCGGCCGACACCGCATCCCCGGGCCCGACCTCGACCGGGATCGATTCCCCGGTGATCGCCGACGTGTCCAGGCTGGAACGCCCCGCACGAACGATCCCGTCGGTCGCGATCCGCTCGCCCGGACGAACGACCATGACCTGGCCGACCGTCAGCTCCTTCGCCTGCACCTCCACGGACCCGCCGTCGCGCAGCACGGTCGCGGTCTCCGGAACGAGCTTCAGCAACGCCCGCAGACCCCCGCGGGCCCTGTCCATCGCCTTGTCCTCCAGGGCCTCAGCAATCGAATACAGGAACGCCAGCGCTGCGGCCTCCTCCACGTAGCCGAGGATCACCGCGCCGACAGCGCTGATCGTCATCAGGAGTCCGATGCCGAGCTTGCCCTTGAACAGCTTCCGGATCGCACCGGGCGTGAACGTCGACGCACCCAGCAGGAGACCGATCCAGAACAGCACCAGCGCCGGGATCGCGAGGCCGGACCACTCAAAGACCAGACCGGCCAGGAACGCGACACCGGAGAACACCGGCACCATGACCCTCCGGTCCCTCCACCAGGGCCGCTCGGCCTCCTCGTGTTCCTCGCCCGCCGTGGCGGCAGGCTCATGCTCGCAGCCGCACGCCGCGCTCACGCGTCAGCCCCCGCTCCGCAGCACCCCGGCACCGTGCACGCCGAGTCCACGCACGGAGCGTGCTCGTCGACAGCCAAGGTGACATCCACCAACGCGACAAGCGCGGCGGCGAGGTGCGGGTCGGCGATCTCGTAACGGGTCTGACGACCCTCCGGTTCGCCGACCACGATCCCGCAGTCACGCAAGCACGTGAGATGGTTCGACACGTTCGAGCGCGTCAGCTCCAGCTCGCGCGAGAGCACAGCCGGGTAACTCGGGCCATCGAGCAGGGACATCAGGATCCGGGAACGCGTCGGGTCTGCCATGGCCCGGCCGAGCCGGTTCATGACATCGAGGCGTGAAGCAATGGTCAGCATGCACTGAACTATACAGTATGCGCTGATCAATCACGGATCGGCCGGTGGCCAGCCACCACCCGGAAGCCAGCCGACATCTGGTCAATTCGCGACTCAACAACAATCGGCGCTACCAGTAACGTTCTCGGTGTCGTTGAAGTAGCTCAGCGCGGCCTGCACGACGACGAGCTCCTCGCCGCCGTCGCGGAAGGCGACAACGGCCTTCTTGAGCTGGTCGGGCTCGGGCCGGTCCTCGGCGTCGAAGATCGCGAGGTACTCCCCCCGTGGCCACCTCGAGCCCCACGTTGCAGGCGCGCGGCTTCGTCTGCGGCTGCCCGCGCGGGATGACGATCGTGTGGAAGTTGGGAGGCGGATCCGTGTCGAGGATCGCCTGCCGGGTCTCGTCGTCCTCCTCCTCGACGAGGATGAGCACCTCGAGCTTGTGGGTGGGGTAGTCCAGGCGCCCGAGGTTGCCGAGCAGCTGGCCCACGATGTTGGCCTCGCGGAACACCGGCACGAGCACGGTGTAGACGGGCAGGTCCTCGTCGCGCAGCGCGGCCACCTTCTCGGCGTCGATGCGCTCGACGAGGTCGTAGCGCGAGCCGCGCAGGCTGATGAAGAACTTGAACGCCGCGGCGAGCAGGAACGCCACCGACATGGCACCGATCACCCAGACGAGGGTCGGCAGCGGCCACAGGAACAGGAGCACGACGAGCGCGACGAGCGCGACGGCGACGCCGACCTTCTGCGGCGTGCTCATGGTCGTCTGCGCGGAGTGGAGCGGATCGGATCGGCCGAGCGCGTTGGCGGCGTCGGCGGCGACCTCCGGGCCGAACGCCCGCAGCACCGTCTGCCGGAAGCCCCAGCGCTCCACGGCGGTGAAGGCGATGGCCGAGGTACCGAGCTCGGTCTCGACCTCCGCGCGCAGCGCGTCGGTCGGGCGCAGGAACGTGGCGACGAGGATCGTGCCGTCCTCGTCGCGGCGCAGCGGCAGCCAGCCGCGGCTCAGATACCCGCGCCAGGCCCGGCCGCGCGACAGCTCGGGGTCGATGCGCTCGGCGCGCAGGTCCTCGCAGGAGGGCGTGCCCCACGCCTCGCCGCGCGCCCTGGCGATCTGCCCCGCGCTGACGAGGCCCTCATCGAGCAGCAGGGCCGCGGCCCTCGTGTGCTCCTCGCGCGCCCGACGCTCGGCCTCCGCCAGCTGGTCGTCCGTGACGACTCCGGCGGAGACGAGCCACGACAGGTCCTCTGCCTCGGTGGCCTGGAACTGTCGGGTGGTGGCCCACCCGTCGCCACCGCTCACCCCGCCCGCCATGGCGCCATTATGTCAGCGGCGCCGCGGGGCGCAACAGGGGTCAGAGCCAGCCGCGCTCCTGCGCCGCGCGCGCCGCCACGACGCGGCCCGACGCGCCGGTCTTCGCGATCGCCGCGCTGAGGTAGTTGCGCACGGTGCCCGCCGAGAGGTGCACGCGCGCCGCGATCGCCGCGACCGGCTGGCCGTCGAGACAGTGCCGCAGCACCTCGCGCTCGCGCTCGGTGAGCGGATTCGCCCCGCCGAGGAGCGACTCGGTCGCGAGCGCGGGGTCGACGATCCGCTCCCCCGCCTGCGCGCGGCGCACGACGTCGGCGAGCTCGTGGGCGGGCGTGTCCTTCACGACGAACGCCCATGCCCCGGCGTCGAGCGCCCGGCGCACATAGCCGGGCCGGCCGAAGGTCGTCACGATCACCGAGCGCACGGCCGGCAGCGCGTCGCGCAGCGCCGCCGTCGCCTCGATCCCGTCGGCGCCCGGCATCTCGATGTCGAGCAGGCAGATGTCGGCCGCGGACTCGCGCGCGGCGGCCACCACCTCGTCGCCGCGGTCGACCTCGGCGACGACCTCGAGGTCGGGCTCGAGGCTGAGCAGCGCCGCGAGCGCGCCGCGGACGAGGGCCTGGTCGTCGGCCAGCAGCAGCCGGATCACCAGCGCACCTCTACTCGCGTGCCGCGGGCGCCGGGGATCCTCGCGCCGCGGGCGCCGGGGGTTTCCGCCCCCGGGGTTCCCGATCCGGCGGGACCGCTCGCGTCGGCGGCGACGAGCTCGCGGGCGGCGCCGACCGTGAGGGTCGCGCCCGCGGCCTCGGCCCGCTCGCGGATGCCGCGCAGCCCGGAGGCGGCGATGTCGGAGGGGGTGCCGACCCCGTCGTCCTCCACCACGATGCCGTGCGGCTCGAGCCGCACGGTGCACCGGCTGGCGCGGGAGTGCCGCACGACGTTCGTCACGGCCTCGCGCAGCGTCCAGGCCACGACGATGCGGTGCCGCGGATCGACCGTCTCGGCGTCGTCCGCCACGTCGGCCGCGATGCCCGCGTCGGCGAGCGCGGCCCTGGCCGCCTCGAGCTCGTCGGCGAGCCGGGCGACGCGCAGCCCCGCCACGGTGGCGCGCAGCTCGGCGAGCGCCTCGCGCGTGAGGCTCCGGATCTGCGCGAGCTCCTCCCTCGCCGCCGCCGGGTCGCGCTCGACGAGGCGCTCGGCCAGCTCGGCCTTGACGGTCACCACCGTGAGGCTGTGGCCCAGCACGTCGTGCACGTCGCGGGCCACGCGCTCGCGCTCCTCGACCACGGCGAGCTGCCTGACCAGCTCGTTGTGCTCGTCCTGGGCGCCGTCGACGATCCGCACCAGCCCGCAGGTGACGAGCACGAACGCCGCCGGCAGCAGGATGCCCCAGTAGTCGGTGAGCCGCCCGCTCACCGCGAGCGCGACCACGAGGGCGACGGCGATCGCGGAGGCGAGGGCGAAGGATCCGGCCCGCGGGCCCGAGAACATCGCGATCGCCACGAGGAACGGGGCAGCGCCGAGCGCGCCGACGCCGACGAGCGCGACGGCGATGAGCATCAGCACCGTCATGACGGCGAGCGCCGGCAGACCCCGGCGGCCGGCCTGCGCCCACGACCTCGACAGCGTCAGCCAGACGAAGGAGGCGACGTACAGCGCGGCGAAGAGGACGAGCAGCACGACCGCGGCCGCCCTGACCACCGGCGGGGCGTCCGATTCCAGGGCCGACGCTATGGGGAAGAACATGCACACGACCCAGACGACGCCGAGGGTCCACGAGAAGCGCGCCCACGGCCCCACATCCGGTCTGATCGCCCGCGTCACGCGTCCCATGCTCTCAGGCTCGCGCTCCGATCCCGGTACGCCGAGGGGATCCGGCACCCCCGCGGGAGCACCGGATCCCCTCGTCGTGTGCTCCGTCACTGACGCGACCGGCCCCGCCGCGCGACGAGCATCGTCGCCGCGATGAAGATCGCCGCCCACACGCCCAGGTTGAGCGCCGGCACCCACAGCGGCTCGAGCACCGACGCGTCGTCCGGGCTCTGCCGGACCGTCCACCCGTCGGTGAGCGGGTAGCGGGCGAGCGCGACGTACCCGTACAGCGGCGTGAACCGCGCGATGTCGAGCAGGAAGCCGGTGAGCGGGAAGTACAGGTTGCCGAGGAAGGCGAAGATCACGAGCGATCCGCTCGCGGCGCTCACGGCCGCCTCGCTGCGGAACAGCAGGCCCGACAGCAGCCCGAAGAACGAGAACACGGCCGAGCCGAGCAGCACGACGAGCCCACTGATCACCCAGACGTGCGGCTCCGCCTCCGCTCCCGTGAGGGCGCCGAGCGCGTAGATGAGCCCGACGGGCACGATCGCGACGACGAAGCCGACGGCCGCGCGCGTCACCACGCGCTGCGCGTCGCTCATGGGCGTGAGGCCGAGCTGGCGACCCCAGCCCTGCATCTGCTCGACGGCGGCCGTGCCGCCGACGCCGACCGTGGCGGTGACGGCGCCGTACGCGGCCATGCCGATCATCACGTAGAACGCGACGTTGCCGTTGCCCACGCTGTTCTCGCCGTACGACTGGCTCGCGCCGAAGATGAGGTACAGCACCGCGGGCAGGATCGCCACGAAGAACATCGTCACGACGTCGCGCACGATGCGCCGCAGCTCGATGGCGAAGTAGGTGGGGTTCATCGTGCTCCTCCGATCACGGTCGCGTCGGCGCGGTGCGCGCCGGTGAGGGCCTCGAACGCGTCGTCGAGGCTGCCGGCGGCGATCTCGAGGTCGTGCGCGCCGAGCTCGTTCAGCAGCAGGCGCGCCACCCCGTCGGAGTCGCCCGTGCGCACGAGCAGCCGCCCGGCGTCGGCCTCGACCTCGGCGCCGGCCGCGCGCAGGCGCGCGACGGCGGCGTCCTGGGCCGCGGCCTCGACGTAGGCCGTCACCCGCCGTCCGGTGGCGGTGGCGCGGATCTCGGCGGTCGTGCCGTCGGCGACCACGCGCCCGCCGGCCATCAGCACGATCCGCTGCGCGAACGCGTCGGCCTCCTCCAGGTAGTGGGTGGCGAAGATGACGGTGCGACCCGCGCGCGCGTCCTCGCGCATGGTGTCCCAGAACTCGCGCCGCGCCGTCACGTCCATGCCGGCCGTCGGCTCGTCGAGGATGAGCAGGTCGGGATCGGGCAGGAGGGCGAGCGCGAAGCGCAGGCGCTGCTGCTCGCCGCCGGAGCACTTCGACACGCGGCGCCCGGCGATGGCGCCGAGGCCGGCGCGCTCGATCGCCTCGTCGACCGGCAGTGGGGCGGGGAAGGTCGAGGCGATGAGCGTGATCGTCTCGCGCACCGTGAGGTCGCGCAGCAGACCGCCCGACTGCAGCACGGCCGAGACGCGGCCGGCGTGCACGGCCGCGCGCGGGGACTGCCCGAAGACCGACACGTCGCCGTCCGTGGGTCGCGTGAGCCCGAGCACCATGTCGAGCGTGGTCGTCTTGCCCGCCCCGTTCGGGCCGAGCAGGGCGACGATCTCGCCCTGCCGGATGTCGAGGTCGACGCCATCGACGGCCCGGAACACGCTGCCGGAGCGGAACTCCTTCACGACGCGGCGCAGCGAGACCGCGGGAGGTGCCTGTGTGTCCATGCCTCCACGATGGCCGCCCTCACCGCCCGCGCGCGATCCGCCCCCGTCACCTCCTCACCATGACATCTGTCACGGCGGCAGCTTGCGCTGGTCGCTTCATCTCCGCGGCTCCGCCGCTCCGTTCAGCAACCGATGGGCGCAACCGAACGGTGAAACCCCACGGTTGCTGAATGAAGTGAGCGAAGCGAACGAAGCTGAAGCGACCGCAGCAACTCCACGACGACTGCGGTGGTCGCTTCATCTCCGCGCCTCCCGCGCTCCGTTCAGCAACCGATGGGGTGCAACCGACGCTCACACCCTTCACACCAACCGATCACTGTGCGAGCGCGAAGCGCGAGCGTGCGGCCGCCAATGCGGCCGCCCCGCGGCGCGCAGCGCCGCCTCGTCGGCGCGGGAGCGCCGGCGCGAGCACGCGAGCGGCACCCGCGAAGCGGGTGCCCGAGCGGCGCAGATCCCAGAAAACTATGCCCCAAGCCGCTTCAGCGCGGACTGCACGACGTTCTTGGCCGAGGCGGCGGCGCGGCCGACGGCCTCGGCGGCGCGGGCGGCGGGCTCCGGCAGGGCGGGCGCCTGCAGCGAGGCGACCTCGTCGATCAGGTCGGCCTCGTCGACGAAGAACGGCACGAGCCAGTCGTCGACCTCCTCGAGCGGCGCCGACGCGAGGCTGTAGTAGCGGTGCTGGCCCTCCTCGCGCACGGAGACGAGCTCGGCCTCGCGCAGCACCTTCAGGTGCTTCGACACGGTGGGCTGGCTGACGCCGAGCTCCGCGACGATCTCCGACACGCTCGTGCCGCGGTCCCCCTCCGACGAGCGACGCAGCAGCAGTTGCAGGATGTCTCGCCTCGTGCCGTCCGCGATCACGTCGAAGATGTCCGCCATGTGGTCGAGGGTAGCGGGCGCGACGCGGGAGTACCATGAGGACGTTCTGGCTCGGAGGGGGATCGGATGTCGCAGGGCGCTTTCAGCGCGCGCGTCGATGCCCTCGGCGGCATGAAGCAGGTGCGCCGCCGCGTCGGCCACTTCTTCCGAGAGTTCACGACGTCGTCGCCGGCGCGCTTCGCGATCCTCGTGTTCCTGCTGCTCGTCGCCCTGTGGACGACGCTGCTGGCGCTGCCGATCTCGTCGGCGGGGCGCGAGACGACTCCGTTCGCGGACGCGCTGTTCACGGCCGTCTCGACGATCTGCGTCACGGGCCTCGTCACGGTCGACATGGCCACGCACTGGTCGGCCTTCGGCAACGCCGTCATCTTCATCGGCGTGAACATCGGCGGCATGGGCGCGCTCACGCTCGCGTCGATGCTGGGGCTCGTCATCTCCAAGCGGCTGGGGCTGCGCGCCAAGCTCATCGCGGCGGGCGACACGAACCCGCTGCGCGCCCACGGCGGGGCCGTGAGCGAGAGCCAGGCCGTGCGGCTCGGGGAGGTCGGCCAGCTGCTGCGCACCGTCGCCCTCTCGACGCTCGTGATCGAGGCCGGCGCGGCGATCCTGCTGTACCTGCCGATCGTCGGCGCGGGCTACACGTGGCTGGAGGCGGCCTGGTACGCGCCGTACTACGCCGCCATGGCGTTCACGAACACGGGCTTCACCCCGAATCCGGGCGGGATCGCGGTCTTCGCGCACGACTACTTCTTCCTCACCGTGATGATGGGCGCCGTCTTCCTCGGCAGCATCGGCTTCCCGGTGATCTACGCGCTGTCGAAGCAGCTGCTGCGGCCGCGGCGCTGGTCGCTGCACGTCAAGCTGACGCTCGTCACGACCGTCATCCTGTTCTTCGCGGGCGCGGCGGCGTTCCTCGCCCTCGAGTACGAGAACCCCGGCACCTACGGATCGATGAACGCGTGGGACACGATCTTCCAGTCGTTCTTCATGTCGGCGATGACGCGATCCGGGGGCTTCGCCGTCGTCGACATCGGCGAGCTGTACGGCTCGAGCATGGTCGTCGGCTCGATGCTCATGTTCGTCGGCGGCGGCTCGGCGTCCACCGCCGGCGGCATCAAGGTCACCACGCTCGCGGTGCTCGCGCTGAGCGTGTGGTCGGAGGCGAAGGGCCGCCGCAGCGTCGAGGCGTTCGGCCGGCGCATCCCGAGCGACGTGCAGCGCGTCGCCGTGGCGGTGCTCGCGTGGGGCGCGACGATCTGCGCGCTGTCGACGATCGTCATCGCGCAGATCACGCACGCGCCGATCGCCGAGGTGCTGTTCGACGTGATCTCGGGCTTCGCGACGGTCGGCCTGTCGACGGGGCTGACCGAGACGCTCCCCGATCCCGCGCTGTATGTGCTCTCGGCGACGATCTTCATGGGCCGCGTTGGTACAGTCACTCTTGCCGCGGCGGTCGCCGCGACGTCCCGCTCGCAGCTCTACTCGCTCCCCGTGGAAAGGCCGATCGTTGGTTGAGCAGATCCGCAACGACGCCCCCGTGCTCGTGATCGGACTCGGACGCTTCGGCGCGGCGTGCGCCGGCGAGCTCGACCGGCTCGACCGCGACGTGCTGGCCATCGACGAGAACCTCGAGCTCGTGCAGAAGTGGTCCGAGCGCGTCACCCACGCCGTGCAGGCCGACGCGCGCAGCATCGACGCGCTCAAGCAGATCGGCGCGGCGGACTTCCAGGTGGCGGTCGTCGCGGTCGGCTCGTCGATCGAGGCGTCGGTGCTCATCACGGCCAACCTCGTCGACCTCAAGGTGCCGCAGATCTGGGCGAAGGCGGTGTCGCAGTCGCACGGCAAGATCCTCGCCCGCGTCGGCGCGAACCACGTCATCTACCCGGAGCGCGAGGCGGGGGAGCGCGTCGCGCACCTCGTGGGCGGGCGCATGCTCGACTTCATCCGCTTCGACGACGACTTCGTGCTGACGAAGATGTACCCGCCGCGGTTCATCCGCGGCATCGGCCTGAACGAGTCGGGCGTGCGCACCAAGTACAACGTGACCGTGGTGGGCGTGAAGAGCCCGGGCCGCCCGTTCCGCTACGCGGAGGCGAACACGGTGGTGACCAACCACGACCTCATCATCGTCTCGGGCACGAGCGAGGACGTCGAGCGCTTCGCCTCCCTCGACCGCTGACGGCGGCGCCACAGGGTACGACCCAGGGGCCGCTCGCGCAACGGGGGTTCGCCGGGCCCGGCTTTCGTCCTACCGTGGCGGCATGAGCCAGGGAACGCAGGACGGCAGGGACCGCGACGTCCCGCCCGTGGACCGAGGCACCGCACCGGAGGATCGGCGCGAGCAGCCGCTTGAGCGGGAGCCGCTGCGGGACGACCCGGCCTATCGCGCCGGGGTCGAGGACGCCCGCCGCGGCGACGCGGTGCGGGGCGACGACGCGGTGACGCGCGACGACGCCGAGACGCGCGTGCTGGCCCGCGACGACGCCGAGCGCGACGACACGTCGCGGAACCGGGAGGACGCGCGACGCCGCCGCGACGCGGACGAGCGGGCGGCGACGAGGTCGGACGCGGACGCGGAGCCGAGCAGGCTCGACGCCGTGCCGGGCGACCGGCGCGCGCTGCGCGAGGAGATCGTGGACCGCGAGCGCGAGCGCTTCGGCGGGATCAAGTTCGGCTCGGCCTTCTTCGGCTGGCTGGCCGCGATGGGCACCGCGGTGCTCCTGACGGCCCTCGCGGCCGCCGTCGGCGCCGGCGTCAGCTGGGGCACGGGCACGACCGTCGGCGAGGCCGGCGAGGCCGCGGCCGACAACCCGACGGGCGCGAGCATCCTCGGGGCGATCGTGCTGGCGGTGCTGCTGTTCGTGGCGTACTTCGCCGGCGGCTACGTGGCCGGCCGGATGGCGCGCTTCAACGGCGCCAAGCAGGGGTTCGCGGTGTGGCTGTGGGCGATCGTCGTCGCGGTGGTCGTCGCGGTGGTCACCGCGATCGCCGGCAGCCAGTGGGACATCCTCGCGATGTTCAACGGCTTCCCGCGCATCCCCGTCACGCCCGAGACGGCCACGACCACCGGCATCCTGACCGCCGTCGGCGCCGCGATCGTGACGCTGATCGGCGCCGTCCTCGGCGGGATGGCCGGCATGAGGTACCACCGCAGGGTCGACCGCGTCGGCCTCGGTGGCTGAGAGAGACCCACACCGGCGGCACACACGCCGCCCCGACAGGAAGGAGCGCCCATGGGCCTCGGAGACGACATCAAGCACAAGGCGGAGGAGCTCGGCGGCAAGGCCAAGGAGCACACGGGCAAGGCGACCGACGACGAGTCGCTCGAGGCCGAGGGCCAGGGCGACCAGCTCAAGGCCAAGGCCAAGAAGGTCGGCGACGACGTCAAGGACGCCTTCACCGACCGCTGAGCCCTGCACCGATCGCTGAGCATCGTGTCCGCACGACAGCGGCCCGACGGCCCGCGCGCATCATCGCGCGCGGGCCGTCGGTTGCCTACGATGGGGTCATGAGCGACACCCTGCCCTCGATCGCGTTCATCGGTGCCGGATCGATGGGGGGAGCGATCGTGCGCGGGCTCGCCGCGAGCGGCACGACGGTGGACGGCGGGATCGTCGTCACGAACCGCACGGCCGCGCGCGCCGCATCGCTCGCGGGTCTCGACGGCGTGACGAGCGTCGCGCTCGAGGAGCGGCCCGAGGGCAACGCGGAGGCGGTGGCCGGGGCGCGCGTCGTCGTGCTCGGCGTCAAGCCGCACCTCATGCCCGAGCTGCTGCTCGAGATCGCCCCGCACGTGCGCGAGGACGCGATCGTCGTCACCCTCGCGGCGGGCGTGCCGCTGGCGGCATACGAGGCGCGCCTCCCGGGAACCGCGGTGGTGCGCGCCATGCCGAACACGCCGTCCACCGTCGGCCGCGGCGTCACGGGCATCGCGGCGGGCACGCACGCGACGCCGGAGGACGCGGCGATCGTGCGGCGGCTGTTCGAGACCGTGGGCGACGTGCTCGAGGTCGACGGCGACGACGGCATCGACGCCATCTCGACGATCTCGGGATCGGGCCCCGCCTACGTCTACCTCTTCATCGAGAAGCTCGCCGAGGCCGCGCGGCACCGCGGGTTCTCGGACGCCGACGCCCGCCTGCTGGCGGCCCGCACGTTCGCGGGCGCCACGGCGCTGCTCGACGCGGAGGGCGAGGCGCCCGAAGAGCTGCGCCGCCGCGTGACGAGCCCCAAGGGCACGACCGAGCGGGCCATCGCCGTGCTGCAGGACGCCGACCTCGGCCGCGTGCTCGCCGACGCCACCGACGCGGCCTTCGCCCGCGCCAGGGAGCTCGCGGGCACGATCGCCGCCCCGCCGACCGAGGCGATCATCCTCAAGTCCTCCGACTGACGCGCCGCCGCGCGTCAGCCGACGGGCGTCGCGCGGAGCTGGTCGACGATCCAGCCGATCCAGAACGAGGCGCACGCCGAGCCGAGGATGCCCAGGCCGAGGCCCCACCACGCGTGCGCCCTGCGCTCCCACGTGCGGCGCAGCGCGACGATCGCGAGCAGCGCGCCGGCCACCGACACCGGCATGCCCCACGGCACGAACCACGACAGCACGAGGCCGATCGCCGACGCGGTGAGCGACACGCCCGAGAGCGGGCGGCGCACCCGCACGGCGGCCGCGCGGCGCGGGGCCTGGGGCGCGGGATCGGCGGGCACGTCGTGCGCGAGACTCGCGATCAGCTCGATCGGGTCGGTCACGGCGCGCTCGAGCACCTCGCGCGGCCGCTCCCCCGCCTCGTCGTGACGCAGCGGGTCGCTCATCCGTCGCTCCCGGCGCCCTGCGCCTGGGCCACGGCGGCCGGCGCCGATTCGGCGACCTGGATCTCGGTCACCGGCAGCGTCGAGTCCGCGCCGAACGCGAGCGTCGACGGCCGCCGTCCGGACGCGATGAGCTCGGCCGCCAGGCCCGCGATCATCGCCCCGTTGTCGGTGCACAGGCTCAGCGGCGGGATGCGCACGGTCACGCCCTGCGCGGCGCCCCGAGCCAGTGCCACCTCGCGCAGCCGCCGGTTGGCGATCACGCCGCCGCCCAGCAGCAGCCGCGGCACACCGTGCGCGGCACACGCGTCGAGCGCCTTGGTCACGAGCACGTCCACCACGGCCTCGCGGAAGCTCGCGGCGACGTCGGCCAGCGGCACGGCCTCGCCCGCGGCCTCGCGCTGCTCGATCCAGCGCGCCACCGCCGTCTTCAGGCCCGAGAAGGAGAAGTCCCAGCGGTGCTTCTCCCGGTCGCTCGCGCGCGAGAGCCCGCGGGGGAAGCGGATCGCGTCCGGATCGCCGCCCTCGGCCGCGCGATCGATCTGCGGGCCGCCCGGGTACGGCAAGCCCAGGATGCGCGCGACCTTGTCGAACGCCTCGCCCGCCGCGTCGTCCACGGTCTCGCCCAGCAGCTCGACGTCGCTCGTCAGGTCGCGCACGAGCAGCAGCGACGTGTGCCCGCCGCTCACGAGCAGCGCCACCGTGGGGTGCTCGAGCGGCTCGGTGCCCGCGGTGAGGATGTCGGCGGCGATGTGGCCGACGAGGTGGTTGACGGCGTAGAGGGGCGTCTCGAGCGACACGGCGAGCGCCTTCGCGGCGCCCACGCCAACCATGAGGGCGCCGGCCAGGCCCGGCCCGCTCGTCACGGCCACGGCGTCGAGGTCGCCGAGCCGCACGCCCGCCTCGTCCAGCGCCCTCTCGATCGCCGGCTGCAGCGCCTCCAGGTGGGCGCGCGCGGCGACCTCGGGCACGACGCCGCCGTAGCGCGCGTGCTCGTCCATGCTGCTGGCGATCGTGTTGCTCAGCAGCGTGCGCCCGCGCACGATGCCGATCCCGGTCTCGTCGCAGCTCGTCTCGATGCCCAGCACGAGCGGCTCGCTGCGGTTCACGTGCATGCCCCCGCCTCCTGCGCGCGCGGCGCGCGCGCCGCGCGCCACGCGCGCACGTCGAGCCTCATGACGACGGCGTCGACGCCGTCGGGCTGGTAGTACCGCGGGCGCACGCCGATCTCGGCGAAGCCCTCGGACGCGTACAGGCGCTGCGCCACGGGGTTGTCGGCGCGCACCTCGAGGAACAGCTCGCGCACCCCCCGCCGGGCGGCCTCGTCGATGAGGTGGCGCAGCAGGGTGCGCCCCTGGCCGCGCCCGCGCACCGACGCGTCGAGCGCGATGGTCTGGATGTCGCCGTCGGCGGCGTTCGGCAACGCCCGCAGGCCGGCGTAGCCGACGATGCGGCCGGCCTGCTCGACCACCACGTACGCGCCGTGCGGGCCGCGCAGCTCCTCGGCCATCATCGCCTCGCTCCAGGCGTCGGTCGGGAACGAGGCGCGCTCGATCGCCATGATGGCGCCGAGGTCGTCGGGCGTGGCGGGGCGGATGACGGCGGCGCTCATGCGCTCACCCGCTTGGGCGTGTGCCCCTCGACCACGTCGGGCGAGCGCAGGTACAGCGGCTCGGCCATCGGCTCGACGCGCTCGGCCGCGATGAGGCGAGCGGCGAGCGCGCCGAGGGCGCCGGCGGAGACGGCGGTGGTGAGCTGCGGCACGTACCCCTCCGTCCGCGCCGGCTCGAGCTCCGGCCCGCGCGTGCGCACCGGGATGCCGTCGTCGTCGAGCGCCGTGTACGACGAGACCGCCCACTCGCGGCGCCGCGCGTCGGTGACGACCGTGAACGTCGGGTCGGCGTCGGCGGGGATCATCGGGTGGCCCGCGGCCGCCTCGTCCTCGGCCCGGCGCGTGAGGTGCGCGAACGCGATCGCGTCGTGGCTGACGACGGGGATCAGGGGGATCCCGCGACCGAGCGCGAAGGCGCGCGCGGCGGCGATGCCGATCCGCAGGCCGGTGAACGGACCCGGACCCATGCCGGCGGCGACGTGCGTGATGTCGGCGGGGGCGATGCCCGCCTCGGCGAGCGCGCGCACGAGCAGGTCGCCGATGACCTCGGCGTGACCGCGCGGGCTCTCGCTCTCGGCGCGGGCGTGCACCGCGCCATCGGCCCCGACCACGGCGACGGTCGAGCCGATCGAGGTGTCGACGGCCAGGATCATCCCTCCAGGGTAATCCGGCACCCTGACGCGAAGCCGTGGGCGCCGCGTCAGAGGCCGCCCGACAGCACCACGACGCACACCCCGAAGAAGATGATCGGGGCCGCCGCGATGCTGATGAGGGCGCCGATCCCGAAGCTCCGCGTGCGCGCGAAGCAGACCATGAGGATACCGCCGAGGATGAGGAGGGCGTACACCGGCGCCTGCAGCCCGGAGGCGGATCCCACCGTGAACCCGAGCGTCATCACGACGATCTGCAGGACGATCGCCCCGATCAGGCCGATCGTCACGCCCCACCCGAACGACACCCCGCCGAGCTGCCGGGGCGCCTCGGGCGGCACCGGGTGGCCGTACGGCACCGGGGATCCGTACGGCGGCTGCCCATAGGGCTGCTGGCCGGGCGGCGGCGCGTACGGCGGCTGGCCATACGGCGGCCCGTACGGCGGCTGGCCGGCGCCGTGCTGCCCGTGCGGCGGCGGCGCTCCCGGGGCGACCCAGCCCGTGGCGGCACCGGGCGCCTGCGGGAGCGGCGGCGGCGCCTGGCCCCCGCCCGCCGGCGGGACGAACGGGCCCCCGGGCGGGAGGGCCGGATCGGTGCCCTCGGGCGGCGCGGGGTCGGCGGGCTGGTCAGGCGGGTTGCTCATTCGGCACCGTCCTCTCGGGGGTGGCGGGAAGAGGCGCGGGGCCGGGGGCGCGGAACCGCCCGGTGCGGATCATCCACACGATCCGGGCGAACAGCAGCGGCAGGGTCACGAGCAGGAACAGCTGCGGCCGTGTGAACCACAGCCAGGCCACGTCGTTGCCGCGGACGAACTCGACGAGGAAGCGGAAGACGCCGTACGCGGCGACGTACAGCGTGAGGGTCTCGCCCGGCGCGATCGGGCGATGCCGCAGCCAGAACCAGAGCAGGGCGAACGCGACCGCGTGGAACACGATCTCGTACACGAAGCTGGGGTGCAGCGGCACCCCGGCCACGCTGCCGGTGTACGCCGCCGCGGCCTCGTCGAGCACGATGCCCCAGTGCGCGTGCGTGGGCGTGCCCGGCTTCTCGGTGAGCAGGCAGCCGCAGCGGCCCACGCACATCGCGAGGGCCACGGCCGGGGCGAACAGGTCACCGGTGCGTCCCGGGTACCGCACGATGCGCTTGGCGACGTGCACGCCGAGCCACGCGCCGACCAGCGCCGAGAGCATCGACGCGTTGCCGACCGACAGCTGCTCGACCAGGCTCAGGTTCTGCGAGGGGTCGAGGTGCTGCGCCCACGTGCCCAGGCGTGCCAGGAGGGAGGCCCCGGCGAGCGCGCCGAGCACGAGGTACCAGACGCGGTAGTCGGTGACGCCTCGCCGCCGCTTCTCGATGACGAACACGAGCCCCGCCGCGAGCAGTCCGAGGGCGACGAACGCCGAGTGCGTGTCGACCGGCGGCAGCCAGTCGGCCAGGTCGTGCAGGGTCGGGAACACGGCATCACCCCAGCAGGCGGATCCAGAGGCCGATCCAGAGCGGCACGGCGGCGGCCGCGAGCACCGCGATCACCCACAGGTACGCCAGCACGAGGCGGGTGTCGCCGAGCTTGCAGCGCGAGCGGAGCAGCCCCGCCCGCCGGGCGCGCGTGTAGCCGCCGATCGCGATGAGGGCGAACACGAGCACCGCCACCGGGCCGAGCAGGCAGGCCAGGAGCGCGACGGTGGTGTAAACGCAGAGCCGCAGCGGATCGAACGGGGGCGCGGGATCGCCGACCGTCGCGTCGTACCGGTTCAGCCCGTCGTACGCGCTCACGACGCCACCACCGGAAGGGTGCGGCGCACGGGGCCGAGCTGCGGGGCGAGCTCGCGCGCGCCCGTCGCGGTGGACAGCCGCGTGCGCCCGAGCGGCGCCCACGCCTGCACGGCGCAGAACGGGGCGCACTGGTGGGCGTCGGTCGTCTCGTTGACGGTCGCCACGTGCACGCAGCACTGCAGCAGCCGCTCCTCGATCATCGTGTTCATGTCCATGAAGGGCTTGACCGTGATGCGCTTGACGCGCGCGGCGAGCATCTTCCGCAGCCGCTGGTGCTGGCCGGGCAGCCGCGATGCGGCGAGCGTGGCCAGCGTGCCGATGCCGAGGTCGCAGGCCTGGCAGATGTCGCGCCAGATGTCGATCATCGAGGGGTGCGACAGCGAGGACTGCTCGCTCAGCAGGTCGAGGAGCGAGGCCTTCACGACCTCGCGGATCTTCTTGTTCACCTGCGAGTCGGCGATCCGGTTGGCGATGAGATCCGGCTCGAGATCGAGGAACTGCTTGAGGCGCTCGTGCCCGATCAGCCCCACGAGCGACTTCCACTCCCCGGCGTCGTCCTGCAGCAGGTAGCCGACCGAGCAGCAGTGCGGGTGACTGCACGGCAGCGCGGTGAGGTCGTGCCACGTGACGAGGTCGTCGGTCTGCGGGCCGAGCCGCGCGAGCACGCCCGTGTGCGTGAGCCGGTCGTCCGGATCGATCCCGGCCGAGCGGCCCGATCCGAAGACGGGCTGGATCGTCACCCCGCCGACGAACGGGGTGTCGAGCGCGCGCCGGATGACCGCGCCGATCTCGTCGTCGTTCACGCCGAGGGCGGCCGTCATGGTGAGCGTCGTGAACACGCCCGCCTCCGAGAGCCGCTCGAGGGCGCGCTCCTTGAAGCGGCGGATGTCGGCGCCGCGGTGATAGGCGGAGGACTCCTTCGACTCGCCGTCGTACTGCAGGTAGATCTCCACCCGCTCCCTGTGCTTCTTCAGCACCTCGACGAACGCGTCGTCGCCTGCGATGCGCAGCCCGTTGGAGTTGATGAGGATGCGCACGACCGGCCGCGTGACGAGGTGATCGAGCAGCTGCTCGAGCCAGGGGTAGAGCGTGGGCTCCCCGCCCGAGAGCATGAGCACGTCGATCCGGCCGTTCTCGCGGGCCAGCCGCGCGTCCACCGACGCGAGCACCTCCGCCAGCGGCGCGACGGCCGCCTGGGCGGGGCTGGACTCGGCGAAGCACGTGGGGCAGCGCAGGTTGCAGTGGTCGGTGATGTCCTCGAGCAGGATGCACGTGTGCTGCGTCTGCATCTGCGGCAGGCCGTCCTCGTACGCGCTGGGCACGGGCTTGAAGTTGCCCCTCACGTCGGGCTCGTGCATCTTCGTCGGCGCGGTCCACTGCTCGAGGTACGACAGGATCTCGGCGGACTCGTCGTACAGCGTGCGGATGAGGCCGTGGTCGGGGCATCCGCGCTCCAGCCAGATGCGCCCGTCGCGGTTCGCGAGCCAGCCCGACAGCCGCCGCACGTCGGCGAGCGGCCGATCCGGCTCCTCCTCGTGGCACCGCGGGCAGAACGCGTTGACGTACCGGTGGATGCGGTGATCCCGCAGCGGCATCCCCGCACCCGGCTGGCTCCCCATGCCGTCAGGCTAGCGGCGATGCGCTCCCGCCATGCGCTTCTCCACAGGCCGCGCGCCGCGGCGTCACGGCCGGCGGGCGATGGTGACGACGCGGGGCGCGTCGGCGTCGAGGTCCTCCGCCGAGCGTGCGGGGCCGGCGTCCGCTCCCCCGTCGCCGACGGGCCGTTCGATCTCGACGTCCCACCACGTGTCGCGCAGGCCCTCGACCTTGCCGCGGCCCCACTCCACGATGACGACCGACGCGTCGGCGTCGATGTCGAGGTCGTCGAGCTCCATCGCGTCGCCCACCCGGTAGGCGTCCGCGTGCACCAGCGGGGCGCCGCCGGTGAGCGACGGGTGCGTGCGGGCGATGACGAACGTGGGGCTCTGGATCGGCCCGCGCACCCCGAGACCGGCCGCGATGCCGCGCGTCAGCGTGGTCTTGCCCGCGCCGAGCGGGCCGGTCAGCACGATGAGGTCGCCCGCGCCGAGGCCCGCGCCGAGCCGCCGCCCGAGCTCCTCCATCTCGGCGGCCGACGCCACGTCGTGCCGCCCGAGCAGCGCGTCCGGGATCACGATGCCTCCGTCCGCGTCACGCGGGTGCCGATGCGCGTGACGATCTCGTAGTTGATCGTGCCCGCCGCCGCGGCCCAGTCCTCGACGGAGGGGGCGCCGGAAGCCGGATCGCCGAACAGCACCGCCTCGTCGCCCACCTCGACGGGGGCGTCGCCCACGTCGACGACGAACTGGTCCATCGCGATCGTGCCGGCCACGCGGAAGCGGCGGCCGCGGATCGCCACCGGCCCCGCGTTCGACGCCTGGCGCGGGATCCCGTCGGCGTATCCGAGCGGGACGAGCGCGAACGTCGTCTCACGCTCCGCGCGGTAGCGGTAGCCGTACGAGGCGCCGTGCCCCGCGGGCACGCGGCGGACCGCGGCGACGCGGGCGCGCAGCGTCATGGCCGGCCGCAGCCGCAGGTCGGCCGAGGTCGTCCCCTCCAGCGGCGAGAGGCCGTACAGCCCGATGCCCACCCGCACGGCGTCGAACCGCGCCTCGGGCAGCGTGATCGCGGCCGCCGTCGCGGCCAGGTGCCGGATGGCCGGGCGCACGCCGCGCGCGGCGGCGAGCGCGAGCCCGCTTTCGAACGCGCGCACCTGGGCGCGGTCGTCCTCGGAGGACGTGCCGCTGAGGTGGCTGAACACGCCCTCCACGCGCACCTCGCCCCGCGCGACCAGCTCGGCGGCGAGGTCGAACAGCGCCTCCCACTCCGCGGGCGCGGCGCCGTTGCGGCCGAGGCCCGTCTCGAGCTTGAGGTGCACGGCGGCCGCGCGGCCGCCGGCGCGCGCGGCCTCGGCCACGCGCCGCAGCTGCGCCACGCCCGAGACGCCGAGCTCGATGCCCGCCGCGACCGCGGGCGCGAAGTCGGCGTCCGGCCCGTGCAGCCACGCGATCACGGGCACGTCGACGCCCGCCGCGCGCAGCGCGTGCGGATCGGCGAGGTCGGCAACGCCGAGCAGTCGGGCGCCGCCCGCGAGCGCCGCGCGCGCGGCGGTGAGCGCGCCGTGCCCGTAGCCGTCGGCCTTCACGACGGCGATGAACTCGCGCGTGTGGGCCAGCCGCCGCAGCGTGCGGGTGTTCGCCTCGATCGCGGCGGCGTCGATCAGGCCCTCGCGCAGCGGTTCAGTCATGCCCCTCACCGCCCGCGCCGGGCCCCTCGAGCGCCTCGCCTGGCCCCTCGAGCACCGCGTACGCGACGGCCAGGCCGGCATCATGCGAGAGCGAGAGGTGCGTGTGCGTCACCCCGCGCGCCGCGAGGGTGCGCGCCGTCTCCCCCGTCACCACGTACGCCGGCGCGCGGCGCTCCGCCAGGCGCGGCACCTCGATCTCTCGCCAGCTGACGCCGTCCGATCCGCCGAGCGCCTTGATGAGCGCCTCCTTGGCCGCGTACCGGGCGGCCAGCGAGCGCAGCGGCAGCTCGCGCTCGTGCGCGCTGAACAGGCGCTCGGCCAGGCGCGGCGACCCCTCGATCTGAGCCTGGAAGCGGTCGATGTCGACCACGTCCACGCCGATGCCGATGATCACGCCGCGCCCGCTGCATTCACTCGACCGTGACGGACTTCGCCAGGTTGCGGGGCTGGTCGACGTCGAGGCCCTTGGCGTTGGCCAGGCCCATCGCGAAGATGTGCAGCGGCACGACGGCCAGGATCGGCTCGAAGATCGGCCCGGCCAGCGGGATGCGCAGCACCTCGTCGGCGAACGGCAGCGCCGCGACGTCGCCCTCCTCGGCGATCGCGATGACGCGGGCGCCGCGGGCGCGGATCTCCTCGATGTTCGAGACGACCTTGGCGTGCAGCGTGGCCGCGCCGCGCGGCGAGGGCACGACGACGAACACGGGCTGACCCGGCTCGATGAGCGCGATCGGGCCGTGCTTGAGCTCGCCGGCGGCGAAGCCCTCGGCGTGGATGTACGACAGCTCCTTGAGCTTGAGCGCGCCCTCGAGGGCGATCGGGTAGCCCACGTTGCGGCCGAGGAACAGCACCGACCGCGTGTCGGCCATCCAGTGCGCGAGCTGCTCGATGTGCTCCTGCTCGTGCTCGAGGATCCAGCGGATCTTCTCGGGCAGCGCCTCGAGCTCGTGGATGCTGCGCGCGGCCTCGGCCGGCGACACGGTGCCGCGGATGCGGCCCACGTGCAGGGCGAGCAGGTAGAGCGCCGTGATCTGCGCGACGAACGCCTTCGTCGAGGCGACGGCGACCTCCGGGCCGGCGTGCGTGTAGACGACCGCGTCGGACTCGCGCGGGATCGTCGCGCCCTGCGTGTTGCAGATCGACAGCGTCTTGGCGCCGAGGCGCGCGGCCTCCTTGACCGCCATGAGCGTGTCCATCGTCTCGCCCGACTGGCTGATCGACACGACGAGCGTCTCGGGGTCGACGATCGGGTCGCGGTAGCGGAACTCGTGCGCCAGCTCGACGTCGACCGGGATGCGGGCCCACTTCTCGAGCGCGTACTTGCCGACCGTGCCGGCGTACGCGGCCGTGCCGCACGCGATGACGATGATCCGCTGGATGCCGGCGAACAGCTCGTCCATGCCGTCGAGCTCGGGGATGACGACCTGGCCGTCCTTCGCGCGGCCGAGGATCGTGTTGGCGACGGCCTCGGGCTCCTCGGAGATCTCCTTCGCCATGAAGCTGGGCCAGCCGCCCTTCTCGGCGGCGGACGCGTCCCACATCACCTCGAACGGCGAGGCCTCGACGACGTTCCCGTCGAAGTCGGTCACGGTGACGGTCTCGGGCGTGATCGCCACGATCTGGTCCTGGCCGATCGCGAGCGCGCGGCGGGTGTGCTCGACGAACGCCGCGACGTCGGAGCCGAGGAAGTTCTCGCCCTCGCCCAGGCCGATCACCAGCGGCGAGTTGCGGCGCGCGCCGACGACGAGGCCCGGCTGGTCCTTGTGCATCGCGAGCAGCGTGAACGCGCCCTCGAGGCGCTTCGCGACGCTGCGGAACGCCGCGACGAGGTCGCCGTCGTGCGCCTGGTACTCGCGGCCCAGCATGACGGCGGCCACCTCGGTGTCCGTCTCGCTGCGGAAGGCGTAGCCCTGGGCGAGCAGCTCCGAGCGCAGCTCGGCGAAGTTCTCGATGATGCCGTTGTGGATGACCGCGAGGCGGTCGTCGTCGGCCAGGTGCGGGTGCGCGTTCTGGTCGGTGGGGCCGCCGTGCGTGGCCCAGCGGGTATGGCCGATGCCCGTGGTGCCCGCGGGGATCGGCGCCGCGTCGAGCTGCTCGCGCAGGCGGGCGAGCTTGCCCGCCTTCTTGGCGGCGTGCAGGTCGCCGGCGCCGTCGATCACGGCGATGCCCGCGGAGTCGTAGCCGCGGTACTCGAGACGGGCGAGGCCTGAAAGAAGGATGTCCTGGCTCTCACGGGGCCCGACATAGCCGACGATTCCACACATGCGAACGATTCTAGGTTCGCGCGCCTGGGAAACCGGACCGCGCGCGCGGATCAGACCTTGCGCAGCAGCACCGTGTCGACCGCGTGCGAGGCGCCCTTGCGCAGCACGAGCGTGGCGCGGTGCTTGGTGGGCAGCACGTTCTCGATGAGGTTCGGCATGTTGATGTCGTTCCAGTAGCCGAGCGCCGTCTGCACCGCCTCGTCGTCGCTGAGGTTCGCGAACACGTTGAAGTACGACGAGGGGTTGGAGAACGCGCCCTCGCGCAGCGCGAGGAAGCGGTCGACGTACCAGGAGGCGATGTGGTCGGTCTCGGCGTCGACGTAGATGGAGAAGTCGAACAGGTCGCTCACCGACACCCCGTTGGGCGACGGCGGCGGCTGCAGCACGTTGAGCCCCTCGACGATGACGACGTCGGGGCGCCGCACGGTCACCTGCGCGTCGGGCACGATGTCGTAGCGCACGTGCGAGTAGAACGGCGCGTGCACCACCTCGGCGCCGCTCTTGACGTCGGTGAGGAACTTCACGAGCGCGCGGCGGTCGTACGACTCGGGGAACCCCTTGCGGTCCATCAGGCCGCGCCGCTCGAGCTCGGCGTTCGGGTACAGGAAGCCGTCGGTCGTGACGAGCTCGACGCGCGGGGTGTCGGACCACCGGCTCATCAGCTCGCGCAGCAGGCGCGCGATCGTCGACTTGCCGACGGCGACCGACCCGGCCACGCCCACGACGAACGGCGTCGTCTGGTCCTCCTCCCCGAGGAAGCTCGTCACGTCGGCGCCGATCCGGCGGTGCGCCTTGGCCCAGATGCTCAGCAGCCGGCTGAGGGGCAGGTAGACCTCGCGCACCTCGTTCAGGTCGAGCCGGTCGCCGATGCCGCGGATCTGCACGATCTCCTGCTCGGTGAGCGGCTGATCCATTCCGGCCGCCAGCCGCGCCCAGTCGGCGCGCGCGATCTCCCGGTACCGGGAGTGCGGGAGGGAATCGACTGCGGCGCTCATCCGCATCATCGTAGCCGCGGGCGCGGCCGCCACCGGCGCGCTAGCGTTCTCCCATGCGTCTCGGCGTCCTCGACATCGGCTCGAACACCGTCCACCTTCTCGTCGCCGATGCCCACGCCGGCGGCCGACCGCTCGCCACGACGAGCGAGAAGTCGGTGCTGCGGCTCATGCGGTACCTCGACGAGAACGGCGCCATCACGCGCGAGGGCGTCAGGGCCCTGCTGCGCGCGGTGCACAAGGCGAAGGAGGTCGCCGAGAAGGAGGGCGTGGCCGAGCTGCTCGCCACGGCGACGTCGGCGGTGCGCGAGGCCAGGAACGGGCGCGACGTGATCGCCGCGATCGAGGACGCGCTGGGGCAGCCGCTGCTCGTGCTCGGCGGCGACGACGAGGCGCGGATGACGTTCCTCGCGGTGCGCCGCTGGTTCGGCTGGTCGGCGGGGCGGATCCTGCTGTTCGACATCGGCGGCGGCTCGCTCGAGATCGCCAGCGGCAGCGAGGAGCTGCCGCACGCCGCCCACTCCGTGCCGCTGGGCGCGGGCCGCATGACGGTGCGCTTCCTGCCGAAGGACCCTCCCGGCGAGGGCGCGCTCGCGAAGCTGCGCGAGCACGCCGCCGAGTCGCTCGCGCCGATCGCCCGGAAGTATCGGCGCCTGCCGCGCCCCGATCACGTCGTCGGCTCGTCGAAGACGATCCGCTCCCTGGCGCGGCTGGCGGGGTACCGCCGGCCCGGCTGGTCGGGCACCGAGCGCTGGATGCTGCCGCGCGAGTCGCTGGCCTCCTGGATCCCGGTGCTCGCGCGCATCCCGGCATCCGCGCGCCAGGAGCTGCCCGGCATCACGGCCGACCGTACCTTCCAGATCACGGCGGGGGCCGTCGTGCTGCACGAGGCGATGGCGGCGCTCGACGTCGAGGAGCTCGAGATCAGCCCGTGGGCCCTGCGCGAGGGCGTCATGCTGCGCCGGATCGAGGATCTCGCGAGCCGCCCCTGACGCGACCGTTCGCCGGCACGCGGGCGTTCTGATCCCGCCGCCGCGCGCCGCGCCGCCGCCGTGCCGGTCGCGTGCCTCCCCGGGCACCCGGCGCCGCCCGGTATCAGCGCGTGCGCATCCGCCTCTCCCCCTGTCAGCGGAATGATCCCGGACCGGTGAGGAGGGCGCAGCGTCATGCACGCCATGTACACCGGCGCGGTCCCAGGGGAGATCGCGCCCTTCGATGGCCTCGCCTCGCCCGCGCCCGCCGGGGTGCCGGGCGGCGCGGCGCGGCTTCGGGCGGCGCCGCCCGGCACCCCGCTCGTCGTCGCGCGGGGTGCCCGGCGCGTGGAGGCGGCCCTCAAGCGCGCCGTCGACGTGTCGCTGGCGATGACACTGATCGTCGTGCTCAGCCCGCTGCTGGCGGCGCTCGCGCTCGTGGTGCGGGCGAGCTCGCCCGGCCCGGCGCTGTTCCGGCAGGAGCGCGTTGGCCACCTCGGGCGCACGTTCGAGATGCTGAAGTTCCGCTCGATGGTGGTCGACGCCGAGGAGCGCCTCGACGAGGTGCGGGCGCTGCAGGACACGGGCAACATCGTCATGTTCAAGCTGCGCGAAGATCCGCGCGTGACGCGGGTCGGCGCCGTGATGCGCCGCTACAGCCTGGACGAGCTGCCGCAGCTGTTCAACGTGCTCGCGGGCGACATGAGCCTCGTCGGGCCGCGGCCGCCGCTGCCGCGCGAGGTCGCGGCCTACGAGCCGCACGTGCACCGCCGGTTCCTCGTGAAGCCGGGGATCACGGGGCTGTGGCAGGTGAGCGGGCGGTCGACGCTGTCGTGGGACGAGACCGTGCGGCTCGACCTGTCGTACGTGGAGAACTGGAGCGTGATCGGCGACCTGCGGCTGCTGCTGCGCACGGTGAAGGTGGTGGTGGCCCCCGGCGACACCGTGGCCTGACAGCGCGACGCTGCGGTGGTCGCTTCATCTCCGGCGCTTCGCGCCTCCGTTCAGCAACCGATGGGTGCAACCGATCGGTGCGACCCCACGGTTGCTGAACGAAGTGAGCGTCAGCGAACGAAGATGAAGCGACCACAGCAAGATCGCTCGTCGGCCGGACGAGCGAAGCGAATCGAGGCCGTGCGGCGTCTACAGCGCGAGGCGGTCGCGGACGACGGCGGCGAGCTCGTCGGCGTGGCGCTGTGCCGTCGCCTCGTCGGCGGCCTCGACCATGACGCGCACGAGCTGCTCGGTGCCCGAGGCCCGCAGCAGCACGCGCCCGGTGGAGCCGAGCTCGGCCTCCACCGCGCGCACGGCGGCCTGCACGCCCTCGTCGTCGGCGCAGCGCGCCTTGTCGACGTCGCGCACGTTCACGAGCACCTGCGGGTACACGGTCATGATCGACGCGAGCTCGGCCAGCGAGCGGCCCGTGCGCGCCATCTCGGCCACCAGGTGCAGGCCGGTGAGCACGCCGTCGCCGGTGGTGGCGAACTCGCTCATGATGACGTGGCCGGACTGCTCGCCGCCCAGGGCGTGCCCGCCCTCGCTCATCGCCTCGAGCACGTAGCGGTCGCCGACTGCGGTCTGCACCACGGTGATCCCGCGCTCGCGCATCGCGACGTGCAGGCCGAGGTTGCTCATGACGGTGGCGACGAGCGTGTCGTTCGTCAGCTCGCCGCGCTCGTGCATGGATGCGGCGAGGATCGCCATGATCTGGTCGCCGTCCACGACGCGACCGTTCGCGTCGACGGCGAGGCAGCGATCCGCGTCGCCGTCGTGCGCGATGCCGACGTCGGCGCCGAGGCGCACGACGGCGTCGGCGAGGGGCTCGAGGTGCGTCGATCCGACGCCGTCGTTGATGTTGAGCCCGTCGGGGTCGGCGCCGATGACCGTGACGCGGGCGCCGGCGTCGCGGAAGACGTCGGGCGAGACGCCCGAGGCCGCGCCGTGGGCGCAGTCGAGCACCACGTGGATGCCGTCGAGCCGGTTGGGCAGCGACGCGAGCAGGTGCATGAGGTAGCGGTCCTCGGCGTCGGAGAAGCGCCGGATCCGCCCCACGTCGGCGCCCGTGGGCAGCCACCGCTCGCGGTCGAGGTAGCGCTCGATGCGCTGCTCGACGACGTCGGGCAACTTGACGCCGCCGCGCGCGAACACCTTGATGCCGTTGTCGGGCGCGGGGTTGTGGGACGCGGAGATCATGATCCCGAAGTCGGCGTCGAAGTCGCCGATGAGGAACGCGAGCGCGGGGGTCGGGATCACGCCGGCGTCGTAGACGTCGACGCCCGACGAGGCCAGGCCCGCCGACACGGCGGCCGAGAGGAACTCGCCCGAGACGCGGGGGTCGCGCGCGATGACGGCGCGTGCGCGGCGGCCGGCGGCGCGACGCGCCTCGGCCGACCGCCCCTGGCCCAGGACGACCGCGGTCGCCTGGGCCAGGGAGAGAGCAAGGTCGGCGGTGAGGGTGCCGTTGGCAAGCCCTCGCACGCCGTCCGTGCCGAAGAGCGGCATCGGAGCCGGTCCGATCAGCGCTTCGAGAACTGCGAGGCCTTGCGGGCCTTCTTGAGGCCGGCCTTCTTGCGCTCGATGACGCGGGCGTCGCGCGTGAGGAACCCGGCCTTCTTCAGGGTCGGTCGGTTGTTCTCGCGGTCGATCTCGTTCAGCGCACGGGCGATGGCGAGGCGCAGCGCGCCGGCCTGGCCCGAGGGGCCGCCGCCCGAGATGCGGGCGATCACGTCGTACGCGCCCGTGAGGTTGAGCACGGTGAACGGGTCGGTGATCAGCTGCTGGTGCAGCTTGTTCGGGAAGTAGTCCTCGAACGTGCGGCCGTTGATCGTGAGGGTGCCCGATCCGGGGACCAGGCGCACGCGCGCGATGGCCTCCTTGCGGCGGCCCACGGCCGCGCCGGGGACGCTGACGACCGGACGGGGAGCCTCGGCGGCGACCTCGGCGTCCGGGGTCTCGGTCGAGTAGTTCTGCGGGAAGTCGGTGGTGTCGTTCGCCACGATGAAGTCCTTAGCTGCGGCGGCGCTTACTGCGCGACCTGGTCGAGGGTGTACGTCTTGGGCTGCTGGGCGGCGTGCGGGTGCTCGGCACCGGCGTACACCTTCAGCTTGGCGAGCTGCTGACGACCGAGGGTGTTCTTCGGCAGCATGCCGCGGATCGCCTTCTCGACGGCGCGGACGGGGTTCTTCTCCAGGAGCTCGGCGTACGAGACGGACTTGAGGCCGCCCGGGTAGCCGGAGTGGCGGTAGGCCAGCTTCTTCTGCAGCTTCTGACCCGTGAGCGCGACCTTCTCGGCGTTCACGATGATCACGAAGTCGCCCATGTCCATGTGGGGGGCGAAGGTCGCCTTGTGCTTTCCTCGC
The DNA here is from genome assembly GCF_054782875.1 of Microbacterium petrolearium. Classification (NCBI taxonomy): domain Bacteria; kingdom Bacillati; phylum Actinomycetota; class Actinomycetes; order Micrococcales; family Microbacteriaceae; genus Microbacterium; species Microbacterium petrolearium. Next base: position 32,624 of record NZ_BAAGRQ010000007.1, read on the forward strand.
AGGAGCGCGGCGGCGTGCGAGGCGAGGCGGCCGAGGACGACGTCGGTGGCGTCGATCACGAGCCACTCACGCTGGGCCTCACCGGCCTTCGGGGTGTAAGTGCGCGTCACAGTAGTGCTGCTTTCTGTTCGAACGGAGACGTTCGTGAATCCCGCTCCTGTGGCTGTTCCGGACCGGATGGATCCGGAACCCGCACGGTGGAGGGCTCACGTTCGCGGTGCCCGCAGTGGACACCAAAGAGTCATCCTATCGCACGAGGGCCCGATCCGCGAACCGTCCCCGCGATGCCCTGGCGCTTCGCCCCGCGCCCGTGTCCGCCCCCGGGACGCGCGCCCCGCACCGAAGACCCCGCCCGCCCGCGCCGGCACCCGCCCGCGCGCCCGCGCCCGCACTCTGCGCGCCCGCCCCGGAGACACCGGCACCCGCCCCAGAGCCCGACCCCCTGCCCGTCCGCGCGCCGGCCCGACGCGGCGCCCCGCCCCCGGGCCGATGCGCGCGGCGCCCGCACCCGCGCCCGCACCCGCGCCGGAAACCGCGCCCGGGTTGCTGACCCGCGGCGGTCACGCGGCCCGCGTCGGCGCCTCACGCGGCCCGCCCCCGGCGCCTCACGCGGCCCGCGTCGGCGGTCCCCATCGCCACCGCAGGGGCGACTGGGGGCGCAGCTCGATACCCGGCCCGTCGGGCGGATGCAGCATCAGCGGACCGGTGCCATCCCGCCGGATGCGATAGCCACGGTGATGCAGGTTCATGTGGTGGTATCTGCACAGCAGCACGCCCCGCTCGACATCGGTGCGCCCCTCGTGAGCCGCCCATTCGTCGATGTGATGGGCTTCGCAGTACGACGCGCGCATCACGCAGCCCGGCCACAGGCACCCACCGTCGCGCACGGCCAGCGCGATCCGCTGCCTCGGGGTGAACAGCCGCTGCTCGCGCCCCACGTCGAGCGGCTTGCCGCAGCTGTCGACGGTCACCGGCACGGTGCCGGCGCTGCAGATCGCCTGCTCGACCGCCGCCGCCGGCACGGTCTCGCCGCCGTCCTCGAGGTGCCCCACGCCGGCCGGCCGGCCGGAGGCGTCGCGCGCGGCGAGCTCGTCCTTCACCACGACGAGCCGCACGCCGGGCTGCCGCGCGCCGAAGACCTTCTCGGCCTCGGCCGTGGCGCCCGCCTGGAGCACGTCGATCAGCAGGTCGTAGGCGAGCTGCTCGTTCGAGCGGGGGTCGTCGACCAGGGCGCGGGCCTTCTCGGCCTCGGCGGCGTCGACGAACCGCGGCCCGCCGCGCCGCGGCCGCAGGGCGGAGTCCATCATCGCCCGCATCCACGCGCCGCCGTGGTCGTCGAAGCGCAGCTTCGCGTGGTGGATGCCGTCGCCGTCGGTCCACATGCGGAACGAGCGCGCCTCGTGTCGCGCAAGGTACCGCGCCTGCGCTCCCGATGGGTCGAGCCGGTCGCGCATCTGCCGCCCGGCCGCCGCGAGGTCTTCCACCGTGCGGATCGCCGCCTCGTCGAGGAGCTGCTCGGCCGCGACGCGCCACGCCTCGATGGTTCCCGCCGTGGCACCGTCGGCACCCGGCTCGACGGGCGGCTCGCCCAGCCCGCGCAGGATCGCATCGGCCTGCGCCGTCGTCACCCGCCCGCCGAGCAGCGCCGCGTCCACGGGCGCGTGCCAGGGCAGCTCCATCCCCGCTCCCGCAGAACCGCCCTCTCCCGCCGAACCGCCCGGCCCTTCCGCCCCATCCCCGAACACACCGGGCTCGCCGGCACCCGCACCCGCCGATCCCGCACCCGCAGCACCCGCCGATCCCGCCGCACCCGCATCCCCCGCACCCGCCGATCCCACCGCCGAGGCGAGACGCGGGTCGTCGGCCGCCGCCGTCTGCAGCAGCGACTCGCCCACCCGCACCCGCTTCGCCGCGTCGGCGCGGGACGACCCCGACACCTCCTGCAGCAGCGCCACGGCGTTCCGATGCCCGCGCGCCTGCGCGAGGCCGCCGTGCCCCGCGTCGCGCGTCGACCTCGACGCCGCCACGCCCGCCGCGATCGTCTGCAGCCGCTCGCCCACGCGCATCAGCTCGGCTCCGAGCTCGGCCAGGCGCACCACCACCTCGTCCGACTGCCGCGCGGCATCGGCGACGTCGATCGCGGCGAGCGCCGCCACGGCGTCGATCCGCTGCTCGAGGTCGGTGAGGAAGTTCATGCTCCGATTCTTCCCCGGACCTCCGACATTCGAAGCCGGATATCCCCACGCCAGAGCGGAAATCGAAGATCCGTGGATAACTCATCCCGATCCGCCCCTGTGGACGAACCCCGACCCCTCACGGCGCCCGACCCCAGCCATCCGAGCGCACCCCCGCCGCACACCGCGATCCGCTCCCGCGGTCGACACCCGGAAGCCCCCACCGAACGATCCGCCCGGCGCGGCTACCCTGACCGGGATGCCCTCCCGACTCGCCCGAACCCGCATGCTCACGCTGACCGCGCGCGCGGCGCTCGCCCCGTACCTCGTCGCGCTCGCGCTGATCGTGTGGCTGCCCGCCGACCAGGCCGGCCGGGTCACCGGCGTCGTCGCCGAGGCCGCCCGGGTGCTCGTTCCCCTCGGCGTGCCGTTCGACGTCGGCTACACCGTGCTCGAGATCCTGGCGAACATCGCGCTGTTCGTGCCGTTCGGGGCGCTGCTCGTGTGGAGCTGGCCGCGTCTGCGGCCCTGGCACGTGCTCGTGCTCGGCCTGGGCACGAGCGTGGTGATCGAGCTCGTGCAGTTCGCGATCCCCTCCCGGTTCCCCACGCTCAGCGACGTCGTCGCGAACGGCACGGGCGCCCTCGTCGGCGCCGTCCTGGCCCGCCTGCTCACCCGCACCGCGCCTGCCCACACCACCCCCGGCCGGTAACGGGCAGCCCCCGCGCGCACCCACCGGCGGCGTCCGCCGAGGCGGGCGTGCTTGAATACCCCGGTGGACAGCGAGAACCGCCCCGTAAGCCGCCGCGAAGCACGCCAGCAGCGTCGGGACGTCGAGCCCGCCCCGGCCCCGCGAGACGACGACGCCGAGACGACCGCGCTCCCCGCCGAGCACGACGCATCCGCCGCCGACGCATCCCCCGACGCATCCGCCGACCGCCCGGAGCGATCCCGCCGTCGCCTGTGGATCTGGCTCACGGTCGTCGTCGTCATCGTGGCCCTTCTCGTGGCCGGCGGCCTCGCGGCCAAGCGCCTGTACGACCAGGCGATGGGCGTGCGCGCGCAGCTCGAGTCGGCGATGACGGATGTCGCCGAGGCGCAGCGGGCGGTGCTCGCGGGCGAGTCGGATGCGGCCACGGCCGCGGCCAGCCAGCTGAGCACGAAGACGCGCGCCGCGGTCGCGGGCTCCAGCGGCACGCTGTGGGGCCTGGCCGAGGCCGTGCCCTTCATCGGCGACGACCTCGCCGCCGTCCGCCTGGTCGCCGAGGCGACGGATCACCTGGCCGCCGAGGTGGTCACGCCCGCGGCGTCGATCAGCCTCGACACCTTCCGCCCGCAGGACGGCCGGATCGACGTGCAGGCGGTCGCGGATCTCGTCCCCCTCATCGACCGGATCGACGCCGGCGTGAACGACGCGGTCGACACGCTCGAGCCGATCGACCGATCCGCCCTCATCTCGCAGGTCGCGGGCGGCGTGAAGCAGCTGGACGACGCCCTCTCGGAGATCCAGCCGATGATCCAGCCGGTGCGCGACGTGGCGAGCGTGCTGCCGAACGCGCTGGGCGCCAATGGGCCGCGGAACTACCTGCTGATGTTCCAGGGCAACTCGGAGGCACGGAGCCTGGGTGGGAACGCGGCCGTCTTCACCGTGATGCGAGCCGACAACGGCGTCATCAGCACGACCGCGAATATCACCAGCCAGGACTTCCATAACGTGCTCGCTGAGCCGGTGGTCCCGCTGGATCCCGAAGCGGTCAACATCTACGGCGACAAGATCGGCCGCTATACGGCGGACTTCACCATGGTCCCCGACTTTCCGACGGCGGTCGGGATCCTCGACGGCTGGTGGGACCGGGAGGGCTTCCCCGACACCAGCGCCGTCGTCTCGTTCGACCCCGTCGCGCTGTCGTACATCCTCGCCGCGACGGGGCCCATCGAGCTGCCCACCGGAGACGTGCTGACGCCGGAGAATACGGCCTCGCTGCTCCTCAACGAGGTGTACTTCAGGTACACCGACCCGCAGGAGCAGGACGCTTTCTTCACCGCCACGGCGGATGCGGTCTTCGCGAAGGTCACGAGCGGAGACTTCGCGCCGCCGGCGTTCTTCGCGGCGCTTGGCCGAGCCGTGGAAGAAGGCCGACTGATGTACCACAGCGACGATCCGACCGAGATGAAACTCGTCGCGCAGACACGGATGCACGGTGTCATGCCCGAGGACACGGCCGATCGCACGATCCTCGGCGTGTACCCCAACGACAACACCGGGTCGAAGATGAGCTACTACCTCGATATGGGCGTCAACTCCTGTGTCTCGGGTACCAGCCTGCGGGGCGACGTCACGCTGACCTCGAGCATCTCCCCCGAGGAGGCGGCCACGCTGCCGCGCTACATCTCTGGCCCCTACTTCACCCCTGGAGAGATCAGCACGTACGTGACCATCTACGGCCCGCAGGGTGCCGAACTATCCAGCATCACCGTCGACGGAGGGCCCGCCGCGGTCCTCAGCTCAGGCCAGCACCTGGGCAGGCCTGCGTTCAAGGTCGAGGTTCTGAATCGCTTCGCTGACTCGCACGTCGTGTCATTCGAGTTCACCGGATCAACCGAACTCGGACCAGTGGAGGTCTGGCACACACCGATGGTGCGGGACACGGAAGTCGATTCATCCTGCGAATAGCGGGCACGTCCTGCCTCCGACGCGCTCGCATGGCCTGCGACGGAATCGACTACGAGCCCCTAGCCCACTCCCTTCACGGGAGGCGTCATGTCGCGGAGCAAGTCAAACACGTGGGCCCCACCGGCCTGCGAACGCCAACTCTCGTACGCGGCGGCCGCGGCGCGACGCCGGTCCAATCTCTGGGCAGGCGACATCGCAGCAATACGGACGACGACAGCACGCCAGTCACCCACTGACGGCGAGGGCACGACCACGCCGGCACCTGCGTGCAGCAACTCGGTCCACGGCGTAGTGTCATTCGTGACGACCGGACATGCAGCTGACAGAGACTCAGCGATGACATGCCCGAAGTTCTCTCCGGCGGTCGGGAAGAGCATCGCGTCATAGTCGTGCAGCGTGGCTCGGACGGCCTCCGGCCGGAGCGCTCCGCGGAATCGGACCGTGACCGTCTCGGCGATCCTCTCAGCGGCGGCCCGACATTCAGCCACGTATCGCGCGTCCTCTACCGGACCGTACACATCGAACTCCATCGGGATGTCCACGTCCCGCATCGCTTGCAAGGCCGTGAGCAGCCCCTTCTTCGGAGACAGCCGGCTCACAAAAACCGCGCGCAGCGGACCACCACGCAGACTCGGCGACAAGGCTCGCTCGGGAAGCAACGTCTCGTTCTCCCGCACCACAACAGCCGCATCCGCGCCATGCACGGAACGGATATGACGCTCCTCGCGCGTAGACGATGCGTGCCACGTCACTCGCGCGGCGAGGCGCAGCACACGATCTGCCGCATTGAATACACGCTTTTTGAGTGCCCGAATCTGAAGAGCCCCGGGATCGAGTTCTCCTCGGGGTGCGAGAAGCACCTTCATACCGCGACCCCAGAACCCGGAGGCGACGAGCAGCCGAGGGAGAACGGAAAATGGCACGTTGTACAGGCTGTTGAGGTAGACGACGTCGGGCCGAATACGTCGGATCTCAACGTACATCGCCCAGAGGTCGGATAGCCTATCGACCGACGCGTAATAGACCTCAAGGCCGAATCTCTTCGACCACTCATTACTCTGCACTGGGAGCCTCAGGGCATCACCTGCGTCTCGGTCGGGCGCAAAGACCCTCACGTCGTACCCAGACGGCGCCGATCTGGTAAGTGCGTCCAAAGTTCTCGCTGGACCGCCGCCGCGAAAGGCGGGGGGAAAGGACGGAGCGAGGACCGCGACGACAACGTCGCCTCCGCGTGGCGAGAGTTTCATCGATACGCCCCCCCGCGATCAGACGAATCAGCGGGCAGTCCCATCGTTCTTTTTCGGTCGTCTCCGCCGCGCGCATTACGCGGATTCCGCCAAGCGGAGCCCGTTTCACCCGTGACATGTCGATCCTCGGCGTCCATCTTCACTGCCGCAACAATCGACACAAAGAACACCAGGAGCATCGGCGCTGAGAACGAGAGAATCCAGCTCTCGAATACCGAGTGAACCGCCGCAGCCAGCACGAGCGAGATCCCACGCGGACGCGACGAGGAGAAGTTCACAATAAGGCCGAGGTACATAACAATCAAGCCAGCAAGCCCGATGAATCCGCCCATGATCCCAGCTGCGAACGGAGATCCCGCGATCTGAATATCGAGAGGCAACTGACCGACTCCGGTCCAGAAGGAGGTGTCCAGTGTCTGGGACATGACATCGAATCCCACTGATCTGGTGTCCGTCGTACGGAACAACGCGACGTTCGCCAGAAAACCGGGGTTGATGATCCACATGAGGGCGCCGAGCACGAGTCCGACCAGCACGCACCAGCGAGCCCTTCGGACGCCAGCCACTGCCAGGGCGATAACCGCAACACCCAAAGCGAGAAGACTCGCCCGACTTGCACTTAGCAAGAGACAGAGAGAAACTACTACGACGCCTATCACCCACGTGCGCGTCCTGGTGATCAGCAATGCAACGCCAAGCGCAAACGCTACATATCCTAGTCCGTTCGCATTCTCCATTACACCACGTAGCCGATCATGCTCGATCGTCACCGCGGGCGCAACGTAATAGCCCACAAGCGAAGCTATGCATATCGCGTACAGCGCCAGGACGAGGCCCTGACTCACTTGAGTGACGCTGTAGTAGCCGAGGAGAACGACGACGAGAGCCGCGACCAGAGCGAAGGAGACCAGCCCATAGAAGAAGCCAGCAATTTGGCCATGCGCGAACTCGGCGCCAATGAGGTAGACGAAGTAGCCTATACCGACAGTCAGCATCGCCCTTGCGGGCCCAGGGAACGAGGCGCGCGCGGCAAGGCGCTTTCTCCACAGAACCGGGACGAGCACGACAACCAACCCAGCGACCCGGAACGGGATACTCAGCGTTTCAGACCCCGGAATGCTACTGCTCGCCAGCAGGAAGAGAACCGTCGCAAGGGCGACTACGAACACGATGTACCTCCGCCAGCACCGTTGTGCCCGCTCGTCTGCAGCCACGGAGCGACGTCGCTGGGGACGCCTTCCCCGGCGTAGCTAGACGAAAGTAGTCTGAGCAGGTACTTTCCCGCGCGCTCGGACGCGATCGACTCCGAGTAGCGCGCCGCCCGTTCGCTCCATGTCTCGACGGCCTGCGGACGGTCGATCACACGTTGCATTGCGCGCGCTAACGCCCGCGCGGAGCGCCCTGCGACGACTTCGCCCGCGCCGCTGGCTTCAACCAGTTCATGGCTTACGGCTTCGTCCGTCGCTATGACACCCCTCCCCGCCGACAGTGCCTCGTTGACGACCACGTTCCAGCCATCGAAGCGGCTCGGCACGACCACGACGTCGTGTTGCACGATCGCAGACCATACCTCGTCAGGACTGGCAGATCCGGGCGCGTCCACCCGCTCCTGCCGTCGCGCCCATTCGTTCACAGCAGACACCAGATCGCCGTGCCCGCCGACGAGCGTGAGATGCCAGTCTCCGCGCAGTCGCCTAGTGGCGTCCATGAGGATATCCGTCCCCTTGGTGTAGCGCGACAAACGGCCGACGTACAGGAACCGAACCGGTCGTCCGCCCCCATGCGGGGGCCTCGCTGGACGTCCTCTCGCAACCGGCACGTACATGAAGGGGGCCATCGCCCGTTCCGGCCAGCCGTAGCGAGCAAAGGACAGCACGCCGCGCTTTCCCAACGGCAATAGCAGACCGACGCGTCGCCTGTACCGCCGAACGAGCCACCAGTACTTGAGCGGGACAAAGAACCGTCCAGCAGTCCGTTTCAGGAGAGGCCCGTAGGCGCCTGGACGCTCCGTGAACACAGCGACACGCTCAGGCGGGACCGCGCGCACCACACGCTCCAGCGCTCGCCCAGTCGAGCTCGAGAGGCCCGCGACCAAGTGCATCGCGTTAGGTGTCGCGCGGATGATCTCGTCAGCGAACTCCGCGATCACCCGCTCGCCTCGGAACCACACGTGGCGGGCATCATCGTCCGCCGGCGTGTTCCATCCCATTGCGACTCGTTCCTGGCGCAGGGAGCCCAGGACCGCATAGCGCACGCCGGTGGGCCAGTGGGATTCGAGATACGCGAAGGCGCCCTTCTCGACGAACGGCGGCGAGTTGACCCAGATCACGAGTGGTCCATCAGGCATTGCAGTCCGCCCTCCTACGCTCGAGTAGCCGCGCCGATGCTGACGTCAGCACACTCGTGACCTCGGCCCCGAGAAGACCCCAAGCCAGTACCTCGATCGAACCATTCGCCAGCGCAACGATGCCCCCAACAATCCCGACCGCAGTCGCCGCGGTGCGCGACAGCATTGCGTGCTTTGTCTGGCCGGCCGCCATGAACTGGAACTCGAACATCCTGGACGCCACAGCGGCCGGGATCAACGCAGCCAATGCTACCCAGTACGCCTCCGGCCGGGACATCGCCGCCAGGCCTAGGAAACTGGTCAACGGCTCTCGCCACACCACCATCACCACGGCGGCGAACAGGGCAGCAGCCAGAAGCAACGCGTCCACACGACTCGCCCACTTTAGGTTGAGCCGGTGCTGCGCACGCACCGCGAGAGTGGTCTGCAGCCCGCTGACTAACGCTCCAGAAGCGTTCTGCTGAGAGCTCAGGACGGCTTGAAATCCTCCCGCAACCGGAATGGGAGCGACGAGAGGACCAATAAGCGACCCGAGCCGGTCGCATGCCGAGTACAAGATCGATGTGCTTGTCAGTTTGGTCTCGTACGCAAGAGTGAGGACCTTCTTATGAAGGAGCTTTGGCCCGGGGCGCGCCGGGTCGTTACGCGCCGCGAAGTACAGCATCCCGGCCCGCAGAATTGCGCCTCCCGCCATCGCGTACGCGAAATCGACCCCACCCACAACAATGACGAGAGACATGAGACGCCCCGCGATGTCCGCCGCCAGCAGGTGCCAGGTGCGCAAGTGGCGCCGCAAGTATGCTGCGTCAAGCTCTGCGCCCACGCTCGCCAACGTGGACAGCCCTCCGGCTAGCACGCCAAGCAGATGCAGCGCGCCTAGTCCGGCGTATAGCCCAGCCGCTGCGCCACTCGCGAGGACGACCGCGGGGAGCACGACCAGCGCGCGAACTACCCGGACTGCATGCTGCTGTTCGACGCCGCCCGTCATATAGGCAAACGTCGTTCCACCGCCGACGAGCACGGATGTCAGCGCTGCTACTCCAGCGCCGGCCGCGAATGAGGTAATGCTCGCGAACTGCCCCTGATTCGTGGCAACCACCAGCACGCCCAGCGCGATCACCGCCGCGATGACGGAGCCCACAGGCTGGAGCAGCGCGCGAAACGCTGGTCGGCGCGGCGATCGATCGGGGAAATCGGTGGTGCTCAAGGCAGTCTGTGATCGTGTCCGAATCCGAGAGCGCGAGCCTCAGACATTCAAATACCCTAACCTCCGGCGATGCGAATGGACAGTACCGAGCAGAAAGGAAGCCACCCGATACGAGGTATCCCGGACCGCATACTCGCTCGGGATCGAGTCCGGTGTCCGAGCGAGAGCAGCTCTCACCCCGCTCTTCAACGACTCGATACCAAGCCCGGCCGTGAGCATGACAGCGGTGTCCAGCGCCTCGGGTCGCTCGATGAAGTCACGCAGCGTCACCGCCGGGAATCCGAGGATCGACGACTCCTCGCTGATCGTGCCGCTGTCCGAAAGCACGAGCTTCGCCTCGAGCTGAAGCTTGATGTAGTCGTGGAACCCGAACGGCGGGTGGAAGACGATACCCTCCTTCGCGGCCTCGTCCAGCGCCTCGAGCCGTCGCCGCGTACGCGGATGCGTCGATACCAGCACCGGCAGCCCGTACTCCGAACGCAGCGCTTGCAGGGACTCGATCGCCTGTCGCAGCCGGTCGGGGTTGTCGACGTTCTCCTCGCGATGCAGGCTGACGAGGAAGTAGCCCTGCGGCTCGAGCCCCTGGCGGGCCAGCACGTCGCTCGCGTCGATCTGCGCGCGATTCTGCTCCAGCACCTCGCGCATCGGCGACCCGGTGAGCAGGATGCGCGAGGGATGGATGCCCTCCGCAAGCAGGTTGCGGCGTGCGTGCTCGGTGTAGACGAGGTTGTAGTCCGACACGTGGTCCACGAGCCGCCGGTTCGTCTCCTCGGGCACGTTCTCATCGAACGAGCGGTTGCCCGCCTCCATGTGGAACACCGGGATCTTCATACGCTTGGCGATGACAGCGGAGATGCAGCTGTTGGTGTCGCCGAGCACCAGGAAGGCGTCCGGCCGCTCCTTGACGATCACTTCCTCGGTCTTCGCGAGGATCGATCCCAGGGCGGCTCCCAGCGAGGAGGTGTCGGCGTTGAGGAAATGGTCGGGCCGGCGAAGTCCCAGATCTTCGAAGAAGACCTCGTTGAGCTCGTAGTCGTAGTTCTGCCCCGTGTGCACCAGGATCTGCTCGGTGTGCTCATCGAGCAGCTTGATCGTGGCGGACAGGCGGATGATCTCAGGACGGGTGCCGACGACCGTCATCACCTTGAGCTTGTCGCGCATGTCACACCACCTCGGCAATCGTGTCGGGGTTCTCGGGGTCGAAGATGTCGTTCGTCCAGAACGAGGTGTAGAGCACGTCATCACCGATGTTCGTGATGTTGTGCGCCCACATCGTGGGCATGTCGATCGCGCCAGGCGCATCTCCCGACACCTCGAAGGAGAAGATCTCTTCAGAGTACAGACGCCGCAGCGAGATCCGTGCCCGCCCCTGCAGGACGGTGAAACGCTCGATCTTGCGTCGGTGGAAGTGGTCGCCTCGCGTCACCCCGGGCACCGTTGTCGAGAACGACGACTGGCCGGGGCCGCCATGCGATCGGATGATCTCGAAGAACGATCCGCGGGCGTCGGCATGGCGCGTGAGCGGAAGAGGAGCGCGCGCCGGGAACGTGTAGGACCGGTAGGTATTGAACAGGTCCCGGTCGAACGCGTCAGCGACATCCGGGATCTCGCCTCGACGGTAGACGGCGTCGTACCCCTTCAAGCGCCCGAGCAGACCCGACACGGTCTCGACGCGAGCCCGGACCGCGAGCGATTCGAGCGGGGCGAAACCAGCGAGCACATCCGCGGCGTTCTGCGCGTGCAGCAGGGTGAGCTCTTTGTCGTTCTCCACGACCGGGCTCTCGCCTGCGGCGATCAGGTGGCTGAAGGTCGCCGTCACAGCGTTGTAGAACGGCCGGCCGTGCTCACCGAAGAGATTCGGCAGTCGTACATCGACGAACTCAGCGCCGACGTCGTGCGCTGCCGCCGCCAGAATCGTCGCCGCCTCGGCCTTCGCCTCGCCGTAGACGCTGCCGTTGCCCGCCTGCGTGGAGTTCGCATAGACGACGACCGGCGGCGGCGTCGAGGCTGCGCGCAGCGCCGCGGCCAGCTGCTCGGCGAAGCCGAGATTGCCGGACGCGATCTCCTCCTCGGCGGCGCGGTTGACGCCAGCGAGGTGAATGACGCGCGCCGCCCCATCGACAGCGTGGGTTGCCGCCGCCAAGTCGAACGCCTCTCCCATCGGGACCATGTCGGTCGAGACTCCCTTTTCCTGCAGGGCCGACCGGAGATGCCACCCCAGGAACCCCCGGGCTCCGGTGACCGCGAAGCGGCTCATGCGGTCGACTCGGCCGTCTCGGGAAGCCCCGCCTGCCGCAGCTCCATCCGTACCTCCGGCAGCGTGAGCAGCAGCTCCTCGACCTCGCCCACAGACATCTGCTCCACGGTGTGGGAGTCGTAGTCCTCGTAGCGGCCCTGAGCGGTATCGCCCTCTTCGAAGTAGACGCTGTAGTTCAAGTCACGCTTGTCGGCAACCACCCGGAAGTAGTCGCCCATGTCGCGGGCTCGAGAGAGTTCCTCTCGCGTGGCCAGCGCCTCCGACAGCTTCTCGGCGTGGCGGGTACCGATGACTTCTATCTCTGCGTCGGAGCGGAAAAGGTTGAGCACGGCCTGCGCCAGCGTGCCGATCGACGTGGCCTTCGCCTTGCGCACGAACAGATCACCCTGCTGCGCGTTCTGGAACGCGAACTCCACGAGGTCCACCGAATGCGCCAGAGACATCATGAACCGCGTCATGCCGGGGTTCGTCACGGTGATGTTGCGCCCCGCCTTGAGCTGATTGATGAACAGCGGGATCACCGAACCGCGCGAGTACATCACGTTGCCGTAGCGCACGAGCGACACGGTCGTGTCGGTGTTCGGGTTGTTCAGGCCATATGACTGCACGACCTTCTCCATGAGCGCCTTGGACATGCCCATCGCGTTGACGGGGTACACCGCCTTGTCTGTGCTCAACGCGACGACCGAGCGCACGCCGTTCCGGTCAGCCGCGCGCACCACGTTTTCGCTCCCGTGGACGTTCGTCCGCACCGCCTCCATGGGGAAGAACTCGCACGACGGGACCTGCTTGAGCGCGGCTGCGTGGAAGATGTAGTCCACGTCGCGACTCGCACGCTCGACGCTGTCGTAATCCCGCACATCTCCGACATAGAACCGAAGACGCGCATCTCTTATCTCGTGTCGCATGAGATCCTGCTTCGCCTCGTCTCGGCTGAAGATTCGGATCTCGGCGACATCTCGTTCAAGCAGCTTCTTGGCGACGGTGTGGCCGAAGGATCCCGTTCCTCCCGTGACCAGGATCTTTCTCCCGGCATAGGATGTGGTCATGCGTCTCCTCCTGAGTTTCGTCTGACGGCGGTCACAAATCGCTCTACCATGGCGCCGATCCGGGCGGTGTCGACGTCCTGGTGGACGGGGAAGTTGATGATCGTCTTCGCAATGCGGTCGCTTCTCTCGTCAAATCCACGCAGCTCTGGAATAAGAGTGTGGTAGAGGCTCACCATTCCGAACCCGTGCTCATTCATTTCCGCATACACTCGGTCGCGGTCCGCGGTGTCGAGCAGAACTGGCATCGTTTGGGGAACATCGAGAGGATGCAGTTCTGGCCACATCAGTCTCACGCCGAGGCCCGGCGCTTCGGGCGCCAGTGCGGCGGATATCTCTTCGAAATTGGTGCGGCGTCGACGTCCGATCTCATGCCAATCATACGAAAGCACTTCGCCCGCCAAATCACTATGCGTGCTCTTCTGGCCAGCAATCAAATCGCTTCGGCGATAGATCACCATTCCCCCACACGGCACGGCGAACTGCTTGTGGAGCGAGTACATGGCCACGTGGGAAGGCGACCACTCTTCGACCGACCGCATGGCGCTGAAGAAACCGTGTGCGAGATCGTCGACGAGTATGACCCCCGCTGCATCGGCGATCTTCCTCAGATCGGCCATCCGCCGCTCGAGCCGACCGAAATAATGGATGACCACCAGGTACTGGTACTCGCCGCTCGCCAGCTGGCGCTCCACATCGGCCAAGTCGGCCGAGAGATCGCCCGTGAGACGATAGAACCCGTAGCGTCGACCGGACTCGTGGACCGGGTCGAATACTCCGCTTCCCTCGCGCGCCGACCACCCGATGTAGGCCGGCAGAAGCACTCCGCCCCGACCCGAAGCGGGCTCGGGCCCGCGCATGAGAAGGTCGCGCATGCCCGCGCGTGCCGACTCGTAGAAGAAGGCGGGCGTCCGAGCAACGTCGGAATCCGTGGCGCCCTTAGCGATCACTGTCTCCACGCGTCCTACCTCCAACTTTCGTTGAGCGGACTCTGCATCTTGACACTGTCCGCCAACCTAGTCCAGGTTCCCTTACGAAGAGCGCCGTTCACGTCCTTCGCTGAAATAAGGAGCACCGATTCGGTGCCCGGAAAAGCGTTGCGAACGGCGGCCAAGAACGCATCGTTCGCGAACGCTTCTTCCGACGGCACTCGGACGCGTGTGTCGCCGAGACGGCCAAGCGGAACGAGGTGTCCCTCGTGGACCACATTCAGCATCGAGAATCCGAACGCTTCGTGAACGGCGAGACTCTGTGGGAGATCCTCTACCTCGAGCAGCGCATCAGACGCCGGTGGCAGCGAGCGCACGTTCCATTCCGAGTGTCCAACCACGCGGAATCCCAAGCGCTCATAGAGGCTCCGGGCGGATTTGTTGTCCGCGAAGACGTCCAGAGTCATCGCTCGAGCGGCTGGCTTCGAATCGACGAATCGTTTGATCAGGCGCGAAGCAAGTCCTCGGCCGCGCTCAGACGGCGCGACGCAGATGTAGGCGAGGTGGGGCACGGCTTCGCGTCGCACGTCGAACTCCGCATACCCCACCACCCCTTGATGGTCCGGAGAGACGGCCACCAATGCCTCACGCGTCGGCACGACGCGCTCACGGAGAAGTGCATGTCTCAGGAAGCGATGAACGCCGCCTTGTCCGTAGATCATGTAGGGCAACAGTGCCGTACTGAACGACGACCGCACCAGGTTCACGACGCCGTCGAGGTCCGCTTCGACGAGCGGGCGAATCTCGGAATCGACGCTCACCGGGTCATCTCATTCGTGTCCGCTCGTTCGTCATCAAGGTTGAGCATGATCGACTCGGGATCAACAACCACTCCTTCAGAACGCACGACACGCGAGAGGGTCTTCAGCAGAATCCTCAGGTCGAGCCCCAGCGACTGGTTCTCCACGTACCAGACATCGTTGGCCAGGCGGGAGTCCCAGGTGGCGGTGTTACGTCCGTTCACCTGCGCCCAACCGGTGATCCCCGGACGTACGCGAAGTCTGAGCCGCTCGCGGCGCGTGAAGAACTTCGTGTAGCGCATCAACAGCGGACGTGGCCCGACGAAAGACATCTCCCCCCTCAGCACATTCCACAGTTCCGGAAGCTCGTCCAGACTGGTGGACCTGAGGAAGCGTCCAAAGCGGGTCAGCCGGTCGCCGTCGGGCAGCAGGTTGCCGTCCGCGTCGGTTGCATTGGTCATCGTGCGGAACTTCACCATCCTGAAGGGGACCGCGTCACGACCGGGACGTTCGTGAAGGAACAGCACAGGACTGCCGATACGCCAGCGAACCAGCGCGGCCAGGACCGCCATAGGCACGGCCGCAATCACCAGACCGATCCCCGCGCCGACGATGTCGATAACGCGCTTCACGAACTGGTATCGAGGGCGCTGAGCCGCCGCTTCCCTGAGAACCACGTCGAACCGTGCGGCGCCCACATCGAGTGAGAGCTGTTCTTCGTAGAAGGACCGGCCGCGCGCTCCCATCGCCTCACGCTGCGCAACGGGAGTCGACACGAGCCGCCGCACGGATGCGGCCAGACCGGCTGCATCCTCTGGCGGGAACACGATGCCGGCACCCGCCTGCTCGATGAGATCTGCCGCGTCGCCGCGAACTCCCATGAGGATCGGACGGCCGGCCCGCAGGTAGGCCTGAGTCTTGGAGGGAATCGTGATGGCGAACAGCGGCTCGTCTCGCAGGTGGACGAGTAGCGCGTCTGCTTGGTCGAATATCTCGTCCATTTCTGCCGCGGGTCTTCTGTCAACGAAACGGACGTTCGTCAGGCCCGCGCGCTCTGCTTTATCCCGCAAGCCGCCGAGCCGCAGACCGTCGCCGACGATGTCGAACCTGACAGGTTCATCGGCGAGTCTCGCCGCAGCTTCGACGACCACCTCCAGGTTCTGGGCGGCGCCGACGTTACCCGCATACACGACGACAAACTCGCTGCTTGGCTCATCTTCCGCTGGCCTCGAGACACGAACTGGTTCGTAAGTCCAGTTCGGGATCATCTCGATCCTCGCCTCGGGCACGCCGCGTGCCATCAGCGCCTGTTTGAATCCCGGTGAGAGCACGACGACATGCGAGGCGGCTCGATAGATCGCCTTCATGTAGCGCCCCACCGCACCGAGGAGGCGGGTCCCGTTCACCATGCCGGTCGCGCCGAGAGTGTCGGGCCAGAGGTCCTGCACGTCGTATACGAAGGGAACTCCGCGCAAGTACTTGAGCACCAGTGCGACCAAACCTACCGTTGCGGGCGGGTGGTACACATACGCAACGGCCGGTCGCCGGATAACGAGCGCCGCGATGGAAGCGGCAATGGCGTAGCTTAGGTAATTGAGCGCGCGGCGCACGCCCGATCCATCGTGGCTTGGATACAACGGAACGCGCATCACGGGGATGCCGTCGATGACGTCTCGCTGGAAGGCCCTGATCCGGTACCCGTCGTAAACGCGCCCCCCAGGATAGTTGGGGAAACCCGTCAATACCTGGACGTCATACCCGCGGTCGCGCAATGCCTTCGCGAACATGAGTCCCTTGAACGTCGGCTCCGGGTCAAACCACTGGGTGACCAGCAGCACCCTTCGATTCCGCCTCGCGGTGATCGGCGTCTCGGTCTCGTCTGTCATCACGCTCGGTACCCCGGGAAGAAATTCTCAGGAACATCCGTATTCCCGCGACGCCTCTCGATGAGACTCTCATACACTTCGCCGAGCAGAACGCGCTCGCCGGTCTGAAACGCCGTCGAGTGACCCGGCGCGAATGCTCTTTTGTACCGTTCGATCCCATCGCCCGCCGTCACACCACCACCGAGCACAAAGGCGCGCTTCCCCTGGTCCCGGGTCCAGCGCATGATCTCGTACTTCAGTAGATCGTTAGGCCGAAACGGGAAAGAGTCGGCTTCTGTACCGCCCAAGTACGAGTACGCCGCCTCCTCCGAGAGCAACACAAGTTCGGTCGAGATCACGCGCCCCTCACGATATGCGTGGAAATATGCGAACTGCCCACTCAGCTCCGCGTGGATGCGATTGAAGAAGCGACGCTCGAAGTAATAGCGTTCCGCCGCATCGCGTCGGTCCATTGTCGACTGGTAAACCTCGAGGAACTCGCCGATCCTCTCACCCTCGGTATCCACCACGACCTCAACGCCGGACGAGCGCGCGCGCTTCACGTTCTTGCGGACCTTGTGTTCAAATCGGGACCAGAGCACATCGTCGTCCGCGTCGATCGGCACGATCACGTTTGGCTGGCGCTCGACGACTCGCCCGGGGTATCCGATATGCGGCGCCCCGAATAGGCCAAACCGAATGAACTCGCTCACGACGTCGTGCGAAGCGGCCCACTCATCGAACAACGGCCAGAACTCCACCGCGGTATTCTGTCGCGAATCGGTGCCCCAGTAGGCTGGCCCACCATAGCCGTACGCACTCGTAATGTCGTTGAACCCTGGGAGCCCGAGGTCGCTGGGGACCGGACGAAGAAGGAATGGGTAGAGGACATGCCCTCCAGATTCGTCGCGCAGAACGGCTGCGAGCGCTCGCTCGCCATCGCGGCGGAAGAGCTCGAGGTAGCCGGGGTGGGCACTGACCTCACGCGAGGGCCACTGGTTCCAGGTCGCGATCCATTCATCTCGATCATGCGGAACATCGGCGTCCAGGACCGAGAACTCAGCCATCATGCGCGCTCCAGAAAGCTGTTGATCCCGGCGACCACGCGTTCGCGCTGCGCCTGGGTCAGCGCCGAGCCGCTCGGCAGGGTGAGGCCGCGCGTGAAGAGCGACTCGGACGCTCCCGTGATGATGCCGCGTGCGCCGGCGAACACAGGCTGCAGGTGCATCGGCTTCCACAGCGGGCGGCTCTCGATGTCGTCCTCGGCGAGCGCGGCCGCGAGCTGCGCCGGCTCCCAGCCGGTCACCGCGGAGTCGACGAGGATCGACGTGAGCCACACGTTGTCCTCGTCGTCGCCGGCGGCGCCGAAGACCTCGACGCCGTCGACCGGCGCGAACAGCTGCTTGTAGAGCTCGCGCATCTCGCGGCGGCGGGCGATCATCTCGTCCAGCCGGCTGAGCTGGGCGCGGCCCAGGGCGGCCAGCAGGTTGCTCATGCGGTAGTTGTAGCCGATGTCGGTGTGCTCGTAGTGCACCACCGGCTGGCGCGCCTGCGTGGCGAGGTAGCGCACCCGCTGCGCGAGGTCGGCGTCGTCGGTGAGCAGCATGCCGCCGCCCGACGTGGTCATGATCTTGTTGCCGTTGAACGACACGATCGAGGCCCGGCCGAAGCTGCCGGCCGGGCGTCCTCGGTGCGTCGCGCCGAGCGACTCGGCCGCGTCGGCGACGACGGGCACGCCGAACTCCCCGGCCACCGCGAGGATGCGCGTGTAGTCGACGGCCTTGCCCAGCAGGTCGACGGGCACGACGGCCGCGACGCGTTCGCCCGCGTCGCGCAGCGCGGTCAGCGCCTCGCGCAGCAGCGCCGGGTCCATGTTGCCTGTCACCGGGTCGGCGTCGACGAAGTACGGCTCGGCGCCGGTGTAGACGATGGCGTTGGCCGTGGCGGCGAAGGTCATCGTCGAGGTCACCACGACGTCGCCGCGGCCCACGCCAAGCGTGAGCAGTGCCAGGTGCAGCGCGGCGGTGCCCGAGCTGAGGGCCACCGCGTGCGCCGCCCCGAGGCGCTGCGCCAGCTCGCGCTCGAAGGCGTCGACGTCCGGCCCCAGCGGCGCGATCCAGCCCGACCGCATGGCGGCGACGACGGCGTCCTCCTCGAGCTGCGTGACGTCGGGAGACGACATGTAGATGCGCCCGCTCACCGGTCGACCTCCGCGGACAGCGCCACGATCGCCGTGTCGTTGATCCTCGGCTCCGCGAACATCCGGTCCATCCATCCCTGGTAGTCGAGCCGCTCGGGCGTGATCACGTCGGCCCGCGTGTGCGCCACCTTGGGGTGGAACGGCCGCTCCAGGTTCTCCCTGGCGCCCACGAGCTCCTCGTGCAGTTTCTCGCCCGGGCGCAGGCCCGTGAAGACGATCTCGATGTTCTTGCCCGACATCGCGATCATGCGCTCGGCCACCTCGAGGATCGACACCGGCTCGCCCATGTCGAGGATCAGCACCTCGCCGGCGCGGCCGATCGCACCGGCCTGGATGACGAGCTGGCACGCCTCCGGGATCGTCATGAAGTAGCGCGTCGCCTCGGGGTGCGTGACGGTGAGCGGCTTGCCCTCGCGGATCAGCTGCTGGAACGTGGGCAGCATCGATCCGCGGCTGCCGATGACGTTGCCGAAGCGCACCGAGAGGTAGCGCATGCCCGATTCCTCGCCCGCCCAGGCCGTGAGCTTCTCGGCCACGCGCTTGGAGTGCCCCAGCACGCTCGTGGGGTTGGCCGCCTTGTCGGTCGAGATGTTGACGAAGGTCGTCACCCCCACCCGGCGCGAGGCGTTGATGACGTTGAGCGTGCCCATCACGTTGGTCTTCCACGCCTCGTCCGGGTACTGCTCGAGCATCGGCAGGTGCTTCAGCGCCGCGGCGTGGAAGACCACCTCGGGCCGGCGGTCGTCGAAGATCCCGTGCAGCACCTCGGCGTCGCGGATGTCGGCGAGGATGACCTCGCGCGTGTGGAGCAGGCCGTGCCCGGTGGTTCCGAGCTGCGCCAGCTGCAGGCCCGTCTCGTCGCGGTCGAGCATCATCAGCTCGCTCGGGCCGAACTTGGCCAGCTGCCGGCACAGCTCCGATCCGATCGACCCGCCGGCGCCGGTCACGAGCACGCGCTTGCCGGTGACGTAGCCGGCGATCAGCTCGACGTTGGTGTCGACCGGGTGGCGGCCGATGAGGTCCTCGATGCTGATGTCGCGGATGTCGGAGGGCGACTCCTCGCCGGAGATCATCTTGTTCAGCGGCGGGGTCACGACCACGCGCAGGCCCGCCTGCTCGGCCAGGTCGTTGAGCTCGCGCAGCATGGTGCTGTCGGCCTGCCCGATCGCGATCGCGACGGTGGTCGCGCCGGTGATGCGCGCGGCGTGCACGATGTCGCGCGTGCGGCCGATCACGGGCACGCCGCGCAGCCGCAGGTTCTTCTTCGCGGGATCGTCGTCGAGCAGCCCCACGACGCGGATCGGGGAGGTCGGGTCGGTGTTGACCATGCTGAGCAGCTTGTCGGCGATGAACCCGGCCCCGACGATCAGGGTCGGCTCCGCGTCGGCGAGCGGGCGGCGCCGGGTCTCGAGGTACAGGCGCGCGAGGTAGCGCACGCCGAACATCAGCAGCAGCGCGATGGGCGCGCCCAGCAGCGGCGTCGCGCGCGGCACGCCCACCAGCGCCCCGAACGCGAGCGTGAGCAGCAGCAGGACGAGGGTCTCGGCCAGCACCGAGGCGGCCAGCAGCCGCACCTCGTCGAACGATCCGTACGTGTGGCGGCCGCGATACAGCGCCGTGGCGTACCCGACGAGCATCTGCAGGATGCCCGCGAGCACGCCGAGCAGCACGGTGGCCAGCCACGCGCGGGGCGACATCTGGAACTCGAAGCGCAGCGCGACGGCCAGGACGATTCCGACGAGCCAGGCACCGGCGTCGACGACCGACGCGGCGACGCGACGGCGCCGCTGCGCGATGCGCGCGGACTCCGCCATGACGACCTCGTCTCTCCCGTCTGCCGGCGCGTCCTCGCGCCTCATCCGTTCACTCCGACCACCGAATCCCCCCATAGCTGCGGGCACAGTATCCCACAGCCAGGGAAACGGTCAGTTTCCCCCGCTCGGTGAGCCGTCGTCCCCGGCGGTACTCGGGGCGGCCGGGCGCCGCGGCGCGCGGAACACCACGCGGTGGTAGAAGACGAAGCGCACGAGCACGACGACCGCGATGCTCACGAGGTTGACGAGGTTGACGACGACCACGCCGGGCTCGCGCGCGAGCACGACCTGCGCGGCCTCGACGCCGAGCCACACGAGCGCCACGCCCAGCACGGTGCACACGCCGTTGGCGAGCAGGAAGAGGACCAGCTCGTTGGCCCTGCCGCGCCGGTCGCGGTGCCCGAACGTCCACTCGCGGTTGCCCACGTAGGCGTTGACGAGCGCGATGAGCGAGGCGACGACCTTCGCCCACACCACGTGCCAGCCCACCTGGTACACGAGCAGGTTGAAGATGCCGATCTCGATGAGCGTGCTGATGCCGCCCACCACGAGGAACCGACCGCCGAGAGAGACGAGCCGGCGAAGTCGGGTTCGCTGTTCCATGCCGCCGACTAGGCTACTTGCCGCGAGGCGCTCGGCCCGCCACGACCGATCCGCAGTGAGGAACGCCACAGTGCCCGTTGACCACCTCGCCGTCGTGATGCCCGCGTACAACGAGGCCGAGGGCATCCGGCAGTTCGTCGATGAGATCCGCGAGCACGTCGCCCCGCTCGCGCGCCGCGTGAGCTTCGTGGTGGCCGACGACGTCTCCACCGACGCCACGGCGACATCGCTGGACGGCCTCGACGACGTGCGGGTGCTCACGCAGCCGGCCAACCGCGGGCACGGCCCCACGGCCCTGGCCGCCTACCGCGCGGGCCTGGATCTCGAGCCCGACGTGATCGTGCACGTCGACGGCGACGGGCAGTTCCTGGGCGAGGACTTCCCGCGGCTCATCCGGGCGCTCGAGGCCGAGGGCGCCGACGTCGTGCACGGCGTGCGCGGCGGGCGCACCGACCCCTGGTACCGCAAGGCGCTCACCGCCGGGCTCGGCACGCTCATCGCCGTGGCGGCGGGGCGGCGGATCCCCGACGTCAACACGCCGCTGCGCGCCTACCGCCCGCGCGCCCTGGCCGCGCTGGTCGACGCCGTCCCGCCGCACGCGGCGGTGCCCCACGTGCACTTCTCGCTCGCCGAGGCGCGCGGGGGCTTCGCCGTGCGCTACGTGCGGGTGCGCAGCATCCCCCGCCGCGGCGCGTCCGACACCGGCACCATGTGGGGCGCCCGGCAGCGGCTGTCGCTGCCGCCCAAGCGGCTGCGCCGCTTCGCGGCGAGCGCCGCGCGCGAGGTGTGGGCGCAGTCGCTGCGCCCCGGCGCCCCGATGCGCGCCGTGCGCCTCGACCGGGAGGCCGCACCGCGATGACGGCGCAGGGCGACACGGCCGACGCGGGCCGGGGCGACAGGGTTCGGGGCGACAGGGTTCGGGGCGACAGGGTTCGGGGCGACAGGGTTCGGGGCGACGCGGCCGCGCGGCTGCGCGCGATCGCGTTCTGGATCCTCGCGGCCGCTCTGGCCGTGTGCCACGTGCTCGTCGCGTGGCAGAGCCTCGTGGTGAACCGGGTGTGGGAGGACGAGGCGTTCAACCTCACGGTGCCGCTCAACCTGCTGGCCGGCCTGGGCTACACGAGCGACGGCACGCTCTCGGGATCGGAGCTCACGCCGTTCGATCCGCGCATCTCCACCGGCCCGACCGTGCTGCTGCCCATCGCGGCCGTGCTGGCGACCGGCGCCGACCCCGTCATCGGCGCGCGCCTCGTGCCGCTGCTGTACTGGGGGCTGCTGCTCGCCGGGCTGTGGATCCTCGGCCGGCGCCTCGCGGGGCGGTGGGCAGGGCTCGCCGCCGTCGCCGCGCCGCTGGTGTTCGATCCCACCCGCGGGGACTCCCCGATCCAGGGCCCCGCCGACATCCTGGGAGAGATCCCCGCCGCCGCGCTGCTCGTGTGGGCGCTCGTCGTGCTGCCGCGCCGGCGCTGGCTCTCGGGACTGCTCGTCGGCCTGGCGATCCAGACCAAGCTCATCGCGCTGCTCGCGCTGCCGGCCTTCGCCGTGGCGCTGTGGGCGCTCGCCCCGGGCCGCGGCTGGCGGCGCCTCGGCACCACCGCCCGGCGCGCGTGGCTGCCGCTGCTGCTCGCGGGTGCGCCCACGGCGCTGTTCGAGCTCGCGGCGCTGCTGCAGCTCGGCGTGCCGGGGTTCCTCGACCATCTGCGCACGCTCAAGTGGTTCGTGCTGAGCAACGGCCAGACGGCTGCGACGACGCCGCTCGAGAAGCTCGCCACCCTCGCCGAGTCGTGGTTCGTGCCCAGCTGGCTGCTGCTGCCCGCCGCCGCGGCGCTGATCGCGCTCATCGCGTGGGCGGCGTGGACCGCGCGCCGGGCCGAGGGTGGCCTGCCGCCCCTCGTCCTCGCCGTGCTGTCGGCCGCCGTGGTGGGCCTGCTCGCCTACGTCGGCTGGTGGTCCACGGCCACGCACACGCCGCTGTGGGTGCGGCACCCCGCCGTGGGCGTGTACGCCTTCGCCCCGCTGCTCGTCGCGCTCGCCGTCTGGGCGGCGCGCGCGCTGCACGAGACGCGCGACGCCCGCGAGCGCGCCGGCGCGCAGCCCCGACTCATCGGGGTCAGCGCGCTCGTCGCCGTCGTCGCGGCGTTCGCGGCGGTCGGGTCCGTCGCCGCCGTGGCCGCACCCACCCGGCCGCAGACCCTCGCCCACCAGCGCGCCGACGCCGCGCCGATCGCCGAGTGGGCCGAGGCCACCGGCACCCGCTGGCTCGCCGCCGAGCCGTGGGGCGGACCGGTGAGCATCGTCGTGCTCGCGGGCACGCACGTGGGGCTGTGGGACGCACCCGACATGGCCGACGTGCCCCGGCTGGCCGAGCGGCCGTGCGCCACGGAGGTGCTCGTGGACGGGCCGACCTACCGGGTCTGCGCCGCGCCCACCCGATAGGGTGCCGTGCGGACGGCGCGAGCCGCCCGCTGCCCGGTTCTGCCCCGGACACCCCCTAGCCTGAGAAGAACTGCAATCCGTCCCGACGGGACGCGACGACGGCACGCACCCCCGCTGGCCGTCAGGAGAGCGAGATGACGCTTCACGACTACATTCGGATCCTGCACAAGAACTGGATCCTCATTCTGGTGACGACCCTGGTCGGCGTCGGCGCGGGCGCGCTGGCCTCGTTCCTCACGCCGCCCACGTACCAGACCAGCACGCAGCTGTACGTGTCGGTGCGCACGAGCGAGAACGCCGCGACGGGCGACCTGGTGCAGGGCACGACCTTCGCGCGGCAGATCGTCGCCAGCTACGTCGACATCGTCGACACCGCCATCGTGCTCGAGCCGGTGGTCGACGACCTCGGTCTCGACCTCACCGCGCGGCAGCTGTCGGGCAAGATCTCGGCGACGTCGCCGCTGAACACCGTCCTCATCGACATCACCGTGAGCGATCGCGATCCGCAGCTCGCCGCCGACATCGCGAACGCGGTGGGAACGAGCTTCACCGACGTGGTGCAGGACGAGCTCGAGTCGCCCGCCGCCGACGGGGCCAGCCCCATCCAGATCACGACCGTGCAGCCGGCCGCCGCGCCGACGACCCCGGTCAGCCCGCGCACGCCGCTGAACCTCGCCCTCGGTGCCCTGCTGGGCCTCGCCCTGGGCGTCGGGATCGCCGTGCTCCGCGTCGTGCTCGACACCCGCATCCACTCGGCGCACGACATCGAGCAGATCACCGAGAAGCCGCTGCTGGGCGGCATCGCGTTCGATCCGGATGCGTCCGAGCGCCCGCTCATCGTGCACGCCGATCCGAAGAACCCCCGCGCCGAGTCGTTCCGCTCGCTGCGCACGAACCTGCAGTTCCTGCAGGCCGGCGAGGGCGGCACCCGCTCGTTCGTCGTCTCGAGCGCCGGCCCCGCCGAGGGCAAGTCGACGACGGCGGCCAACCTCGCGATCGCCCTCGCCGAGACCGGCGCGCGCGTCGCGCTGCTCGACGGCGACCTGCGCCTGCCCAAGCTCGCCACCTACATGGGCATCGAGGGCGCCGTGGGCCTCACCGACGTGCTCATCGGCCGGGTCGAGCTCGTCGACGCCCTGCAGCGCTGGGGGCGCACGCGCCTGTACGTGCTGCCCGCCGGCCAGGTGCCGCCGAACCCGAGCGAGCTGCTCGGATCGGCCGCGATGGATCAGCTCATGCGCGCGCTGCGCGAGCACTTCGACTACGTACTCATCGACGCGCCGCCGCTGCTCCTCGTCACCGACGCGGCCGTCGTGAGCAAGAAGACCGACGGCGTCGTGCTCGCCGCCGCGTCGGGGCAGACGAAGAAGCAGGCGCTGCACGGCGCCGTGCGCACCCTCGAGACGGCCGGCGCCGAGCTGCTCGGCGTGGTCGTCACCAAGCTGCCGACCAAGGGCCCCGACAGCTACGGCTACGGCGACTACAGCTACGGCGGCTACGGCATCGACAGCGGCGAGCTCGAGAAGCGTCGCAGCGCCGAGAGCGCCGCGCTGCGGGGCGCGAAGAAGTAGGCCGCCATGGCGCTGTCGATCCTGACCGTGTGCACCGGCAACGTCTGCCGGTCGCCGCTGGCCGAGCTGCTGCTCGCCCAGGGCCTCGCGGAGGCGCCCGTCTCGGTCTCGAGCGCCGGCGTCGGCGCTGTCGTGGGCGAGCGGATGCCCGATCCCGCGCAGGCGATCGCGCGGGAGCTCGGCGTGGCCGATCCCGAGCGCCACGTCGCCCGCCAGCTCACCGCCGACATGATCCGCGAGGCCGACGTGATCCTCGCCATGACGCTGCAGCACCGGCGCGCGGTGGTCGAGCTCGTGCCGCGCGCCTCGGCGAAGACGTTCACGCTGCGCGAGTTCGCCCGCATCGCGGCGGCGGTGCCGGCCGAGCAGATGGAGGCCGCCGTGCGCGAGGGCGCCACGCCCGAGGAGCGCATGCGGCTCGCGGTGGAGGAGATCGGCTTCTCGCGCGGCGAGGTGCCGCCCGCCCCCTCGCCCGACGACGAGGACGTGATCGACCCGTACCGCCGCTCGGACGAGGTCTACCGCGAGTCCGCCGCACAGCTCACGCCCGCCGTCGCACGCGCGGTCGACCTGCTGCGGCGCGCGGCCTCGTGAGCGCGCGCGTGGCCGCGTGAGCGCCGCGTCGACCGGAGCGGCTCGGCCCCCGGGGCGCGTGGAACCGGATCAGACAGTATTCTGTGTCCGGAGGGTGACGGTGGTGGGCACATGACGGACACGAGCGAACGCCCGGCGGCGAGGACGCCTCGGCGTCCGTCGACCGTCCCCTCGGCCACGCGCCCCCTCGACGCGCTCTTCGACGGCGATGCGCCGCGCCAGGCGAGCGAGACCCGCTCGCGCACCATCTCGCTCGACGGCTTCGACGCGGGTGAGGCGCCCGTCGGCCGCCCACGCACCACGACGATCGCGCTCTCGCCCGACGCCCTCGCGCACACGCCCGTCGTCGAGAAGGTGCGGGTTCCGGTGCGGGCCAGGCGGCGCCGCCTCGGGCGCACGCAGCGCATCGCGCTCATCGCCGCGACCGTCGCGGTCGTGCTCGTCGTCGGCGGAGCCGCCGTGGCGGTGCAGGCCGTGCAGCAGCGCGCGGCCGCCAGCGCGGAGGCGCGCGAGGAGGCGCTGGATCGCCGCGTGGACGACCTCGAGCAGGATCGCCGCGCCCTGCGGGCGGCGATCGCCTCCCTCACGGGCGCGCACGCCGAGCTGATGGCGTCGGTCGGCCCGGCGACCGATCTGGCGACGCGCGTGACGCAGGCGATGGACCGCGCGGTCGACGTGCTCCCGGCCGAGCAGATCGACGCCGTGCGCGCGGCGGCGGGCGGGCTCTCGGACGAGGCCGGGCGCGCGGGCGCCGTGGCGCTGCCCGCCGACCTCGAGGTGCCGGACGACCGGCCCGCGAGCATCGCGCAGGCCGAGGAGGAGATCGCCGCGACCGAGGAGCGCGCCGCCGCCGTCACCGCGGCGCGCGACGGGATCGATGCCTCATCCGACGCGCTGGCCGGGGCCCACGCCGCGCTCCTCGCCGCGCTCGACACGGCCTACGGCACGCTCGCCGGCGTCGCCGAGGCCGAGCACGACGCCAACCCGCTGCCGGCCGCGTACCTCCACGAGGCCCTCGACGTCGCCGCCGACGCCGTGCTCGCGGCACGCGCGGCGGGCGGCGAGGGCCTGGTCGAGCTCGACGAGTTCATCGCCGCCGTCGACGTGCTGCGGCAGGAGCAGGCGCGGCTGGCCGCGCTCGAGGCGGCGGACGACGGCATCGGGTACACGCCCGTCACGCCGCCGTCCTCCTCCGGCGGGGGCGACACCGGCGGCGACACGGGCGGCGGTACCGGCACGGAGACGCCCGCCCCGACGGATCCGCAGCCGACCGATCCGTCGCAACCCACCGAGGAGCCCGTGCCGCCGCCCGACACCGGCACGGAGTCGGGGGACGGCTCGGGCGGCGCCTGAGCGCGGATCGGGACGCGTCGCGATCCGGTCGGCATCGCGATCCGTCGGTATCCGGCGGCCTCGCGATCCGGTCGGCGTCGCGATCCGTCGGTATCCGGCGGCCTCGCAATCCGGTCGGCGTCGCGATCCGTCGACGCCGCGGTCGGGTCAGAGCGCCTCGCCGTGCCCGCGGCGGTACTCGGCGGTGACGAGGATCGGCAGGTGGTCGCTCGATCCCTGCGGCAGCGTGACGACGCCCTCGATGGACAGACCGCGCGAGGTGACGAAGTCGTAGTGCCCGCGGAAGAACCGGTAGCGCATGTAGGTGCGCGAGTCGCTGAGGGTGAGGTCGTAGCCGCGCCGGCGCATCCGCTCGCCCAGGTTCTCCTTGAACACGGGGTAGTTGTAGTCGCCCACCATGAGCGTGGGGGTGCCGGGGCCCAGCCGCTCGAGCGCCTCGAGCGCCGAGCCGATCTGCGAGCGGCGCAGGGAGTTCAGCGCCGTGAGCGGCGCGGCGTGGAACGACGCGACCGTCACCTCGCGGCCGGCGTCGATGTCGTGCAGCTGCACGCCGAGCACCCGCTCGTGCGCGGGGCGCAGCACCATGTCGTGCAGCGACTTCTTGAGCCCCAGCGACGCCGTGTCCTTCAGCCGGAACGCGTTCTCGCGGTAGTACACCGCGAGGCCCAGCCGGTTGCGGTCGGTGGCGGCGGCCAGGCGCATCTCGTCCACGCGCTCGGGCAGCGCCGCGACGTCGGCCTCCTGCAGGCACAGCACATCGGGCTCGTGCCGTTCCTCGAGCTCCTCGAGCTCCGTGGCCGCGCGATGCTTGCGCAGGTTGTATGACAGCACCTTCACGGCGTCCACGCTACGCGTGCCGGCTCCGCGCGAGGCACGGGTTGACTCGATATCCCGTGAGACAGCGATTGCGCTCCGAGACAGCGGCGTCTGCACGCTGGCTCGGCGCGCCGATGCTGTTTCGCGGAGGGGTCATTCGCGGTCGCGGCGGTTGCGCGTGCGCTCGGCGCGGGCGGCCAGCTGGTCGTCGGCCGGGTAGCCGACCTCGGTGAGCGTGAGCCCGCGCGCCTCGAGCACCTTGAACGCGCTCGTGCGCTCCTGTGCGTCGCGCAGCACCTGCAGGTCGGCCGGGGCGAGCTTGCCCTCCCCCACCGCGACGCACGCGCCCACGAGCGCGCGCACCATGCTGTGGCAGAACGCGTCGGCCTTCACGTTCGCCACGAGCACGCCGCCCTCGTCGCGCCGCCAGTCGAACTCCAGCAGCGTGCGGATGGTCGTGGCCTCGGGCCGCGGCTTGCAGTACGCGGCGAAGTCGTGCAGCCCGACCAGCCCGCGCGCTGCCTCGTCCATGGCGGCCTCGTCGAGCGTCGCGCGCACGCGCGCGGTGCGGTGGCGCTGCAGCGGATCGTAGCCGGATCGCGTGTCGGCGACGCGGTACTCGTAGCGGCGCCACGACGCCGAGAAGCGCGCGTCGAACCCCTCGGGCGCCGTGGACGTGCGCAGCACCGCCGCATCGGCGTAGTGCCCCAGCACGCCGGCGAGGCGACGGGCGATGACGGCGGCCGGATCGGCGCCCGCCGGCGCGGGGTGTGCCCGGCGCCGCTGGGTCATGCGCGCCCACTGGTCCTCGGTGAGATCGGCGTGGGCCACCTGGCCGGTGGCGTGCACGCCGGCGTCCGTGCGCCCGGCGACCACGAGCAGCACGGGCGAGCCCGCGATGCGCGTCAGCGCCGCCTCGAGCGTGCCCTGCACGGTGCGCAGCTTCGGCTGCCGCGCCCAGCCCTTGAAGTTCGTTCCGTCGTACGCGATGTCGAGGCGGATCCGGCGGGCCGGCCCGTCCGGCGCCGGCTCGCCCTGGCCTCGGCTCGCTTCGCTCGCTCGGCCCGTCTCCGCTCCGGCGCTGCGCGCCTCCGGTCGACGAGCGGGCAACGGTTCACGAGGAGATCCCGGTTCCAGAGGACCGCCGGCGGCCGGATCGTCCTCGCCAACGGGGATCGCCTCGCTCACAGGCGCCCCAGGGCGGCGATCACGACGCGGGCGGATCGCTCGGCGGCGTCGTCGACGTGCGTCTCGAACTGCTCGGCCGTCGGCGCGCACAGGTCGCTCACGCCGCGGGCCACGGCGAAGCGGGCACCGTGGTTGTGCGCCACCTGCGCCACGGCCGCGGTCTCCATGTCGACCGACAGCAGCTCGGGGAAGTCGCGGCGCAGCGCGTGCGCCAGCTCGACCGTGACGAACTTCTCGCCGGCGCCCATCGCGCCGATCCGCACGCCGTCGCCACCGCCGAGCGCGTCGAGAAGGACCGGATCGGCGGGGTAGCGGGCGGGCATCCCCGGCGTCTGCCCGAGCACGTACCCGAAGGCCCGCGCGTCGGCGTCGACGTTCACGGCCTCGGTGGCGACGATCACGTCGCCCACCGCCACGGCACTCGCCAGGCCGCCCGCCGTGCCGGCGCCGATGAGCGCGACGTCGGGCCCGTAGCGGTGGATCGCGCCCGCGGCGGCGTCGGCGGCGTTGACCATGCCGATCCCGGAGACGACGAGCACGACCGTGCGCCCGCCCAGCACGATGCCGCGATGCACGGCGCGCCCGATCCGGATCGGCTCGCTCGCCTCCGCCGCGGCCTCGAGGAACGGGGCCGCCTCCTCATCCATCGCCACCTGGATCACGTACGTCGTCACGCTTCGAGCCTATGCGCTCGCGCCGGCCCGCCGAGTTGCGCGGGTCGCTTCATCTCCGGCGCTTCGCGCCTCCGTTCAGCGACCGATGAGTGTCACCGGCCAGCAAGCCCCCGCAGAAACCGATCACTGTGCGAGCGAAGCGAGCGTGCGGCCGCCAATGCGGCCGCCCCGCGGCGCGCAGCGCCGCCTCGCCGGCGCGGGAGCGCCGGCGCGAGCACGGGAGCGGCACCCGCGCAGCGGGTGCCCGAGCGCGCGCAGATCAAGAAAAGGAACCTTTCAGACCCCGCGGAGGCGGGCGATCAGCTCGTCGGCGGCGTCGAGCTGGCGGGCGAGCTTCTCGCGGCGCTCCTGCGCGTCGACCACGAAGGTCTGCAGCGCCGCCCGCGCGGCGGGGTCATCCGGGTCGGCCGCGAGGGCGTCGCGCGCGGCGAGCACCTCGCCCATCTGCTCGAGCGAGAAGCCGAGCGGCTTCATGCGGCGGATGAGCAGCAGGCGCTCGACGTCGGTCTCGGTGTAGAGGCGGAAGCCGCCGGCGGTGCGGTCGCTCGGGCTCGCGAGCCCGATCTCGTCGTAGTGCCGCAGCGTGCGCAGCGACAGCTCGGTGCGCTCGGCGACCTCGCCGATGTGCATCGTCTCCGCCATCCTCGCCCTCTCCCTTTTGATTGAACCCTCCCGTAACGGTAGAGTTGCCGCGGCGCGCTCGCGCCGATCCGGCGCCGTCGCCGATCCCATCATCCCGCCCCGCCCCTGGAGGACGCATGTCCGCGCCCGCGCCCGACCGCTACCGCCCGCGCCCCTCGGTGCGCGAGGCCCTGCGCTCCCCCAAGCTGCTCACGCGCGAGGTGCTCGCCGGTCTCGTCGTCGCCCTCGCCCTCATCCCCGAGGCCATCGCGTTCTCGCTCGCCGCGGGTGTGGATCCGCAGGTGGGACTGTTCTCGTCGATCGTCATGGCGATCTCGATCGCGTTCCTCGGCGGCCGGCCGGCGATGATCACGGCCGCGACCGCCGCCGTCGCACTCGTGATCGCGCCGGTGAACGAGCAGTACGGCCTCGACTACCTCCTCGCCACGGTCATCCTGGGCGGCGTCATCCAGGTGCTGCTCGGCGTGCTCGGCGTCGCCCGGCTCATGCGCTTCATCCCGCGCAGCGTGATGGTCGGCTTCGTGAACGCGCTCGCGATCCTCATCTTCATCGCGCAGCTGCAGCACTTCGAGAACGCGCCGTGGCTGGTCTACCCCATCATCGCCGCGAGCCTGCTCATCCTGTGGCTGTTCCCCAAGCTCACGACCGCCGTGCCCGCACCGCTCGTCGTGGTCATCGTGATGTCGCTCATCGTGTTCTTCGCCGACGTCGACATCCCGACGGTCTCCGACATGGGCGCGCTGCCCTCGGGCCCGCCGCTGTTCTTCCTGCCCGACGTGCCGCTCACGCTCGAGACACTGCAGATCATCGCGCCCTACGCGTTCGGCATGGCGGCGGTCGGCCTGCTCGAATCGCTCATGACGGCCAAGCTCGTCGACGACGTGACCGACACCCACTCGAACAAGACGCGCGAGTCGTGGGGCCAGGGCGTCTCGAACGTGCTGTCGGGCTTCTTCGGAGGCATGGGCGGCTGCGCCATGATCGGCCAGACCATGATCAACGTGAAGGTCTCGGGCGCCCGCACGCGCATCTCCACCTTCGCCGCCGGCCTGTTCCTGCTCGTGCTCGTGTGGTTCCTCGGGCCGGTGATGGCCGTCATCCCGATCGCCGCGCTCGTCGCGATCATGATCATGGTCTCGGTGCTCACCTTCGACTGGCACTCGATCCGCCCCGCCACACTGCGGCGCATGCCCAAGAGCGAGACGATCGTGATGCTCTTCACCGTCATCCCGGTCGTCGTGACACACAACCTCGCCGTCGGCGTCGTCATCGGCGTCGTGACCGCCGCCGTGCTGTTCGTGCGGCGCGTGGCGCACTTCACGACGGTGACGCGGCGCGTCAGCGACGACGGATCGACGGCACGCTACGACGTGGACGGCGAGCTGTTCTTCGCCTCGTCGAACGACCTCACGACGCAGTTCGCCTACGCGGACGACCCGGATCGGGTGGTCATCGACATGTCGCGCTCGCACGTGTGGGACGCCTCGACCGTCGCGGCCCTCGACGCGATCGTGCACAAGTACGGCCAGCGCGGCACGACGGTGGAGATCGTGGGCATGAACGACGCCAGCGGCGACTTCCACGGCCGCCTGACCGGCAACCTCCCATAAGCGCGGGCGGCCGCTTGCGGTTTCGCTTCATCTCCGCGCCTGCGGCGCTCCGTTCAGCAACCGATGGGGCGCAACCGATTCGTGCCCCTCCACAGCAGCCGATCGGGCGCCCCTCCACAGCAGCCGATCACTGTGCGAGCGCGAAGCGCGAGCGTGCGGTCGCCAATGCGGCCGCCCCGTGGCGCGCAGCGCCGCCTCGCCGACGCGGGACGCGCCGGCGCGAGCACGCGAGCGGCACCGCGCAGCGGTGCCCGAGCGCGCGCAGACGCTTCTGAAAAGAAAAAACCCCGCACCCAAACGGGTGCGGGGCTTTCTCGTCCGGATCACTCCGACTTCTTGTCCTCGTCCTCGACGACGGCGTCCTCGGCTGCCTCCTCGGCGGCCTGGCCCTCCTCGGGCGACTCGGAGCCGGCCTCGGCGGAGGTGTCCTCGGCCGGAGCCTCGGTGGTCTCCTCGACCGTGGTCTCCTCGGCGGGGGTCTCCTCCGCGGGGGTCTCCTCCGCGGCGGGAGCGGCCTTCGGAGCCGACTTCTTCGCGGCGGGCTTCGACGACTTCTTCTCGACCGGCTCGAGCACGAGCTCGATCACGGCCATGGGCGCGTTGTCGCCCTTGCGGTTGCCGACCTTCGTGATGCGGGTGTAGCCGCCCTCACGCTCGGCGACCAGCGGCGCGATCTCGGTGAAGAGGACGTGCACGACTTCCTTGTCACCGATGACCGACAGCACGCGACGGCGGGCGTGCAGGTCGCCGCGCTTCGCGAACGTGATGAGGCGCTCGGCGAGCGGACGCAGGCGCTTGGCCTTCGTCTCGGTCGTCTTGATCGACTTGTGCGTGAAGAGCGACGCCGCGAGGTTGGCGAGGATCAGACGCTCGTGGGCGGGGCCGCCGCCGAGGCGGGCACCCTTGGTGGGCTTAGGCATTTCTTGTTACTCCAGGATTTTCGTCGAGTCGAAGAGGATCAGACGGTCTCGTCGTCGTAGCCGCCGTAGAAGTTGGCGCCGTCGAAGCCGGGCACCGAGTCCTTCAGCGACAGCCCGAGCGAGGTGAGCTTGTCGCGCACCTCGTCGACCGACTTCTGTCCGAAGTTGCGGATGTTCATGAGCTGCGTCTCCGAGAGCGCGACCAGCTCGCTGACCGTGTTGATCCCCTCGCGCTTGAGGCAGTTGTACGAGCGGACCGACAGGTCGAGATCCTCGATCGGCATCGAGAGCTCGTTCGAGAGCACCTCGGCGACCGGCGCGGGGCCGATCTCGATGCCCTCGGCCTCGACGTTCAGCTCGCGGGCGAGGCCGAACAGCTCGACCAGCGTGCGGCCGGCCGATGCGACGGCGTCGCGCGGGGCGATCGACGACTTGGTCTCGACGTCGAGCACGAGCTTGTCGAAGTCGGTGCGCTCACCGGCACGCGTGGCGTCCACGCGGTAGGCGACCTTCAGCACCGGCGAGTAGATCGAGTCGATCGGGATCTGGCCCGCCTCGGCGTACTCGTTGCGGTTCTGCACGGCCGACACGTAGCCGCGGCCGCGCTCGATCGTGAGCTCCAGCTCGAACTTCGCGGTGTCGTTCAGCGTGGCGATGACCAGCTCGGGGTTGTGCACCTCGACGCCCGCGGGGGCCGAGATGTCGGCCGCCGTGACCTCGCCGGCGCCGGTCTTGCGCAGGTACGCCGTGATCGGCTCGTCGCGCTCGCTCGACACCACGAGCTGCTTGATGTTGAGGATGATCTCGGTGACATCCTCCTTCACACCGGGGATCGTGCTGAACTCGTGCAGCACGCCGTCGATGCGGATGCTCGTGACGGCCGCACCCGGGATGGACGAGAGCAGGCTGCGACGCAGCGAGTTGCCGATCGTGTAGCCGAAACCGGGCTCGAGCGGCTCGATGACGAACCGGCTGCGGAACTCCGAGATCTTCTCCTCGGTGAGGGTCGGACGCTGTGCGATGAGCACTATGTGTTCCTTTCGATCAAGTGCCCGCTATATGACACTTGGTTGTTCGAGGTCTTGAGTTGTACTCGACGGGCGCGACGCCCGCGGTGGAACGACGAAGCCCCCGGAGCGGTGGCGCCTCGAAAGGCGCGCACCGCTCCGGGGCCACGGGTCAGACGCGGCGGCGCTTCGGCGGACGGCAGCCGTTGTGCGCCTGCGGCGTCACGTCCTGGATCGACCCGACCTCGAGGCCGGCGGCCTGCAGCGAGCGGATCGCGGTCTCGCGCCCCGAGCCCGGGCCCTTCACGAACACGTCGACCTTCTTGACGCCGTGCTCCTGCGCCTGGCGGGCGGCCGACTCCGCGGCCATGCCGGCGGCGTACGGCGTCGACTTGCGCGAGCCCTTGAAGCCCACGCCACCCGACGACGCCCAGCTGATGACGGCGCCCGACGGGTCGGTGATCGAGACGATCGTGTTGTTGAACGTCGACTTGATGTGGGCCTGGCCCAGCGCGATGTTCTTCTTCTCCTTGCGGCGCGGCTTGCGCGCAGCAGTCTTGGGGGTAGCCATTATTTAGTCTCCTGAGCCAATCCGCGCTTAGCGGGCCTTCTTCTTACCGGCGACGGTGCGCTTCGGACCCTTGCGGGTACGCGCGTTCGTCTTGGTGCGCTGGCCGCGCACGGGAAGGCCGCGACGGTGACGGAGACCCTCGTACGAGCCGATCTCGACCTTGCGGCGGATGTCTGCGGCGACCTCGCGACGCAGATCACCCTCGACCTTGTAGTTGCCCTCGATGTAGTCACGCAGCGCGACCAGCTGGTCGTCGCTGAGGTCCTTGACGCGGACGTTCTCGTCGATGCCGGTGGCAGCGAGAATCTCGTTCGAGCGGGTACGGCCCACGCCGTAGATGTACGTGAGGGCGATCACCACGCGCTTGTCGCGCGGGATGTCGACGCCGGCAAGACGTGCCATGCGACTTCTCCTGTTGTTCGGTGGAGGTGTGGAGCAGGATCGGTGCCCGGGCCTCCGCCCCGAGGTGTCCCCCGCGTGATGCGGGTTCTGATCCTGCCGGTGTGTGTTGAGTTGTGAGTCTGCGGTCCGCCGAGGCGGAAGACGTCAGCCCTGGCGCTGCTTGTGACGCGGGTTGCTCTTGCAGATGACCATCACGCGCCCGTTGCGGCGGATGACCTTGCAGTGGTCGCAGATGGGCTTGACGGAGGGGTTGACCTTCATGATGTTTCCTGTCGCTGTCTTCGTACCCCGCGGACGGGGCCGTTACTTCTCGGCCGGACTCAGCGGTAGCGGTAGACGATGCGGCCGCGGGTGAGGTCGTAGGGGCTGAGCTCCACGACCACGCGGTCCTCGGGGATGATGCGGATGTAGTTCTGCCGCATCTTTCCCGAGATCGTGGCGAGCACCTTGTGACCGTTCGTCAGCTCCACGCGGAACATCGCGTTCGGCAGCGCCTCGGACACCGTGCCCTCGATCTCGATGACACCGTCTTTAGCCATAAACTCGCTATCGCTCTCTTGCAGACCGGCCGGTCTGCGGTGGTTGGGGATCGGTGCCGGATGACACGCCGAAAAAAGGCGCAAGGCACCAAAGATCCATGGTAGACGACCCGGCCGCGATCGGCAAACCGGCGCCCGCCCGATCGCGGCTCTACTGCAGCTTCGAGACGATGTCGGCCTGGGGGTCGCCGGTCAGGTTCACGAACTCGTCGTTCAGGATGATCGTCGGGGTGCTGACGCCCTGCGCGCCGGGGGCGACCGGGGTCTCGGCCGTCATCTTCGTGACGTAGTCCGTGTACTCGCCGTCGGCGATGCACGACTCGGCGCCGGGCGCGCCGGCCTCCGACGCGAGACCCGCGAGCTGCTCGTCCGTCAGCCCGTCCGTGCCCTCGCGGGGCTGGTCGCGGAAGAGCGCGTCGATGAAGGGATACACGGCGTCCGGGTTCGCCTCCGCAACGCAGTACGCGGCGCTGGCGGAGCGTGTGGAGTACTGCGTCTCGTTCGAGTACCGATCCAGAATCGAGATCGGATGGATGTTCAGCGTCAGCTCGCCGTCCTCGACGAGCTGCGCCACCTCCTCGCCGTACCCCTCGTGGTAGTCGTGGCAGAACGGGCACATGAAGTCGAGGTACTCCTCGAGCACGTTCGGCCCGTCGCCGAGGGTGATGGCGCCGGTCTCCTCGTCGACGACCGCCGACGCGGGCGACTCGGCGAGCGACACGGCCTGCCGGTTCATCTGCACGACGAGCACCGCGATGACCGCGATGGCGACCACGACGGCCGCCGAGATCCAGATTGCGACCCAGTTGGTCTTGCGGGCAGCGGCCATTGTTCCTCCGTCGGTCTTGCGCGGGTTTCAGGCGAGGGGCACGGGGGTGACGCCGAACGGCGCGAGGCCCTCGGCCCCGCCGTCGGGCGCGGTCAGCACCCACACTCCCCCATCATGCACGGCGACGCTGTGCTCCCAGTGGGCGCCGTCCGAGCCGTCCTCCGTGGTCACGGTCCAGTCGTCGTCCTCGACGAACACCGCCTCCGACCCGGAGGTCATCATCGGCTCGACGCAGATGGCCAGGCCCGGCTTCACGCGCGCCCCGGCCTGCGGGGTGCGGTAGTGGAACAGCGTGGGCGGCTCGTGCATGCTGCGCCCGATGCCGTGCCCCACGTAGTCGCGCAGGATGCCGGCG
Source organism: Microbacterium petrolearium (assembly GCF_054782875.1). NCBI lineage: Bacteria > Bacillati > Actinomycetota > Actinomycetes > Micrococcales > Microbacteriaceae > Microbacterium > Microbacterium petrolearium. The sequence continues at coordinate 69,294 of NZ_BAAGRQ010000007.1, forward strand.
GGCGCGCCGGACGAGAGCGGGTTCGCCTCGATGTGGTCCTGGATGGCGGCGCCGACGTCGCCGAGGTGGCGCGCGGTCGCGAGCGCGGCGATCCCCGCCCACATCGAGCCGCGCGTGACGTCGCTCAGCTCCTGCCGGCGCGCAGTGACCTCGGCGTCGCCGCCGGGCAGCACGATCGTGACGGCGGAGTCGCCGTTCCAGCCGTCCGGCGTCTCGGCGCCGCAGTCGACCGAGACGATGTCGCCCGGCTCGAGCACGCGCCCGCCGGGGATGCCGTGCACGACCTCGTCGTTCACCGACACGCAGATCGTGTGCTGGTAGCCCGGCACGAGCTGGAAGTTGGAGTGCGCCCCGCGCTCGGTGATCGCGGCCTCGGCGATCGCGTCGAGCTCGAGGGTGGTCATGCCCGGGCGGATCGCGGCGCGCACGGCCTCGAGCGCCGCGTGGGTGATGAGCCCGGGCTCGACCATGGCGCGCAGCTGCGCGGGCGTCTTGTAGGCGGAGCGGCGGAACACGTCAGGCCGCGGCGCGCGCCAGCCCGCGCGCCTCGAGCGCCGCGAAGATGCGCTCCGTGATCTCGTCGAGCGAGCCCACGCCGTCGATCCGATCCACGATGCCGCGCGGCTCGTACAGGTCGATGATCGGAGCGGTCTCCGACTCGTAGATGTCCAGGCGCCGCGCGATGACCTCGGCCGTGTCGTCCGAGCGGCCCTCCTGCTCGGCGCGCAGCGTGAGGCGCTTCAGGCTCTCGTCGCGCGGCACGTCGAGCAGGATGACGGCGTCGAGCGCCTCGCCGCGGCCCGACAGGAACTCGTCGAGGTGGCCCACCTGCGCGGTGTTGCGCGGGTAGCCGTCGAGCAGGAAGCCCTCGCGCGCGTCGTCCTGCGCGAGGCGGTCGCGCACGATCTCGCTCGTGACCTCGTCCGGCACGAGGTCGCCGGCGTCGGTGATCGCCTTCACCTTCTGGCCGAGCGGCGTGTTGTTCTTGATGTTCGCGCGGAAGATGTCGCCCGTCGAGACCACGGGGATCCCGAACGCCTCGGCGATCCGCACGCCCTGCGTGCCCTTGCCCGACCCCTGCGGGCCGACGATGAGGAGTCGTGTGGTCATCGGAGGAGTCCTTCGTAGTGGCGCTGCTGCAGCTGCGCGTCGATCTGCTTCACCGTCTCCAGGCCGACGCCCACCATGATCAGCAGCGACGCGCCGCCGAACGGGAAGTTCTGGTTCGCCTGCACGGTGGCCAGTGCGATCAGCGGGATGAGCGCGATCAGGCCGAGGTAGATCGCGCCGGGGAACGTGATGCGCGTGATCACGAAGTCGAGGTACTCGGCGGTCGGGCGGCCGGCGCGGATGCCGGGGATGAACCCGCCGTACTTCTTCATGTTGTCGGCGACGTCCACCGGGTTGAACGTGATCGCCACGTAGAAGTACGTGAACCCGATGATCAGCAGGAAGTACACGAGCATGTACAGCCAGTGGTCGCCGTTCGTGAAGTACGTGTTGATCCACGTGACCCACTCGGGCACGTTCCCCTCGGCGTCGGGCGTCGCGTTGAACTGCGCGATGAGGGCCGGGATGTACAGCAGCGACGACGCGAAGATGACCGGCACGACGCCCGCCATGTTCACCTTGATCGGGATGTACGTGTTGGTGCCGCCGTACGTGCGGCGGCCGACCATGCGCTTGGCGTACTGCACGGGCACGCGGCGCTGCGACTGCTCGACGAACACCACGAGTCCGATCAGCAGCACGCCCACGGCGAGCACGAGCAGGAAGATCTCGAAGCCCTGCGCCTGCCAGATGGCGCTCATGGCGCCGGGGAAGGTCGCGGCGATCGACGTGAAGATGAGCAGCGACATGCCGTTGCCCACGCCGCGCTCGGTGACGAGCTCGGCGAACCACATGATGAGGCCGGTGCCGGCCGTCATGCAGATGATGACGAGCAGCTGCGCCCACCACACGTCGTTCACGAGAAGCTGGTTGCACTCCGCGATGCCGGTGACGCCGAACAGCTGCCCCGTGCGGGCGACCGTGACGAGCGTGGTCGACTGCAGCAGCGCGAGCGCGATCGTGATGTAGCGCGTGTACTGCGTGAGCTTGGCCTGGCCCGACTGGCCCTCCTTGTAGAGGGTCTCGAAGTGCGGGATGACCACGCGCAGCAGCTGCACGATGATCGTCGCGGTGATGTACGGCATGACGCCGAGAGCGAAGATCGACAGCTGCAGCAGGGCACCGCCGGAGAAGAGGTTGACCAGGGAGAGCAGGCCCTCGGCGCCCGACGTCTGATCGATGCAGCTCTGGACGTTCGGGAAGTGCACGAAGGGCGCGGGCACGTGGGCACCGAGCCGGTAGAGCACGATGATCCCGATGGTGAAACCGATCTTCCGCCGCAGATCCGGCGTGCGGAAGATCCGCGCGATGGCGCTGAACAAGGGGTTGCCTCCCTGGAAACTTGCGGCCCCGCCCGCGGCGGAGCCTGCACCAGCCTAACGCAAGAGGGGCCGGGACCCTTCCGGATCCCGACCCCTCTGCGATGCGTTACTTGACGCTGCCGCCGGCGGCGACGATCTTCTGCTCTGCCGAGCCGGAGACCTTGTCGACCGACACGTTCAGCGCGACCGTGATGTCGCCGTTCCCGAGAACCTTGACCTTCTCGTTCTTGCGGACCGCGCCCTTGGCCACGAGGTCGGCGACGGTCACGTCGCCGCCCTGCGGGTAGAGCTCCGCGAGCTTGTCCAGGTTCACGACCTGGTACTCGACGCGGAACGGGTTCTTGAACCCGCGCAGCTTCGGGGTGCGCATGTGCAGCGGCATCTGGCCACCCTCGAAGCCGACGCGCACGGTGTTGCGGGCCTTCGTGCCCTTGGTACCGCGGCCGGCCGTCTTGCCCTTCGAGCCCTCACCGCGACCCTTGCGGGTCTTCGCGGTGTTGGCGCCCGGGACGGGACGGAGGTGGTGGACCTTCAGAACGCTGCCGCGCTCGGAGTTGTTCTCAGCCATCAGTCGATCTCCTCAACCTGGACGAGGTGAGCGACCGCGCGGACGTATCCGCGCGTCTGCTGGTCGTCGGGACGGACGACCGAGTCGCCGATCCGCTTGAGACCGAGCGAGCGCAGCGTGTCGCGCTGGTTCTGCTTCTCGCTCACCTTGGACTTGATCTGCGTCACCTTCAGACGCGCAGCCATCAGGCACCTACCTTCGCAGCGGCGGCGGCCTCGGCCTCCGCACGGACCAGACGCGCCGGGGCGACCTGATCGAAGTCGAGGCCACGGCGCGCGGCGACCGCGCGCGGCTCCTCGAGCTGCTTCAGGGCCTCGACGGTCGCGTGCACGATGTTGATCGTGTTCGACGAGCCGAGCGACTTCGACAGCACGTCGTGGATGCCGGCGCACTCGAGCACGGCGCGCACCGGGCCACCGGCGATGACACCGGTACCGGCGGCGGCCGGACGAAGCAGCACGACGCCCGCGGCGGCCTCACCCTGCACCGGGTGCGGGATGGTGCTGCCCACGCGGGGCACGCGGAAGAAGTTGCGCTTGGCGTCCTCGACGCCCTTCGAGATGGCCAGGGGCACCTCGCGGGCCTTGCCGTAGCCGACGCCCACGACGCCGTTGCCGTCGCCCACGACCACGAGTGCCGTGAAGCTGAAGCGGCGACCGCCCTTGACGACCTTCGAGACGCGGTTGATGGTCACCACGCGCTCGAGGAACTGGCTGTCGGCGCCGCGGCCACCGCGGTCGTTGTCACGACGACGGTTGTCGCGGCCACCGCGGCCACCACGACGGTCGTCGCGCGGCTCGGTGCCGGCGGCCTGCTCGGCCACGGCCGGAGCGGCTGCTTCGGCGGTCGCTGCCTGATCGGCGGTCACTGGGGTCTCCTTGTTGTCACTCACAGGTTCAGCCCTCCTTCGCGGGCGCCCTCGGCGATCGCGGCGACGCGACCGGCGTAGCGGTTGCCGCCGCGGTCGAACACCGCGTCGGTGATACCGGCCGACTTCGCGCGCTCGGCGAGAAGCTCGCCGACCTTGCGGGCCTTGGCCGTCTTGTCACCGTCGAGCGAGCGCAGCTCGGTCTCGAGGGTGGAGGCGCTGGCCAGCGTGTGGCCCTTGCTGTCGTCGACGAGCTGCACGAAAACGTGACGCGCCGAACGGGTCACGACCAGCCGGGGACGGACGGGCGTGCCTGCGACCTTCTTGCGAAGGCGAATGTGACGGCGCTTGCGCGCGACGGACTTCGACTTCACAGCCATGATTACTTACCAGCCTTTCCGGCCTTGCGGCGGACCTGCTCGCCCGCGTAGCGCACACCCTTGCCCTTGTAGGGCTCGGGCTTGCGGATCTTGCGGATGTTGGCGGCGACCTCGCCCACGGCCTGCTTGTCGATGCCGCTCACCGTGAGCTTGTTGTTGCCCTCGACGGTGAACGTGATGCCGGCAGGCGGCTCGACGGTCACGGGGTGCGAGAAGCCCAGGGCGAACTCGACGGCCGAGCCCTTCTGCGCCACGCGGTAACCGGTGCCGACGACCTCGAGGCCCTTCGTGTAGCCCTGGGTCACGCCGATGATGTTGTTGTTGATCAGGGTGCGCGTCAGGCCGTGCAGCGAGCGCGACTCGCGCTCGTCGTCGGGGCGGGTGACGAGAACCTGGTTCTCCTCGACCTTGACCTCGATGGGCTTGGCCACGGTGAGGGCGAGCTCGCCCTTCGGGCCCTTGACGGCCACCTGCTGCCCGTCGACGGTCACAGTGACGCCGGCGGGGATGTCGATGGGAAGACGTCCGATTCGCGACATGTCAGATCACCACACGTAGGCGAGGACTTCCCCACCCACGCCCTTCTGCTCGGCCTGACGGTCCGTGAGGAGGCCAGACGAGGTGGACAGGATCGCGACGCCGAGTCCGCCGAGCACGCGGGGGAGCTCGTTCGACTTGGCGTACACGCGGAGGCCGGGCTTCGAGACGCGCTTGATGCCGGCGATGGAGCGCTCGCGGTTGGGACCGTACTTGAGCGTGAGCGTGAGGTTCTTGCCGACGCGGGCGTCGGTCTCCTCCCACGCGGCGATGTAACCCTCCTGCTTGAGGATCTCCGCGATGTGCGTCTTCAGCTTGCTCGACGGCAGGGTCACGGAGTCGTGGTGCGCCGAGTTCGCGTTGCGCAGCCGGGTCAGCATGTCTGCGACCGGGTCTGTCATGGTCATAAGAGTGTTCCTTTGTTCATGAGGTTTCGGCTGCCGTTACACGACAGACGACCTTCCACGACGTGAGAAATGCGATCTTCAATTGTCCGCGAGAATGCCGGGCCCGGCAAAACCGGAGCCCGGCATTCACAGCGGTTTACCCGAGACCGCCGGTCTCAGGCGGCCTGCGTCGCCTTGTTGACGAAGGGGAAGCCGAGGTGGCGCAGCAGGGCGCGGCCCTCGTCGTCCGTCTTCGCCGTGGTGACGACGGTGATGTCGAAGCCGCGGACGCGATCGATCTTGTCCTGGTCGATCTCGTGGAAGATCGACTGCTCCTGCACACCGAAGGTGTAGTTGCCGTTCCCGTCGAACTGCGCGTCCGACAGACCGCGGAAGTCGCGGATGCGGGGCAGGGCGAGCGAGATCAGGCGGTCCAGGAACTCCCACGCGCGGTCACCGCGGAGGGTGACGTGCGCGCCGATGGCCTGGCCCTCGCGCAGCTTGAACTGCGCGATCGACTTGCGGGCCTTCGTGACGTACGGCTTCTGACCGGTGATCTGCTCGAGGTCGCGGATGGCGCCCTCGATCACCTTGCTGTCGCGCGCGGCCTCGCCGACACCCGTGTTCACGACGACCTTGACCAGGCCGGGGACCTGCATGACGTTGGCGTAGCCGAACTCGTCCTGCAGCTTCTGGCGGATCTCCTCGCGGTAGACCCGCTTCAGGCGCGGCTGGATCTTGCCAGCCTGCGCAGCGGTGTCCGTGCTCATTCTCAGATGTCCTTACCAGACTTCTTCGCGTAGCGAACGCGAACAGTCTTCTTGACGCCGTCCTTGACCTGCTCCTCGAGGCGGAAGCCCACGCGGGTCGGCTTCTTGGTCTCGGGGTCGACGAGCGCGACGTTCGACACGTGGATCGGGGCCTCGTAGGTCTCGATGCCACCGGTCTTGGTGCCACGCTGCGTCTGGCCGACGCGGTTGTGCTTGGTGATGAAGTTCACGCCCTCGACGACGATGCGGTTGCCGCCGTCGATGACCTCGAGGACCTTGCCCTGCTTCCCGCGGTCGCCGCCGCGGTCCTGCTTGGCGCCCGTGATGACCTGGACCAGGTCGCCCTTCTTGATGTTCGCCATGGCTTACAGCACCTCCGGGGCGAGCGAGACGATCTTCATGAACTTGCGGTCACGAAGCTCGCGGCCGACCGGTCCGAAGATGCGGGTGCCGCGGGGCTCCCCGTCGTTCTTCAGGATCACGGCGGCGTTCTCGTCGAACTTGATGTACGAGCCGTCGGGACGACGCGTCTCCTTGACAGTGCGGACGACGACCGCCTTGACGACGTCGCCCTTCTTCACGTTGCCGCCGGGGATCGCGTCCTTGACGGTGGCGACGATGGTGTCGCCCACGCCCGCGTAGCGGCGGTTCGAACCGCCGAGCACGCGGATGGTGAGCAGCTCCTTCGCGCCGGTGTTGTCGGCGACCTTGAGGCGGGATTCATTCTGAATCATGGATTACTTCGCCTTCTCGAGGATCTCGACCAGGCGCCAGTTCTTCGTGGCGCTCAGCGGACGGGTCTCGTGGATCAGAACGAGGTCGCCGATGCCGGCGGTGTTCTGCTCGTCGTGCGCCTTGAGCTTCTTCGTGCGACGGATGACCTTGCCGTAGAGGGCGTGCTTCACGCGGTCCTCGACCTCGACGACGATCGTCTTGTCCATCTTGTCGCTCACGACGTAACCACGGGCCGACTTGCGGTAGCCGCGGGCGTCGGCGTCGCGCACGTCGTGCTCGGCGCCAGCCTTCTTCTGGGTGGCCATCACTCAGCCTCTCCTTCAGCGACAGCCGGCTCTGCGGCCTTCTTCGCCTTGCTCTTCTTGGCCTTCGCCTCGACCGGAGCGGGCGTGGCACGGATGCCCAGCTCGCGCTCACGGATGACGGTGTAGAGCCGCGCGATGTCGCGCTTCACGGCGCGGATGCGACCGTGGCTCTCGAGCTGCCCGGTGGCCGACTGGAAGCGCAGGTTGAACAGCTCCTCCTTGGCCTTGCGCAGCTCCTCGACGAGGCGCTGGTCCTCGAACGTGTCGAGCTCGCTGACGGCGAGCTCCTTGGTGCCGATCGCCATTACGCGTCGCCCTCCTCGCGCTTGATGATGCGTGCCTTGAGAGGCAGCTTGTGAATGGCACGGGTCAGGGCCTCACGAGCGAGCTGCTCGTTGACGCCCGCGACCTCGAAGAGGACGCGACCCGGCTTGACGTTCGCGACCCACCACTCCGGCGAGCCCTTACCGGAACCCATGCGGGTCTCGGCGGGCTTCTTCGTGAGCGGACGGTCGGGGTAGATGTTGATCCACACCTTGCCGCCGTGGCGATACGAGCTGCCTCGATCTGACGGTTCGTCACGTACGCGGGCGTCAGGGCCTGGATGCCGAACTCACCGAACGAGACCTTGGTGCCGCCGGTCGCCTGACCATCCCGCTTGGGGTGGTGCTGCTTGCGGTACTTGACCTTGCGGGGGATGAGCATTACGCCGAAGCTCCTTCCGCGACCTTCGGCGCAGCGTCGTCACGACGCGGGCCACGACGGCCGCCACGGTCGCGAGCGGGCTTCATGTTCGCCTGCTCACGCGCGAGTTCCTTGTTGGTGAGGTCGCCCTTGTAGATCCAGACCTTCACGCCGATGCGGCCGAAGGTGGTCTTCGCCTCGTAGAAGCCGTAGTCGATGTTCGCGCGCAGCGTGTGCAGCGGCACACGACCCTCGCGGTAGAACTCCGAGCGGCTCATCTCCGCGCCGCCGAGGCGGCCCGAGACCTGGATCCGGACGCCCTTGGCGCCGGCGCGCTGCGCACCCTGCAGGCCCTTGCGCATCGCGCGGCGGAACGCCACGCGGGCGCTCAGCTGCTCGGCGATGCCCTGGGCGACCAGCTGCGCGTCGGCCTCGGGGTTCTTCACCTCGAGGATGTTCAGCTGGATCTGCTTCTTGGTGAGCTTCTCGAGCTCGCCGCGCAGGCGCTCGGCCTCCTGACCGCGGCGGCCGATGACGATGCCCGGACGCGCGGTGTGGATGTCGACGCGCACGCGGTCGCGGGTGCGCTCGATCTCGATGCTGCTCACGCCGGCGCGGTCGAGCGTCGTCGTGAGGAGCTTGCGGATCTTGATGTCCTCGGCCACGTAGTCGGCGTACCGCTGACCCGGCTTGGTCGAGTCAGAGAACCAGCGCGAGACGTGGTCCGTGGTGATGCCGAGGCGGAAGCCGTACGGGTTGACCTTCTGGCCCATTACTTGCTCGCCTTCTTGTCAGCGCCGGCAGCGGCCGTGTCCGCGACCTCCGGCGTCGAGAGCACGACCGTGATGTGGCTCGTGCGCTTCTTGATCTGGAACGCGCGACCCTGGGCGCGGGGACGGAAGCGCTTGAGCGTCGTCCCCTCGTCCACGAAGGCGTTCGCAACGTACAGATCGCGCTGGTCCAGGTACTCGCCGTCGCGGTCGGCCTTCACCTGCGCGTTGGCCATAGCGGACTCAACGAGCTTGAAGATCGGCTCCGACGCCGCCTGCGGCGCGAACTTCAGGATGGCGAGGGCCTCTTCGGCCTGCTTGCCCTTGATGAGAGCGACGACACGACGAGCCTTCTGAGGGGTCACGCGGATGTGTCGCACGCGTGCGATGGACTCCACCATTTCTTCTCCTCTGCGTCACCGCGTCAGCGGCGACGGCCCTTCTTGTCGTCCTTCTCGTGGCCGCGGAAGGTGCGGGTGGGCGAGAACTCGCCCAGCTTGTGGCCGACCATGGACTCGGTCACGAACACGGGGATGTGCTTGCGACCGTCGTGCACGGCGATCGTGTGACCCAGCATGGCCGGGACGATCATCGAGCGACGCGACCAGGTCTTGATGACGTTCTTGGTACCCGCCTCGTTCTGCGAGACAACCTTGCGAAGCAGGTGCTCGTCGACGAAGGGGCCCTTCTTCAGACTGCGTGGCATCTTCTTGACTCCTACTTGCGCTTCTTACCGGCGGTACGGCGACGCACGATGAGCTTGTCGCTTTCCTTGTTGGCGTGACGGGTACGACCCTCGGACTGGCCCCAGGGCGAGACGGGGTGACGACCACCGGACGTCTTGCCCTCACCACCACCGTGCGGGTGGTCGACCGGGTTCATGGCGACACCGCGCACGGTCGGGCGGACGCCCTTCCAGCGCTTGCGGCCGGCCTTGCCCCAGTTGATGTTCGACTGCTCGGCGTTGCCGACCTCGCCGATCGTGGCGCGGCAGCGCGCGTCGACGTTGCGGACCTCGCCCGACGGCAGGCGGAGCTGCGCGTAGGGGCCGTCCTTGGCGACGAGACGCACCGAGGCGCCGGCCGAGCGAGCCATCTTCGCACCGCCGCCGGGACGGAGCTCGATCGCGTGGATCACCGTACCGGTCGGGATGTTGCGCAGCGGCAGGTTGTTGCCGGGCTTGATGTCGGCGTTCGGGCCCGACTCGACGATGTCGCCCTGCTGCAGCTTGTTCGGCGCGAGGATGTAGCGCTTCGTGCCGTCGACGAAGTGCAGCAGCGCGATGCGCGCCGTGCGGTTGGGGTCGTACTCGATATGAGCGACCTTGGCGTTGACGCCGTCCTTGTCGTCACGACGGAAGTCGATGACGCGGTACTGGCGCTTGTGTCCACCGCCGATGTGGCGGGTGGTGATGCGGCCCTGGTTGTTGCGGCCGCCCGTCTTGGCGAGCGGACGCAGCAGCGACTTCTCCGGCGTCGACCGGGTGATCTCCGCGAAGTCGGCCACCGACGAGCCGCGACGACCGGGCGTCGTGGGCTTGTAGTTGCGAATAGCCATATTCGTTCTCTCTAATCCTTCGTGGGCGTCAGGCGACGGCCGTGAAGATGTCGATGGTGCCCGACTTGAGCGTGACGATCGCGCGCTTGGTGTCCTTGCGCTTGCCGGTGCCGAAGCGGGTGCGGCGCGCCTTGCCGACGCGGTTGATCGTGTTCACCGAGGCGACCTGGACATCGAAGATCTTCTCGATCGCGAGCTTGATCTCGGTCTTGTTCGCACGGGGGTCCACGAGGAAGGTGTACTTGCCCTCGTCGATGAGCCCGTAGCTCTTCTCCGACACCACCGGCTTCAGGATGATGTCACGCGGGTCCTTCTGGACGGCGGTCATGCCGAGACCTCCTTCGTGGCGACCGTCTTGAACGCGACGAACGTGTCGAAGGCGGCCTTGGTGAAGACGATGTCGTCGGCGACGAGCACGTCGTAGGCGTTGAGCTGGTCCGGCGTGAGCACGTGCACGTTCTCGAGGTTGCGCACGCTCAGCCAGCCGTAGTCGTCCGAGCGGTCGAGCACGACGAGGACCTTCTTCGACGGGGCGACCTGGGCGAGGTACTTCGCCGCGGCCTTCGTCGAGGGTGCCTCCGTGCCGAACGACTCGACCACGTGCAGGCGGCCGCCGCGCAGACGGTCGCTCAGTGCGCCCGCGAGGGCGGCGGCGATCATCTTCTTGGGGGTGCGCTGCGAGTAGTCGCGCGGCTTCGGGCCGTGGACGATGCCACCGCCGCGGTGCTCGGGCTGGCGGATCGAGCCCTGGCGCGAGCGGCCGGTGCCCTTCTGCTTGAACGGCTTGGCGCCGGTACCCGAGACCTCGCCGCGACGCTTGGTCGAGTGCGTGCCCTGGCGAGCCGCCGCGAGCTGCGCGACGACGACCTGGTGGATGAGCGGGATGTTCGTCTTGACGTCGAACACCGAGGCGGGCAGCTCGACCGAGCCGGCCTTCTTGCCGTCGGTGCCCTGGACGTCCAGAGCGAGAGTCGAGTCAGTCATCTAACTCAGGCCCCCTTCACAGCGTTGCGGACGTACACGGTGCGGCCGCGCGCGCCGGGGACGGCGCCCTTGACGAGCAGCAGACCCTTCTCGGCGTCGACGGCGTGGACCGTGAGGTTGAGGACGGTCACGCGCTCCTGGCCCATACGGCCGGCCATGCGCATGCCCTTGAAGACGCGGCTCGGGGTCGACGAGGCGCCGATCGAACCGGGCTTGCGGTGGTTGCGGTGCGCACCGTGCGAGGCGCCGACGCCCTTGAAGTTGTGGCGCTTCATGACACCCGCGGTGCCCTTGCCCTTGCTCGTGCCGACGACGTCGACGAGCTGGCCGGCCTCGAAGGTCCCGTCCACCGTGAGCTCCTGACCGAGTGAGTAGTCAGCGGCGTCGGCGGTGCGGATCTCCGTGAGGTGACGGCGCGGGGTGACGCCCGCGGCCTCGAAGTGGGCCGTGAGGGGCTTGTTCACCTTGCGGGGGTCGATCGCGCCCGCGGCGATCTGGATGGCGTTGTAGCCGTCCTTCTCGGGCGTGCGGACCTGGGTGACGACGTTCGGCTGGATCTCGATCACCGTGACGGGGATGAGCTTGCCGTTCTCGTTCCACACCTGGGTCATGCCGAGCTTCTTGCCGAGCAGACCCTTGGAAGTCTTCGTGTTGATGTCAGCCATGTCGAACCTCAGAGCTTGATCTCGATGTTGACGTCGGCCGGGAGGTCCAGACGCATGAGCGAGTCGACCGCCTTCGGGGTGGGGTCGACGATGTCGATGAGGCGCTTGTGCGTGCGCATCTCGAAGTGCTCGCGGCTGTCCTTGTACTTGTGGGGCGAACGGATCACGGTGACCACGTTCTTCTCCGTCGGAAGGGGCACGGGGCCCACGACCTGGGCGCCCGCGCGCGTGACCGTGTCGACGATCTTGCGCGCCGAGGAGTCGATGACCTCGTGGTCATACGACTTCAGGCGAATGCGGATCTTCTGTCCCGCCATCTATCTCTCACTCTCTTCAGCGTCGTACCTCACGGGCATTGGACGCACGTACCCTCCGGATACCCTTCGGGCCTCTGTTCACATGTCAGTCCCACGGGCGCGCGGCAAGAAGCCGAGCAAGTGGGGTGTGTGATCGTTTCCCTGCCCGCGGCCCAGAACCCTGCATCCCGGATCCGGAGATCCCGTGCCGTCTGTGCACTGTCGTGACAGTGATCCCGCCGCGCATGGCGCACGCGGGAATGTGGAACCTGTCTATTCTGCCATCGCACGGGACTTTCCTGCAACCCGGGCGTGTCGCGCGGCGACCCGCGTCGTTCCGCGGCTCCCCGGCCCCCGCACCCACCCGATCAGCCCACTCCCAGCCGGGCGATCCGCGGCGTGGGTGGGCCGGGCAGGGGTGGGGCCCGGGCGGGCGGGGTGGGCGTGGAGCCCGGGCGAGGTGAGTCCGGGCCCCGTTCCCGAGGACATCCCCGCTCCAGAGGACCGAACTCGCCCGAAACGTCCTCCCGAACCGGGATCACCTCTCGGCCGGTGGCCGCGATCCCCCGGGGCCGCCGCCTACCCGTCCAGCCGAGGCCCAGGGCCCCGTCCACGCCCCACCGTTCCTGAGGAGATCCCCGTTCCAGAGGACCGGATTCGCCCGAAACGTCCTCCCGAACCGGGATCACCTCTCGGCCCGTGGCCTCGATCCCCGGGGACCGACCGCCGCCCACCCGACCGGCCGCGGCTCGGGCGATCCCGTTCAGGTTCCGCCGCTGCCGAGGAGATCCCCGTTCCCGAGGATCGGCGGCCCCCAAGACGCCCTCCCGAACGGGGATCTCCTCTCGACCGGTGCCGATCCGGGATCCCCGGCACCGACTTCCGCCGGCCGGCCGGCAGTCCCCCTGACCGGCGGACACAAACGGCCCCGACCCACCGGCCACCGTTCCCGAGGAGATCCCCGCTCCGGAGGACCGGGCGCCCACAAAACGCCCTCGGGAACGGGGATCTCCTCTCGAGCGGTGGCGAGCCGCAACATCGGCTGCGGCTCTCTCGCCCCTGGGCCCGCTCACAGGCGGCCGATCCGCCTCGCGCGAGCGATCCGGCCTGTGGACAACATCCGCCGGGAGCGCCACGGGACGCAGGATCGGGACATGGATCCGGTGGAGTTCGTGCGATCGGCGGGCGGCGTCGCCGTCACGCGGCACGCGCGCGAAGCGGGCGTCGGCGATCACGCGATCCGCCGTGCCCTCGCCAGCGGCGCGCTCACGCGGCCCCGGCGGGGCTGGCTCGCCGCGCCGGGCGCGGATCCCATGCTCGTCGACGCCGCACGGGCGGGGGTCGTGATCACCTGCGTGACGCAGGCGAGGCGGCTCGGCATCTGGGCGGGCAACGACCGCACGCCGCACGCCGCCGCGCCCGCGCACTCGGGAGCCGTGCGTGCCTCGGGTTGGCGCGTGCATTGGAGCCGCCCCATCGTGCTGCGCCAGCCCGGCCGGCTGAGCGATCCGATCGAGAACGTTCTCGCTGCGGTCGCGGAATGCCAGCCTCGAGAGCAGGCGCTCGCGACATGGGAGGGCGCGCTGCACGCGCAGCTCATCGACATCGGGGCCCTGCAGCGATTGCCGTGGCGCCCCGCCGCACGCGAGCTGCTGAATCGCGCGACGCCGTTCGCCGACTCCGGGCCGGAGACGATCATCATCCACCGTCTGAGGTGGTTGCCCGTGCGAATCGTCCAGCAGGTGTGGCTCTACGGAAGCCGCGTGGATCTTCTCATCGGCGAGCGCCTCGTCCTGCAGTTCGACGGCGGCCATCACGTCGGCGCGCAGCGCGAGCGCGACATCCGGCACGATGCGCTCCTGCGCCTGCACGGCTACACCGTCATCCGCATGGGCATCGGCCAGCTCAACGACGATTGGCCCGGCGTGCTCGATGTGATCCTCCGCGCCATCGCGCAGGGACTCCACCTGGCGCCGTCCGCCTGATCGGCCCAGCCGCCGCCCTCCCCCGGCTTGAGCGCCGGGACCCGACCCACGCGGATCGAGAGGGAATCCCCGTTCCCGAGGATCCGTTCCGCCCTATCCGTCCTCTCAAGCCGGGATCTCCTCGCGCGCCGTGGAGACGGGTCGAAGCTCGGGAGGATCCCCCACCACCCGGCCCGGCCGGATCGAGAGGGGATCCCCGTTCCCGAGGATCCATCCCACCCAATCCGTCCTCTCGAGCCGGGATCCCCTCGCGATCCGTGGAAACGGGCCGAACCCTGGGCACGACGAAGCCCCCGGCGTCGGCGCCGGGGGCTTCGGGCGGGTCGCTACTGGTTGCCGATGCGGCCGTCGAGGTTCGCGCGGACCTCGTCGATCTTCGAGTCGGCAGAGTCCGGGAGGACCTTCTTCGCGAGATCCGAGACGCCGTCGAGCACCTTGTCGCTGATGCCCTCGGCCTGCTCGCTCTTCAGCGCGTCGTCGATCTTGTCCTTGTTCTGCTCGAACAGGTCCTTGCCCTTGCTCACGAGGTCGTCCAGACCCATGGTTCCCCCCAGGAGTTCTGCGCGCCCGCACGTCGAGCGCGTCGGCTTCAGTGTGGCAGTCGCTCCCCGGGCACGCCAGCTCGCCACCGACCCCCGCGAACCCAGTAGCGTTGGAGAGGATCGATCGGCCCCCGGTTGCGCGCGTGCTCGCCGGACGAGAACGGCTTGACGAAGGAGAATGGTGTGAGGATCTCGGTCATCGGGTGCGGTTACCTCGGTGCGGTACACGCGGCGGCCATGGCATCGCTGGGGCACGACGTGATCGGCATCGACGTGGACGAGGCGAAGGTGGCGAAGCTCTCGGCGGGCGAGACGCCGTTCTTCGAGCCCGGACTGGCCGACATCCTGAAGGCGGGCATCGACTCCGGTCGGCTCAGCTTCTCGACGAGCTTCGCTGCGGCCGCCGACGCCCGCGTGCACTTCCTCGGCGTCGGCACGCCGCAGCGCAAGGACACCGGCGCCGCCGACCTCACCTACGTCGACGCCGCCATCGCCTCGCTGAAGCCGCATCTGGCCTCCGGATCGCTCGTGGCCGGCAAGTCGACCGTGCCGGTCGGCACGGCCGCGCGGCTGACCGAGGAGATCCGCGAGACCGGCGCGCACCTGGCGTGGAACCCCGAGTTCCTGCGTGAGGGCCATGCCGTCAGTGACACGGTGGATCCGGATCGCCTCGTGTACGGCGTCACCGAGGAGACCGGGGAGGCGGATGTGGCCCTGCTCGACGAGGTGTACGCCTCGATCCTCGCCAAGGGCACCCCGCGGCTCGTGATGAACCAGCCGACGGCCGAGCTCGTGAAGATCTCCGCGAACTCCTTCCTGGCCACGAAGATCTCGTTCATCAACGCGATGGCGGAGATCGCGGAGGTCACGGGCGCGGACGTGACCCAGCTCGCCGACGCGATCGGCTACGACGCGCGCATCGGGCGGCGCTTCCTGAACGCCGGGGTCGGCTTCGGCGGCGGGTGCCTGCCCAAGGACATCCGCGCGTTCGCGGCGCGCGCCGACGAGCTCGGGCGCGGCGAGTCGCTGGCGTTCCTGCGCGAGATCGACGAGATCAACCTGCGCCGCCGGCAGCGCCTGGTCGACCTCGTCGTCGACTCGTTCGACGGGCAGGTGTACGGCCACCGCGTGGCCGTGCTGGGGCTCGCGTTCAAGCCCGACAGCGACGACATCCGCGACTCGCCCGCTCTGGACGTGGCCGTGCGCCTCAAGGGCCTCGGCGCCGAGGTCGTCTCGTACGACCCGGAGGCGATGGACAACGCCCGGCGGATGCACCCGCAGCTGGCCTACGCCGACTCGCTCGACGCGGCGCTGCAGGGCGCGGAGGCCGTGACGGTCGTCACGGAGTGGCAGCAGTTCCGGTCCCTCGACCCCGCCGAGACCGCGGCGAAGGTGACGCGGCCGTTCGTGTTCGACGGGCGGAACGTGCTCGATCCCGAGGCGTGGCGCGCGGCGGGCTGGACGTACACCGGGATGGGTCGCAGCTGACGGCGACCGGCGGGAGCGCGGGCTGACGACGACCGGGGCGATGGCCACAGACGCACGACAGGCATCGGGCTACCGGCCCGACATCGAGGGGCTGCGGGCCGTCGCGGTCGCCGCGGTCGTGCTCTTCCACGCCGGCGCCACCGCCCTGCCGGGCGGCTACGTCGGCGTCGATGTGTTCTTCGTCATCTCCGGCTACCTCATCACGCGGCAGGTGGTCGACGGCACGCGGCGGGGCTCGTTCTCGTTCGTGGAGTTCTATCTGCGGCGCGTGCGGCGGCTGCTCCCGGCGGCCCTCGCGACGGCGGTCCTCACGACCGTCGCCGCCGCGGTCCTCCTGCCGCCGTTCCGGATCGCCGAGATCGCGGAGTCGGCGGCGGCGTCGGCGGTCTCGGTGGCGAACATCCACTTCTGGCTGGGATCCGGCTACTGGGCGCCCGAGTCCGAGAACCAGCCGCTGCTGCACATGTGGTCGCTCAGCGCCGAGGAGCAGTTCTACCTCGTGTGGCCGCTCCTGCTCGTGGCGCTCGTCGCCACGCGGCTGCGGCGCTTCGCCCTGCCGATCGTCGTCGCCCTCACCATCGTCTCCGTCGCCGTGACGGCGTGGGCCACGGACGAATGGCCCGAGGCGGCGTTCTACCTCACGCCTTTCCGCACCTTCGAGTTCGCCCTGGGCGCGATGTGCGTGTGGCTGGACCGCGTCGAGTGGCGGCCCACGCGCGCGGTGGGAGCGGCGCGGGCGGGAGCGTGGCTGGCCGGCATCGCGCTCATCGTGTGGGCCGTGCTCGCCTTCGACGAGGCGGGCACGGCCTTCCCCGGGCTCGCGGCGCTCGTGCCGACCGTGGGCACCGCTCTCGTGATCGCGGCCCGGCGGCCGGCGATCCTCGACGGCGCCCTCAGCAACCCCGTGATGCGCTACATCGGCCTGCGCTCGTACAGCCTCTACCTCGTGCACTGGCCCGTGCTCGTCTACGCCAGGGAGCTCACGGACAGGGTGACGCTGCCGGTGACCCTCGGCCTGCTGGCGCTCATGGTGCTGCTCGCCGAGGCGATGTACCGCTTCATCGAGCGCCCGCTGCGCGTGCACGGGACGGGAACCCGCGAGAGCGCGGCGGTCGCGTGGCGGCGGTTCGGCCGGCTGGCGGCGCCGGTGCTGGGCGCCGCCGTCGTCACCGCCGGCGCGGGGCTGGGTGCGGCGGCGTACGCGTCGGAGCCGGCCCGATACGCGCCGGAGGTGCGTGCCGTCGCGGCGCTCACGTCCGACGGCGTGGACGACGGGCGGTTCGCCCTGTCTCGCGACCTGTGCGCGGGCGCGGACGGCGCGGTGTGCGGCGAGCCCCGCGACGACGTGCGCAACGTGCTCGTCCTGGGCGATTCGTTCGGTCCGGACGGGCTCAACGTCGCGGCGCGCATCGCCCCCGAGGCGAACTTCCTCATCGCCTCGCACCCGGGCTGCCCGCCCCTGCGCGAGATGCCCGAGTCGGACTACGTCTATGAGCAGTGCCCCGAGCTGAACGGCGAGCGCTTCGCGGAGCTCGAGCGGATGGCGCCCGAGCTCGACGTGATCGTCGTGGCGATGCGCCTCGATCCCGGCGCCGAGGAGCGATTCGGCCGGACCGTGGCGTGGCTGAGCGACCTGGGCCCCGAGGTCGTCGTGCTGGGCGCGGGCCCGCAGTTCCGCGACCCGGTGTGGCAGATCGTGCTGCGCCACAACAGCGCCGACGACCTCGGGCGCGTGCTGCACGACGAGCTCAGGATCGAGCACGATGTCGACGACGCGTACGCCCGGGTGACCGAGGCGGCCGGCGGCCGGTACCTGGAGCGCTGGGACGCGATGTGCTCGGCGGGCGAGTGCCGGCCGTCGGCGAGCGGGGACCTCGCCGACCTCATGATGTACGACTCCACGCACCTCACGGGGCCCGGCGCCGCCGCCATCGGCGACGAGCTGGCCCGCGATCCCGACGTCGTCGCGCTGTTCCGCTGATCCCCGCCTCCGCGAGCCCGCCCGCCGGCCACGCACGGCGGCCCGTCGCTCCCGAGCGCACGCACGGCCGCCCGGGAACGCGAAAGCGGGGCCGCACCCGAAGGTGCGACCCCGCCTGCGTGTAAGCGGTGCTTACTTGATGATCTTGGTCACCGTGCCGGCGCCGACGGTGCGGCCACCCTCACGGATCGCGAAGCCGAGGCCCTCCTCCATGGCGATCGGCTGGATGAGCTCGACCGTCATGTCCGTGGTGTCGCCGGGCATGACCATCTCGGTGCCCTCGGGCAGCGTGATGACGCCGGTGACGTCCGTGGTGCGGAAGTAGAACTGCGGGCGGTAGTTCGTGTAGAAGGGGTTGTGACGGCCACCCTCGTCCTTCGAGAGGATGTACGCCGTGCCCTCGAAGTTCGTGTGCGGCGTGACCGAACCCGGCTTCACGACGACCTGGCCGCGCTCGACGTCCTCGCGCTTGAGGCCGCGGAGCAGCAGACCGCAGTTCTCGCCGGCCCAGGCCTCGTCGAGCTGCTTGTGGAACATCTCGATACCCGTGACCGTGGTCTTCTGCGTCGGGCGGATGCCGACGATCTCGACCTCGGAGTTGATCGCGAGCGTGCCGCGCTCGGCGCGACCCGTCACGACGGTGCCACGACCGGTGATCGTGAAGACGTCCTCGATCGGCATGAGGAACGGCTTGTCCTTGTCACGCACGGGGTCGGGGATGTTCTCGTCGACCGCGTCCATCAGGTCGAGGATCGACTGCGTCCACTTCTCGTCGCCCTCGAGAGCCTTCAGGCCCGAGACGCGCACGACGGGAGCGTTGTCGCCGTCGAAGTCCTGCGACGAGAGCAGCTCGCGCACCTCGAGCTCGACGAGCTCCAGGATCTCCTCGTCGTCGACCATGTCGGCCTTGTTCAGCGCGACGAGCAGGTAGGGCACGCCGACCTGCTTGGCGAGCAGCACGTGCTCACGCGTCTGAGCCATGGGACCGTCGGTCGCCGCGACCACGAGGATCGCGCCGTCCATCTGCGCGGCACCCGTGATCATGTTCTTGATGTAGTCGGCGTGACCCGGGGCGTCGACGTGCGCGTAGTGACGCTTGGGCGTCTCGTACTCGACGTGCGAGATGTTGATCGTGATGCCGCGCTGACGCTCCTCGGGGGCCGAGTCGATCGAGCCGAAGTCGCGCACGACGTTCACGTCCGACGGGTACTTGTCCGCGAGCACCTTCGAGATCGCGGCGGTGAGCGTCGTCTTGCCGTGGTCGACGTGACCGATCGTTCCGATGTTCACGTGCGGCTTGGTCCGCTCGAACTTGGCCTTAGCCACTGGGTCCTCCTCAGGACGGTCGTTGTCACAGCGCCGGGCACCGGTTTGCGACCGGCCTGCAACGGGGATGGTTCTCAGTCTAGTAGAGAGATTCTGTGTGAAGTTTTGGGTGGCGGGGCCGCGACGTGCGCGGCCCCGCCGAACCGTGGGGGCTCGGGCGCGTTACTCGCCCTTGCCCTTCTGGATGATCTCGTCGGCCACGGCCTTGGGGACCTCGGCGTAGCTGTCGAACTCCATCGAGTAGACGGCGCGGCCCGAGGTCTTCGAGCGCAGGTCACCGATGTAGCCGAACATGCTCGACAGCGGCACGAGGGCCTTGACGACCTTGACGCCCTGGGCGTCCTCCATCGACTGCACCTGACCGCGGCGCGAGTTCAGGTCGCCGATGACGTCGCCCATGTACTCCTCGGGCGTGCGGACCTCGACGGCCATGAGCGGCTCGAGGAGAACCGGGTTCGCCTTGCGGACGGCCTCCTTGAAGCCCATCGAACCGGCGATCTTGAACGCCATCTCCGACGAGTCGACGTCGTGCGAGGCACCGTCGACCAGGGTGGCCTTCACGCCCACCATGGGGTAGCCGGCGAGCACGCCGACGTTCATGGCGTCCTGGAAGCCCTGGTTGGTCGGCTCGATGTACTCGCGCGGGATGCGCCCACCGGTGACCTCGTTGACGAACTCGTAGGTCTTGTCCGCCGTGACCTCGAGGGGCTCCAGCTTGAACTGGATCTTGGCGAACTGACCCGATCCACCCGTCTGCTTCTTGTGGGTGTAGTCGTGGCGCTCGACGACCTTCCGGATCGTCTCGCGGTACGCGACCTGCGGCTTGCCGACGTTCGCCTCGACCTTGAACTCGCGCTTCATGCGGTCCACGAGGATGTCGAGGTGCAGCTCGCCCATGCCCTTGACGGTGGTCTGACCGGTCTCGGGGTTGTTCTCGACGCGGAACGTCGGGTCCTCCTCCGCGAGCTTCTGGATCGCGAGACCCAGCTTCTCCTGGTCGGCCTTCGTCTTGGGCTCGATCGCGACCTCGATGACCGGCTCCGGGAACGTCATCGACTCGAGCACGACCTGGTGGTCCGGGTCGCACAGCGTGTCGCCCGTCGTCGTGTCCTTGAGGCCGATGACCGCGTAGATGTGACCGGCGGTGACCGAGTCGACCGGGTTCTCCTTGTTGGCGTGCATCTGGAAGATCTTCCCGATGCGCTCCTTCTTGCCCTTGGTCGAGTTGATCACCTGCGCGCCCGAGTCGAGGTGACCCGAGTACACGCGGATGTAGGTGAGGCGGCCGAAGAACGGGTGCGAGACGACCTTGAACGCGAGGGCCGCGAAGGGCTCCTCGGCGCTCGCGTGACGCTCGATGATCTTCTCCTCGTCCTTCGGGTCGTGCGCCTCGATGGCGGGCACGTCCAGGGGCGAGGGGAGGTAGTCGACGACCGCGTCGAGCATGGGCTGCACGCCGCGGTTCTTGAACGCCGAGCCGCAGAGCACGGGGTACGCGTCGCCCGCGATCGTGAGCTTGCGGATGCCGCTCTTGATCTCGTCGATCGTGAGCTCCTCGCCGCCGAAGTACTTCTCGAGCAGCGCGTCGTCGGTCTCGGCGACGGCCTCGAGCAGCTTGGTGCGGTACTCGGCAGCACGGTCGGCGAGCTCGGCCGGGATCTCGGTCGTCTCGTACTTGGCGCCCATCGTCACGTCGCCCTTGGCGTCGCCGGGCCACACCTTGGCGTTCATCTCGACGAGGTCGATCACGCCGACGAAGTCGTTCTCGGCGCCGATCGGCAGCTGGAGGACCAGCGGCGTCGCCTTCAGGCGGTTGATGATGGTGTCGACCGTGAAGTAGAAGTCGGCGCCCAGCTTGTCCATCTTGTTGACGAAGCAGATGCGGGGCACGTTGTACTTGTCGGCCTGGCGCCACACCGTCTCCGACTGCGGCTCCACCCCCTCCTTGCCGTCGAAGACCGCAACGGCGCCGTCGAGCACGCGAAGCGAGCGCTCGACCTCGACCGTGAAGTCCACGTGGCCGGGCGTGTCGATGATGTTGATCTGGTTCTTGTCCCAGAAGCACGTCACAGCAGCGGACGTGATCGTGATGCCACGCTCCTGCTCCTGCTCCATCCAGTCGGTCGTCGCGCCACCGTCGTGGGTCTCGCCGATCTTGTGGTTGACGCCCGTGTAGAACAGGATGCGCTCGGTCGTCGTCGTCTTGCCGGCATCGATGTGCGCCATGATGCCGATGTTGCGGACCTTCTTGAGGTCGGTGAGCACTTCCTGTGCCACGGGCGTTTCCTTACGTTGTCGCAGGTGAATCTGAGAGCCGGTTCCGGATGACCGACGTTCCGATCATCCGGAACCGGCGTGAATAGCTGGTTACCAGCGGTAGTGCGCGAAGGCCTTGTTCGACTCGGCCATCTTGTGCGTGTCCTCGCGGCGCTTCACGGCGGCGCCGAGGCCGTTGGAGGCGTCGAGGATCTCGTTCATCAGACGCTCGGTCATCGTCTTCTCGCGACGGCCCTTGGCGTAGCTCACGAGCCAGCGCAGCGCGAGGGTGTTCGCGCGGTGCGGCTTGACCTCGACCGGCACCTGGTAGGTCGAGCCGCCGACGCGGCGGCTGCGGACCTCGAGGGTGGGGCGGACGTTGTCGAGCGCCTTCTTGAGCGTGGCGACGGCGTCCTGGCCGTTCTTCGCCTCGACGCCGCGGAGGGCGTTGTAGACGATGGCCTCGGCGATCGACTTCTTGCCGTCGACGAGGATCTTGTTCACGAGCTGCGTGACGATGGGTGCGCCGTAGACCGGGTCGTTGACGACGGGGCGCTTCGGGGCGGGTCCCTTACGAGGCATTGGTCTCAGCCCTTCTTCGCGCCGTAGCGGCTGCGAGCCTGCTTACGGTTCTTGACGGCCTGGGTGTCGAGCGCACCGCGGACGATCTTGTAGCGGACACCGGGGAGGTCCTTCACACGACCACCGCGGACGAGCACGAGCGAGTGCTCCTGCAGGTTGTGGCCCTCGCCGGGGATGTAGGCGGTGACCTCGGTGCCGTTGCGGAGCTTGACACGGGCGACCTTGCGCATGGCCGAGTTCGGCTTCTTGGGCGTGGTCGTGTAGACGCGGGTGCAGACACCCGCCTGCTGCGGGTTCGCCTTGAGCGCGGGAGCCTTGGTCTTGGTGACCTTCGGCTTGCGGCCCTTGCGAACCAACTGCTGAATGGTTGGCACGTTCTCTCCTGTTTCAGTGCTGCACGGTGACAGCGCGTGAGTTTCACGCAGACCCACCGAGACACCGGATGACCGGAGGAATCGTGATGGTGGGTATGCCGTGGGGGTGGACTGTTCGCAGTCCTGTCCCTGTGCGACGCTCCGCCCGTCTCGCTGTGCCGAGACACGACACGAGGGCGCGCGGAAGCACGCACTTCACTATGGTACGCGCCCCGACGTGATAAGGGCAAACGCGGGCGGGTCGGCGCCTGATCCGCCTCGTCAGTCGAGGAAGATGTCGGGGAACAGCGCCTCGTCGGGCGTGCCGGGCACGGCCGCGTAGCCCGAGAAGTCGGTGACGCCGGCGGCCTCCAGGACGTCCTCGACGATGAGCGTCTGACCCGTGTACTCCCGCGCGGGGCGGGTGAGCACCTCGTGCGCCGCGTCCGCGTAGATCTCGGGCGTGCGGCTGGCCGCCATCATCCGGTCGCCGCCCAGCCCGTACTGCACGGCTGCGGTGGCGATCGTCGTGCGGGGCCACAGGCAGTTCGCCGCCACGCCGTCGGGCGCGAACTCCGCGGCGATGCCGAGCGTGGCCATCGTCATGCCGTACTTCGCCATCGTGTACGCCGTGTGGGCGCCGAGCCACCGCGGCGTGAGCGTGAGCGGCGGCGACAGCGACAGGATGTGCGGGTTCGGCGCCTCCTTCAGGATCGGCAGCGCGGCCCGCGAGAGCATGAAGGTGCCGCGCACGTTCACGTCCTGCATGAGGTCGTACTTCTTCGCCGTGACGTCGAGCGTGCGCGACAGGTCGAGCACCGAGGCGTTGTTCACGACGATGTCGATGCCGCCGAACTCGCCCTGGGTCTTCAGCACCGCCTCGGCGATGTCGTCGTCGCTGCGCACGTCGCCGACGATCGGCAGCGCCTGCCCGCCCGCCTCGCGGATCCGCTCGGCCGCCGTGTGCACGGTGCCCTCGAGCTTCGGGTGCGGCTGGTCGGTCTTCGCGAGCAGCGCCACGTTGGCTCCGTCGCGCGCGGCGCGCAGCGCGATCGCGAGGCCGATGCCTCGGCTCCCGCCCGACATCAGAATGGTCTTGCCTGCCAGGGTCATCCTCGTCCCTTCGTCGTGAAACGCCTTCAGCCTACGGGGCGCCGCCAGGGGCGAGTGCCGCGGGTTGGGGTGGTCGCTTCATCGGGCGGCGCGGCGGCGGGAGGCCCACAGCAGCGGCACGGCGAGCGCGAAGAGCGCTCCGGCGGCGGCCAGCGGGCCCGTCACGGCGGCGCCCGTGGTGGCCAGGCAGTCCTCCCCCGGCGTGCAGTCGTCGAGCGCGGCCACCTCCGCCGCGGCGTAGACGGCGATGCGCACCTGGGTGGGGTCCGAGGCGTTGTAGCCGTCGCGCGAGGTGAGCCGCAGCGTGTAGCTGCCCGGCTCGCTCGGGGCCATCCAGCTCCAGGCGCCGTCGGCGCCCACGGGCACCTCCTGCACTGCCGGCGCCGGCCCGCCTGCGGCCGTCTCGGCGGCGGCGAACTCGATCCGCAGCATCGCGCCCGGGTGCGCGGTGCCCGTCAGCGCGGATCCGGCGGGCACGGCGCCCAGGTCGGCGGGTGCGGACACCGCCGGCTCGGCCAGGTCGAGCCGCAGCGTGTACCCGCCGGTCTGCTCCAGCGCGTTGCCGAGGTCGGCCACCCACGTGTACTCGGTGTTGCCGCCCGAGACCACGCCGAGCGCGGCGTCGCCGGCGTAGACGGCCCCGCCGGAGTCGCCGTCGCCGGCGGGGAGGGTCGTCATGAATCCGTGCACGATCGACGAGCCGACCCGCGCCCAGCCGATCCCGCCCTGCACCGTGCCGGTCGTCACGCCCGTCGTGCGCCCGCTCTTCGCGACGGCGAGCCCGTCGTGCGCCTGCCCGATGCGCGTGATCGGCGTCGTGGACGCCGCGAGATCGTCGGCGGCGGCCGTGGTCCAGTCGGTCACGGCGGGGCGGAGCGTGAGCCCCGCGGCGGGGTCGACGTCGATCGCGGCGATGTCGATGCTGTCGAGCGCTCCGGTGCGCCCCGCCGGATCGCCCGGCAGGCCGAACTGCGCGAACGCGACCGTGCCGAGCGGGAGCCACCGCTCGTAGGTCGCGCCGCCGTCCTGCGAGGGGCGCGTGAGCCAGGCGTCCTGCCCCGCGACCCCGCCGGCGCAGTGCCCGGCGGTGATCACGGCGTCGCCGCCCTCCGGCGTCCACGCGCTGAAGCCGATGGAGCACGCCAGGCTTCCGCCGGCCAGCTCGAGCGCGTAGCCGGCGCCGCCGACCACGTCCCCCGCCGCCTCGGCGCGCAGCGGCGCGCCGATGTCGCTCAGCGCGAGGCCCTCGCTCTCGATGACGGCCCGGGTGTGCGCCGCGAGCTCGGCGGCCGTGGCGAAGACGATCGTGCCGCCGGCGCCGTCGGGGACCACGGCGTGCACGGCGGGATCGGCGGCGAGCAGCGACGACGCGAGCGCGTCGGCACCCGCGGGCCCTGCGTCGCCCGCGTCGGGGGCGGACGGCGTCGCCTCGGCAGCGCCGGCGTCCGTGGCCGGATCCGCGCGGCCCGGATCGGAAGGTTCCGGATCGGAAGGTTCCGGATCGGAGGGGACGGCACGATCCGCGTCGCCGGCACCCGGCGCCTCCGCGGGGCCGACGCCGGCATCCGGATCGGCGGCTCCGGCGGGCGCCTCGTCCGCGCCGCTCGCCGACGGGGTCGTCGGACCAGGGGTCGCCGTGGCGACGGGCGCGGACGGCGCGGATGAGCCCGGCGCGACCGCCGCGGCCGGCACGGAGAGGCACGCCAGGGCGAGCGTCAGCACGGCCGCCGCGGCGGCACCCGTCGCGCGTCGAGCGATCATCGGCTCTCCCCTCACCCCGCGCACATGCGCCGCACCGAGCGTAATCGATCGCCGCCGGCGGCCCGCACGCGGGCCCGCCGCCTCAGAGGGTGGCGATCAGCGCCGCGAGCCCCGCGGCCGACGCCGCGACGACGATCGCCATGGCGCTCACCACGATCGAGGCGCGGCGGCGGCGCACGCGCCGGGCCGCGCGCAGCTGCGCATCGGCGTCGATGTCGCGGACGGTGGCGACGTCGCGATCCCAGCCGCTCGCGCGCAGCGGCGCCGGCACGTCCTCGATCATGCGCGAGGGATCGGCGGCCTCGTCGCGCAGGTCGAGCTCGAGCACGGGCGCCCACTCCGGCGCGATCACCCCGGGCGTGGTGCGCGTGGCCCACGTCGTGGGCGCCTCGAAGGCCGTGTGCTCCCCCGCGCCCGCGGGCCGCACGAGCAGGCGGGTGTCGTCGGCGGATGCGGCGTCCGGCACCCGCACCGACTCGCGGTGCGGCGACGGGGGCACCACGGGCTCGCCGTCGTCGTCGCGTCGCGGCGACGGACGCGTGAGGCGCGTGGCCTCGTCCTCCGGCGGCCGCCGCACGATCCGCGTCGCCTCGTCGGCAGGCGCGCCCTTCACCACGATGCGCGTGCCCTCGTCGGGCAGCGGATCGTCGGCGGGCAGCGGGTCGTCGGCGGTGCGCCTGGCCACCATGCGCGTGGCCTCGTCGAGGCCCTCGGGCGCGGGCGCCGCGGCGGGCTCGACGGCCGGGCGCGGGGCCCTCCGGACGAGCCGCGTCGCGTCGTCGACCGGCTCCTGCGGCGGGGCGACCGGCTCCTGCGGCGGGGCGACCGGCTCCTGCGGCGCGTCGCCGCCCTGCGCGAGCGCCCGGCGCCGGCGCGCGGCGCGGGTCTCGTCGGCGGCGGGATCTCGGCGCGCGACGACCCGCGTCGCATCGTCCACCGGCGACTCCGCGGTGCCGCGGGCCACCACCCGCGTCGCCTCGTCCGCCGGCGACTCCGCGACCGGCGCGGCGTCGCGCCTCGGCACCATGCGGGTCGCGTCGTCGACGCCCGGATCCGCCGCCACGGGCCCGCGCGTCACCACCCGCGTCGCCTCATCCACGCCCGGATCCGTGGGCCGGCGCGTCACCGCACGCGTCGCCTCGTCCACGGCCGGCTGCGGGTCCGCGGGCCGGCGCACCAGCCGCGTCTGCTCGTCCGCGCCGTCGTCCGGCCGCTCGTCGCGCGCGCTCACGCCGCCCCCGCCACGCGCAGCTCGACGGTGCCCAGCACGAGACGCTCCGGCACGCGGGCGGGCGCGCCCGGGGTCGTGTCGTACTCGCTGCCGTCGATGTCGACGACGAACACGCCGTTCGTCGAGCCCAGGTCCACCACGATCCATCCGTCCTCGCGCCGTTCGATGCGCGCGTGCGTCTTCGACAGCGTGCGCGTGCCGTCCTGCAGGCGCACGAGCTGCGCCTCCGGGTACTCGGGATCGGACGACGGATTGCGTCCCACGATCACGACGCTGCGGTTCAGGTCGATCGTCTCACCGCCGTCGAGGACGAGGCGGAACCGCACGCCGCGTTCCGTGGTGTCGGCGTGCAGCATCGCCTCGACCGTGAGGGGCTCGCCGGCGGGCGCGGGCAGCGGCGGGCGCGGCGGCAGCGCCACGAGGTTGGACGCGGGTGCGGCGGACCGCGCCGCGGGGATCGGGGGGCGCGGCGGGAGCGGCGCGGCGTCGGCGGGGGCGGCCTTCGCGGGGGCGCGATCGGAAGGCGAGCGCCCCTCCAGCCGGGCCCAGATGGCCGCGGGAACCTCGGGATCCCGCGATCCGGAGCGCATCGCCGGCCGCACGACGTCTCGCGGCAGCACATCGCCCGCGGTGGTCTCGCGCGGGATGTCGGCCGCGGGGGCCGCGCGCCCGGCGAACGACGAGGCGGGGCGCAGCGGCTCGCGCTCGGGGCGCGGCGCGAAGCCCGGAGCGACGAGGGACAGCGCGCGCACCGAGGGCGGGGGCGCGGCGGCGACCGGCGCCGGAGGCGCGGCCACAGGCATCGGTGGCGCGACGGACGGCGCGGGCGGCGCGGCGGCCGGCGTCGCGTGTGGGGCGCTCGGGACGGGGCGAGGCGCGGCGCTCGGGCCGGAGGAGGAGGGCATGGCCACACCGGGCCTCGGCGCGCCGACGCGCGCGCCCGACGGGGTGTCGCCGAACGGCCACGGCCCGTCCGGCTCGGCGGAGCGGCGGCGCGAGGCCACACGCGCGCGCAGGCGCCGCACAGCGGGATGCTCGCTCCCCGCGTACCGGGCGGCGCCCCAGCCCGCGATGCTCAGCCACACGGGGGGCACGAGCACGGCGAGCACCGTCATGCCGGGGCCGTAGCCGAGCACGCGGCCGATGCGGTGGGCCGAGACGACGGCCAGCACCACGAGGGCGATCCACCCCAGCACGGGCAGGAGCGCGAGCAGCAGCCACCACGCGCGGAAGCCGCCCAGCCGCAGGAAGACGGCCGCGCCGCGCACCGGCACCCACGCCTGCCATCCGGCCTCTCCGGCCTTCTCGAACAGCTGGGCGAGCGCGGCGCAGAACCAGACGAGCGCGATGAGCACAAGCGGAACCGCCGCGATGACCCACGGCGTGACGTCGCCCATTCCGACCTCCCGTACCCCGAGGCTCACGCTACGTCGCCGCGCCCGGCGCCGCCACGGGGAGAACTGCCCGTCCCGCCGAAGAACGACCGCAGCGAGACCGCGGCGAGCAGCCGGGCCCACCACGACCTGCCGGCGCCGAGCGCCTTGCGCTCCTCGTGCACGATCTGCCAGAACCGGTCGGCCTCGTCCGGGGCGATGTCGCCGCGCGAGAACACCGCGCGGTCGGCGACGGCGGCGAGCGCGCCGGCGTTCGGCGTGGCGTACAGCGCCGCCAGCTCGGAGCGCGTGCGCGCGCCCTGCCCCGGCAGCCCGTGGTCCACGGCGGTGTCGACGTACTCCTCCCAGCCGCCCTCGATGCGCTGCACCGGCGCGGCTGCGGCCCGGCGACCGGAGCGCCGCACCGCCTTCGCGATGATCACGACGAGGAACGGCCCGAGCGCCAGCAGCGCCGCGAGCAGGCCGATGCCCACCCCGCGCGCGACGGCCCAGAGCGCCTCGTCGCCCGCGCCGCGATCCTGCTCGTCGCTGTCCTGCGCCCTCTGCTGCATCGGATCGGGAGGTTGGATCTCGCTCGCATCGTCGGGGCGCACCTGCGTCGGCACCTTCGGATCCTGGAGCTGCTGCTCCTCGATGTCGAGCTGCTCCTCCCACTGCGGGGTGGCATCGATCGCCGCCCACGCGCCCGACGCGCCCTGCACCTCGAGCCACACGGCCAGATCGGCGCCCCGGCACACGCCCTCCTCGCACGCCGGCAGCCCCTCCTCGGCCTGCAGGCGGGTGCCGACGACCACGCGGGTGGGGTAGCCGAGCTGCTGCGCCACGAGCGACGCGGCCACCGCGAACTGCTCGTCGTCGCCGACCGCCGCGGCGGTGGACTCGCGCAGGGTCGACTCGGCCTCGATGAGGTCGTTGAAGAGCGCGTCGATGCGGGCGAGCGAGTGCCCGGACTCGCTGGGGCGGAAGCGGTACCCGTCGCCGAGGTCGGCCATCCACTGCGGCTGGTCCGCGTCCTCGTCCAGGCGCAGGGCGTGGCTGAGGTAGCCGCGCTCGCGCAGCAGGCTCACCGCGTTCTCGAGCCCGGCACCGTCGGCCGTGATGTCGTTGCGCTCCACCCACGTGGCGACCGAATCGGGGATCGGCACGGCGGGGCTGCGGCGCGGCGACGTCAGCTCGGCCAGCGGCGCCCACGCCTCCTGCGCCACCACCGTGTACGCGGTGCCCTGCTCGATGCGGGCCGTCTGCACGGCGCCCGCCGACGCCTTGCTGTAGTAGAGCCCGTCGGCCAGCGTCGAGGCGCGCTCCCCCTCGAACTCGATCCGCGAGACCTCGCCGAAGGTGGGGAGCCAGATGCCGTGGAGCGCGCCGACCTCGATCCGCGCGCTCGTGCCGCTGGCGGCGCCCCACGAGGGCACGCGGACGAACAGGTCGTCGTCCGCCTCGGACTGGGGATCGAGCGCCCGGTACGTCTCGCCGTCGTACGAGGTGAGCGAGGCGATCCGGATGCGCTCGGGCAGGTCCGATCCGGTCACGCGGAACAGCTCCTGCTCGTACGCCCCGTCGGCGAACACCGCGCGGTATTCCGAGAGCGGGCTCACCGCCTCGCGCATCGCCAGCTCCGGACCGGTCCCCGCGCGGGGCACCATCCGCTCGCGGCTCTCGACGGCCGCGGGCGCGGCGACGCCTGCGGTGCCGAACGCGAGGGCGACGAGGGCGGCGGTCACGGCGATGCGCCGGACGGCGCTCCACGGCGAGCGCCTGCGCAGCCGCACCCCGCTGCGCTCGGCCGCCTGCGACAGGGCACGGCGGCGCGCGCTGCCCGCCCGCCACGACAGCCACGCCACCGACAGCAGGAGGGCGAGCAGGCCGAGGGCGAGCTCGCGCGGGGCGGGCACCGTGATCGCGCCGAGCGGCAGCGGCGCGCTCGCGACGGTGTGGCCGAACAGCAGGCCGAACGAGGCGGTGCCGACCGCCGCGGCGACGGCCATTCCCGCCCGCCCGGCGAGCGCCGCGAGCGCGGCCAGCAGCGGCCCGACGACGAACACGACGACGGCGGGCATGAGCAGGTTGCGGTACTCGGCGACGGGCAGCTCGACGGTGAGCAGGTCCTTCCAGCCCAGCACCGCGCCCTGCACGGCGTCGGTGAGCACGCCGGGGAACGGCGTGGGCGAGGCCCACCGGCCGGGCACGGCGAAGGCCACGCCGAGGGCGATCACCGCGCCGACGGCCGCGAGGGCCGTGACCCAGCCCGGCAGGCGCCACGCGCGGGCGGCCACGGCGAGGGCGAGCGCGACGACGAAGCCGACGGCCACGACGGCGACGTACCCGCCGCCCTCGTAGATCGGCCAGGCGGCGAAGCCCGCCAGCGCCGTCATCGCGGTGAGCCAGGCGAGCGCCGCGACGCTCTCGGCCGAGGCCAGCTCGCGCATCCGGCCGCCGAGGGAGCGGTCGGCGCCGCCCCACGCGACGGCGCCCGGCGCCTGGGGCGCCCCGGGTCCGGCGCTCACGACTGCCCGCCCTTCACGAGGAGCCCGCCGAGGTCCTGGATCGCGGCGATGGTGACCGTCGTGAGGCCCGTCACGCCCTGCAGCCGCGGCCGGGCGTGCTCGTCGCACAGCACGGCGATGACGGCCGTGTCGGAGGGGAACGCGAGGGCCGCCCGCTGCAGGCGTCGCAGCGGCATGACGGATCCGACCACGAGGAAGGCGAGAGAGACGGCCTCGTCGTCCTCCGCGATGACATCGCCGATCTGCTCGATGGGCGTCGCGCGGGGCCGGACGTCGACGCCCGAGAAGCCGTCGAGCATCGTGCGCGGACTGACCGCCGGGATCCGCTCCACGACCGTCATGCCGCGCGGCACCACCGGCGGCAGCTCCACGCCCGTGACGACCTCGAGGTCGCGGCCGTCGTGCAGCACGCGCACGCCGAGCGAGGCGGCCGCGCTCACGCCCAGCTCGAACTCGTCGGCGTCGAGGTAGTCGGCGGGGTCGACGCTGAGGATCACGGCCGTGCGGGAGCGCAGCGTCTCCTCGTACTGGCGCACCATGAGCCGGCCGGTCTTCGCCGTCGACTTCCAGTGCACGTGGCGGCGGCTGTCGCCCGGCACGTACTCGCGGATGGCGTGGAACGAGATGTCGGAGTCGACGACGCGCCGCGACGGCTGGCCCTCGAGGTCGCGGATGAGACCGGCGCTGGTCGTGGGCACCGCCTCGATGCGCGGGTGCACGTACAGCTCGTGCCGGTCGTCCCATGCCCGCTCGCGACGGAACAGGCCGACGGGATCGGAGCGGACCTCGACGGCGGGACCGATCTGGATGATGCCGCGGCGGGGCGTGGGGATCTCGAGGTTCTGCGTCGACTCGTGGCCGGCGCGCAGGAACGGCACGTCCACCTCGATGAGGCCGTCTCCGACGGGCAGCTCGATGCGGCCCGGCAGCGTCGCGCGCGATCCGGAGTTGCGCACGATCACCTCGGCCGAGGCCGAGCCGCCCGCCACCACGCGGTCGCGATCGACCTTCACGCTGACATCGTGCGCGCGGCTGCCGAACAGGAAGGGCACCGTCACGGCGATGAGGGCGACGCCGGCGAGACCGGCGACGAGCCACTCCACCCAGCCCAGCGCCCAGCCGACCGCCGTCCCGGCGAGGGCGGCGACGACGACGAGCCAGCCGGCCGGTGTGATGACCTCGAGGCACCAGTCGCGCGCGGCGCGCACCACGACACCCGCGCGCCGCGCCCCGATCGCCGACCACGACACGGCGGTGACGATCGGATTGGACCGTCCCCTCGTCGTCGCGGTCGTGCGGCCGATCGTGCGCGTGCGCGTGCGGCCCCAGCTCGTCGACGTGCGCGACGCGGTCGACGAGGGGGCGCGGGTGCGGCTGCGGGTCTGTGCCATGGACTCGGGATCAGGCCGCGGGCTGGTCCACCGGCGGCGCCACCGAGAGCAGCACCTGCCCGATCACGGCCTCGGCCGTGACGCCGTCGAACTCGGCCTCGGGCTGCAGGATGAGGCGGTGCGAGAGCACGGGCCCCGCGAGCGCCTTGACGTCGTCGGGCACCGCGTAGGTGCGGCCCTGCGAGGCGGCGCGCGTGCGGGCCGCGCGCGTGAGCGCGAGCGCGCCGCGGATGCTGACGCCCAGGCGCACCTGCTCGGCCGTGCGCGTGGCCTCGACCACGCGCGCGATGTAGTCGAGCACGAGCGCGTCGACGTACACCGTGCGCGCCAGCGCCGCCATGCCCACCATCGCCTGCGGCGCGATGATCGCCGCGAGGTCGGCCGTCGCCGTCGCGGCGCCGCCGATGATGCGCACGGTGGCGGCGTGGTCGGGGTAGCCGAGCGACGTCTTCATGAGGAAGCGGTCCAGCTGCGCCTCGGGCAGGCGGTACGTGCCCGCCTGCTCCACGGGGTTCTGCGTGGCGATGACGAGGAACGGCTCGCCGACGGGGCGGGTGATGCCGTCGACCGTGACCTTGCCCTCCTCCATCACCTCGAGCAGCGCCGACTGCGTCTTGGGCGAGGCGCGGTTGATCTCGTCGGCGAGCACGATGTTCGCGAAGATCGGGCCGGGGTGGAAGTCGAACTCGCCCGTCTTCTGGTCGTACACCGTCATGCCCGTGATGTCGCCGGGCAGCAGGTCGGGGGTGAACTGGATGCGCGTGTTCGTGCCGCTCACCGTCTGCGCCAGCGCCCGCGCGAGCGAGGTCTTGCCCGTGCCCGGCACGTCCTCCAGCAGCACGTGGCCGTCGCTCAGCATCGCGGTGAGCACCAGCTCCACGACGTGGCGCTTGCCCAGCACGGACCGCTCGACGTTGTCGGCGAGCTGCGCGAACGTCTGGGCGAACCAGGTCGCCTGCTCCTGCGTGATCGTCATGCGTGTCCTTCTTCTCGGGTGGTGCTCACGGGGTCGTTTCTCCGCCGCCGGTCTCTCCGCCGGTCTCGCCCTCGGGCGGCGTGGTCTGGGTCGGGGTGCATTCGGCGCGCAGGGTGATGTCGTTGCCCGTGTGGTTCAGTCCGTAGGCGCCGTTCCAGCCCACGCGGGGGTGGAACTCGACGCGCTGCGCCTCGGCGGGAACCATGCCGTCGGCGCCGGGCCGCACCTCCTCCCACCGGTCGAAGACGAGCCCGTCGGTCCACTTGTAGTACGTGGGCTCGACACGCTCGAGCGTCGGATCGGCGCCATCCAGCGTCGTGCTTCCCGCGGTGGTGAGCGTCGGAGGCGCGCCGCCGCCGACGCATGACCCGCTGATCGACACCTGTGCTCGCAGTTGGTACGGTGCGGAGCCCGCGCGCGGCTTCGCCGTGGCCCACTCAGAGGCGGTCCGCCAGTCCTCGTGGACCCAGCGCACACGAAGGCCGGGATCGCGCCCGTACTCCGCGCTGCTCGTGTTCTCCCATTCCGCGTAGTTGCGCGCGGGCGCTGGGCTCGTCGGGTCGTCCGTGTCGACGATGCTCCAGCTCGCGGTCACGCGGGAGGTGTCGTTGCCGTCGATGGCCGACGCATTGCGCCCCACCTCGAACGTCGCGCCCTCGGGTGGGGCCGGGTTCTGCACTGCTCGCACCTTGGTGTCCGTGGATGTGGTTCCGAACTCCGTGCCGTTGTACACCGAGCGCGCGCACGCGTAGATGCCGTACTCCACGCCGTCCTGGACCGTGAACGACGTCGCCGCGGACGAGGAGGTCGGCTCGCAGCGCCACGGGTCCATCGAGAATCCGTACTGGACCTGCACGGAGGACGACGGGCCGCCCGGCTGGGCCCACGCGGCGACATCGATGCGCGCCTGGCCGTTGCCCACGTTCGTCGCGTCGGCCCTCGTGAACGTCAGCCCCGTGGGCGCGCCGACGCCGAACATCTGGCGCGTGACCGACTCGCCGGTCTTCACACCGGCGAGACCGGCGGGGATCTCGTGGATCGAGATGGGCGTGATCGTCACGTCGGTCGGGTTGTTCGATCCGACGTTGAAGTCCTCGACGCGCACCCGTGCGCGTCCGTTCACGTCCACGGTGGTCGTCGCGGCGGCGCTGCGGATCTCGAGAGTGCCTGTCTGCTGCGGCTCGGCCACCTCGATGTCGATGTCGACGAGCGTCCCACCCCAGCCGTACGCCGCCTGCCGCGAGGGCGGCTCGCTCGGCCGCCACTGCACGTCGCGCGGCGCGGCCGGCGGGCGGAACGCCCAGGCCCTCGTCTGGACCGAGCCCTCCGACTCGCCCGTGGAGTTGAACGCGCGCACCACGTAGTCGCGCTGCTCGCCGTTGGGGGCGTTGATGACCGGGCAGGCGCCGTCGGCCGAGCACGTGGCGACCTCCTGGCCGTTCCACGTCACGCGGAAGCCCTGCAGGGCGGGGTACGCCGCGCGCGAGGTGCCCGGGTCGACCCGCAGCATGACCTGGCCGTCGTCGTACCCGATCTGGTTCACGCCACCCGGGGTGTTCGGCAGGCCGTGCAGGTCGAGCAGCACGGTGCCCATCGCCTCGCCGCCCGAGACGCGGCCCTGCGCGTCCTGCACCGCGAAGCGGGCGCGGCACGTGGCGCCGGGGGTGCCGGGCGCCCACGACGCGCGCACGTGCGTGTCGGACGCGACCGAGAACGACACGCCCGCGCACGCCTGCGAGGACTGCACCGACGCGAGGCGCAGCGGCGTGCCGGGCAGCGGGTTCGTCTCGCCGGGGATGCCGACCACCTGGATGTCGCACGACCCGCCCTGCGTCGTGCGGCACAGCTGCTCGGCCGTGCCGCCGCGCGGCAGCTGCGACGGCGCGTCGCCCACCGTGAACGTGAGCGAGGCGGGCGAGACGTCGTCGTGGCTCGTGCTCGTCACGGTGGCGCGCTCCTGCGTGCCCGGGCGCGCGGTGTCGTGCGCCGTGACGGTCACGGTGCTGCCGGACGCGCTCGCCGACAGCGCGGATCCGCCGAACTCGAAGCCGAAGCTCACGGGGTCGCCCACGCGGCCGCCGGGCCACGTGACCATCTGCTGCAGGTCGAACGTCGCCGTGTCGCCCGGCGACACGGTCACGGCCGCGGCCTTCAGGTCGGGCTGCGGGGCGTTCGGGATGACGCGGATGCCGACCGAGAGCACCGTCCAGGCCTCGTCGCCGTCGAGGCGCACCGGCACGGCGCAGGCGTCGCTCCAGGGCGCGCCGTCGCCGGCGGCGTACGTGATGACCGATCCGCGCACACTGCAGGTGGCGGCTGTGCGGGCGCCGCTCGTGGCCACCTCGCTGCCGACCTCGAGGGTGCGCCCGCGCGGCGTGGCGACCCGGTCGCGCATGTCGAACTCGACCGACTCGCCCTCCTGCACCTCGATCGGCGGCGCGTCGGCCTTCTCCGCCAGCGCGGCGCGATCGCCCGGCACGCGCAGGAAGCCGTAGCCCGCGACGTCGTCGCCGCTCGTGCTCTGGCCCGTGAGCTGGAAGGGGATCACTCGGGCCTCGGGCGTGAGCTCGCCGGAGATGCGGTTGCCCGACACCTCGACGCCCTCCTGCTCGCCCCACAGCGCCAGCTCGAGGTCGTCGACCGAGCCGCCGCTCCACGCCACCGATCCGTCGACCACGTCGACGCCGTTCTCGAAGCGGTCGCGCGTCTCGAGCGTGAGGCGCGTGTCGCTCACGACCGGGTAGTCGGGCACGCGCTCGCGCGTGACGTACACGACGATCCGGCCGCGGGCGGAGTTGCCGCCCGAGGTCTCGACGTCGTACAGGTACGAGATCGTGCCGAACTCGGCCCCCGGCCGCACCCGCACGGTGTCGCCCTCCACGCTCAGCCGGTCCATCAGCTCGACGTGGCGCGGGTTCTCCGTGCCGTCCGAGAGCGTGGCGGGCACGTCCGGCACGACGTTCTCGAGGCTCAGCTCGCCGCCGAGCGGGTCGATGTCGTTCGCGAGCGGGGTCACCGTCACCTCGGCGTCCTCGGCGCCCTGCACCTGCACGTAGTCGGTGTACAGCACGGGTCGCGGGTCGGCCTCGGCGTCCATGACGCCCACGCGCACGCGGCCCGTCCCCGGCAGCCCCTGGCCGTCGACCACCTGGTACGTGAACGAGACCTGCCCGAAGGAGCCGGGCGCGCTCCGGTACACGATCGACTCGCCGTCAGCCGAGATCGACGCCGAGCCGACATCGGGCTGGGTGAGGATGCGATCCAGCTCCACCGTGTCGCCATCCGGATCGGCGCCGAAGCGCTGCAGCGGGATCTCCACGCTCTGTCCGGCGAGCACGCGGCCCTCGAGCCGGTGCGGCTGCGGCGGCCGGTTCTCCTCCTCGCCGACGACG
This sequence comes from Microbacterium petrolearium, assembly GCF_054782875.1. Classification (NCBI taxonomy): domain Bacteria; kingdom Bacillati; phylum Actinomycetota; class Actinomycetes; order Micrococcales; family Microbacteriaceae; genus Microbacterium; species Microbacterium petrolearium. The sequence goes on from NZ_BAAGRQ010000007.1 coordinate 105,509, forward strand.
CGGACCGTCACCGCCGCGGAGTCGGCGAGCGAGGGCGCGCCGGCGGCGTAGACAGAGTAGTCGATGCGGTAGTCGCCCGGTTCCTTCGGCGCGAGGTAGCGGATCACGGAGCCGGCGGCGAAGGCGAGCGCGCGATCCGTCGACGACTGCACGGCCGACGGGTCGAGCATGAGCGAGCGACCGGCCGGCGCCACGTCGTTGTCGAGCACGGGGATGTCGATCTGCGCGCCGGCGCGCACGACGACCGAGTCGTCGACGGCGATCGGCGAGAGATCGGACGCCGGCGGGAGCAGGAAGACGCTCGCCTCCCCCGCCACCTGCGCGCCGTCGTCGAGCGTGCCGTCGCTCACGGTGTACCGCACCGTGCCGAGCAGTCCCGCCTCGCCGTCGGCCGTGGTCCCCGTGAGCCGCAGCGCGCTCTGGCCGACCACGTCGACCTGCAGCGTCGCGCCGTCGGCGGGCGACACCTGCGGCTCGCTGAGCATGAGCACGCGGCGCGTGGGGTTGGTGACCGTCGGCATGACGTCGATCGTGACGTCCGCGCCCTGATGCACGAACGCGGTGACGGGAGCTGCCGAGAGCTGCGCGGGCGCGTCCTCGGGCAGCAGCGTGATGCGCGCCGTCGCCTCGGCCGAGCTCGTGCCGTCGGTCACGGTGTAGCGGACGAGATAGATGCCCTCCTCGTCGGCCGTGAAGTCGAACCCGATGCCGAACGCCGAGGGCACGGCCGTCGCGTCGGCGTTGTCGAGCACGCGCGCCGACTCCACGGAGAGGCGCCCCTCGGTGCCCGTGACGTGCGGCTCGACGTCGACCGCGATGGTGCCGACGGAGTCGAGCACGGCGAACGACTCGGCGTGCAGCTGCGGGTTCGGGTCGACCTTCACGGCGAGCGAGCGCGTGGTCTGGGCGCCCTGCGTGTCCGCGACCGTGACGTGCAGCTCGACCGTGCTCGATCCGCTCGACGAGTTGCTGTGCTGGTAGACGACGTCGCCGTCGGGCGTCACCGACGCCGCGCCCTCGCCCGAGGGGTTCGCGACGTCGAGCAGGACGACCGGGTCGCCGTCGGGGTCGACCCAGCCGTCGAGCACGGGGACGGTGACCGTGCCGCCCGGCGCCACCTCGCGGCTCGGCCACTCGGCCAGGCACCCCTCCACGCCGCACCAGACGGGTGCGCGGTTGCCCTCGCTCATGGTGAGGGTGACGGTGGCGGGCTCCGACGCCCTGCCGCCCTCCTGCGTGCCGTCGATCACCTGGTACTGGAAGGTCGCCGATCCGGTCGCATCCGGTGCGACGTCCACGGTGATCCGCCCGCCGTCGTCGGTGATCGCGAGCCGCCCGAAATCCTCGGGCAGTCCCGAGACGGAGCCCTCCATGATCGTGAGCACGTCCTGGTTGGGATCGTGGTCGTTCAGCATCACCGGCAGGCTCACGAGCGTGCCAGGGCGCACGCCGAAGGCGTCGTCCTCCGCCACGGGCGGCCGCGGGTCGGTCACGACCTCGGCCTGCTCCTGCGTCTCGACGGTCTCCTCCTCGAGATCGTCCTCCGGCTCCCACTCCTGGCTGGAGGGCACGAGCGTGCCGTCCGGCATCGTCCACACCCAGCCGGATCGCGTCTCGTTCAGGATCATGCGCGACCCCGACGACGTGAAGACGGGCTCGCGCTCCTCCGGCAGCTCGAGCCCCCCGTAGTCCAGCGAGATCTGCGTGCCGTCCGACCCGCCCGACACGGGCATGCGCCACATCGTGCCGCCCGCGATGTCGAGCCAGGCCGCGTACACGTCGCCGTTGAACACCCGCGGCGCGGCCGGTGCGCCGCCCGGGGCGTCGAACACACGGCGGGGTTCGCCGCCCGTGGGCAGCTCGACGAGGCCGAGGTCGTCGGCGAGGTACGCCGACTCCCCGCGCGCCGTGGCCGTACCCGCCACCACGACGCCGCCCAGGCCCGGCTGGAAGGCGTCGGACTGCCCGCGACGCCAGATCTCACCGCTCGTCGCGTCCACGAGGAACCACGTGCCGTCGACCGCGGTCAGCTCGAGTCCCTCGCTCGTCAGCCCGCTCGGCGCGGCGTCCTCGCCGAGGAGCCGCCGCTGCGCCACGTCGTAGCGCGTCACGATCGAGTCGTCGGCGGTGTAGGCGTACAGCACGCCCGCGTCGTCGATCGCGATCGCGTCGGCCGTCCACGACGGCGCGGTAGAGCCCTCGTCGTCGGATCCCTCCTCCGACTCGTCCTCCTCGGCCGGGTGCGGCTCGATGAGCAGCGTGGCCTCGCCGAGCACGCCGGCGAACACCGTGCCGGTGTCGGTGAGGTAGGCCACGTACTCGCCGGCCGTCGCCACCGCGACGGTGCCGCCGGGGGTGCGGTCGGCGGTCGCCTGCGCCTCGTCGTCGTAGTCGATCGGCATCGCCGTGTCGATCTCGAGCAGCCGCGAGTCGCTCTCCGCGAAGAGGAACGCGCCCCGCTCGGACTGGACGATGCCGGACGGGTTCGAGACGGTCCGCACGGTGTCGAGCTCGAGGACCTCCGTGTTGACGCGCGCGTAGCGCACGTTCTCGCCCGTCTGCAGCGCCCACACGCCCGGCTCGGTGCTCGGCGTGCGCTGGGCGTCGAGCCCCGGCCACACGACGGCGAGCGTCACGATCAGCGCGGTGACGACCCCCGCGGTGATCCAGCCCCAGAGCGCGCGGCGCATGTCAGATCACCGTCCCGAACCACACGGCGGCCGCGGCGCCCAGCGCCATGAGGGCGACGCCGCCGACGAGCAGCCACGGCCACGTGCGACGGCGACGGCGCGAGGGCGCCGTGAACGTGTCGTCCTCGTCGCGGTGCTGCGGGGCCCGCGGCTGGTACTTCCGCGTGGACGGGTAGGCCACGTTCGGCCGCGGCGCCCAGCGCGCCCCGTCGTCCTCGAGGTCCAGCGGCGCCGACGGGTGATACTCGTCCACGCGCACCTCGAGCGGTGTCGGGATGAGGCGCGCCCCGGCCTGCACCACGCGGATCTCCTCGGCGAACTGCAGCGCGCTCGGCTGCCGGCGGCCGGGCTCGCGGCTCATGGCGCGCTGCAGCACGGCCTCGAGGCCGACGGGCAGATCGTCGCGGCCGACCGGGACGTACTTCGCCCGCGCGATGCGCCGCGTGAGCTGCTCGCGCGAGTTCTCGGAGCGCTCCGCGTGCTCGAACGGGCTGCGCCCGGCCAGCAGGGAGTAGATCGTGGCGCCGAGCCCCCACACCTCGCTCGCGATCGTGCCGTTGCTCTGCTCCAGCACGACCTCGGGGGCCGACCACGGCACCGACAGCGCCATGCTCTCGCGCGCCGCGGCGGTGAGCGAGGCCGAGATGCCGAAATCGGCGAGCACGGGCGAGCCGAACGCCGTGACGAGGATGTTGCTCGGCTTGATGTCGCGGTGGATCACGCCCGTGCGGTGGGCGGTCTCGAGGGCACTGGCGGTCTTCACGGCGACCTCGAGCACCTCCGGCACGGGGATCCGCTCCTGGCGGTAGCGCTTGGCGTACGAGGCGGGGCAGTACTCCATGGAGATGTACGGCCGGCCGTCGGGCGCGAGGCCCGCGTCGTAGATCGTGACGATCGACGGGTGCGTGGCCAGGCGCGCGAGCACGTCGATCTCGGAGTTGAACATGCGCACGAGCTCGGAGGTGTGCAGCGAATCCGGCAGCACCTTGACGGCGACCTCGCGGCGCGGCATGTCCTGGCCGTAGAGGTAGACGTCGGCGAAGCCACCGGACCCGAGCGGGCGCACGTAGTTCAGGCCCGGCAGCACGGGCGGCTGGGCCGGCAGACGCTCAGCCAATCGTCCTCCCCCGTGGCGGCGTGCGTGATCCGCGGCCCGCCGAGCAGGGCGGGCAGCGCTCGACCATCGTAGCAACGCGCCGGGCGTGTCCCCGCCACGGCCGATCCCCTGGTCTCCCCGCGTTCCCGGCGCGGCTCGCTTCGCTCGCTCAGGCGAAATCGCGGGGGTCCAGGGGGGCGTCGAGCGACTTCGTGAGGTCCGCGAGCATCGCCTCGATCTGCGGCTCGACGAACTCCGCCACGCCGGCCTGGATGCGCAGCCGGTGCTGCAGCAGCAGCCCGCACACCTCGCGCCCCACGAGGTTGGCGTACTCGTCGGCGAGTCCGACCTCCTGCCGCAGCGCGGCCTTGGCCTCCTCGCTGAGCGGGGGCAGGCTCGGCACCTCCTGCTCGGCCTCGTTCGCGAGCCCCTCGATCGTGAAGAGGAACGGCGCGCCGGGAACGGGATCCGGATCGAGCGGGAGCCCCTCGAACTCGGGCTCGAGGCCCTCGGCGGGGCGGTAGCTGCGCGCGCGGTTGCGGGCGGCCTGCTGGTCGAGCTCGGTCTGCAGCAGGGGCAGGTTGCGCGACGTGTACTCGGCCACGGCCCGGTCGACGATCGTCTTGATGCGCGTCGACAGCCCGTGCTGCACGCCGTGCGGCACGTCCGATCCGAGGCCCGCCGCCGACAGCACGGGCGACCCCAGGCAGCGGCGGCACGGGGCGACCCTGCCGCGGTGCGTCGCCGGCTCCCAGCGCGGCAACCACCGCAGCCAGGCGTCGACCGCCTGGCTCACCTGGGTCTCGAGCGAACGCTCCACGGTCCCAGAGTAGGCGCGATCCCGCGATTCCCCGAGATTCCGCCGCCTCGATCGCCCGCGCGCCCCGGCCGCGCTACTCGTCGTCGGGCTCGCGCTCCCACGGCCAGCGCGGCGGGCGCGCCTCGGTGCGGCGGATCGCGATCGCTCCCCACGCGGCCACGGCCGCGGCGAGCAGGAACGTGACCGAGGTCCAGCCCGTCACGGCGCCGCCCACCGCGGCGGTCGCCGCCGCGGCGCCCGCGCCGAACGCGAGCGCGAGCAGCCACAGCGCCACCAGGTGCGACAGCGCCGCCGCGAGCGCCACGGGCACCACGCCCGTGAAGGCGGGGCGCTCCAGCCGCACTACCGGCCACAGTGTGCCGGCGAACGCGAGCACCGAGACGAGCACGGCGAGCACGCCGGGCACCGGGCCGAGACCGGGCACGGGAAGGACGTCGGTGTCGGTGAGCAGCGCCGCGAAGCCCGTCGCGCAGATCACGAGCGCGCCGTACGAGACCGCGGCGAGAGCGAGCAGCAGCGGGCCCGCTCCGCCCCCGCTCCGCGCGTCCGCCATGTCACAAGTCTCCGCCCCGCCCCGGGAGGTTTCCTGGGACGGGGCGGAGAGGCGGCGAGCGGAGGTCAGGCGGACGGGCCGGCCTCGAGCGTCCGCTCGTACTCCTCCTGCGCCTCGGCGTTGAGCCGGTTCATCTTGGCCCCGCGCCTGGCCGCCCACGCACCGAACCAGATCGTCACCTCGCGCGCGATCACGAACGCCGCGATCGCCAGCGGCGCGAGCACGCCCTCCTGCACCACGTCGGCCGCCTCGCTCGGCGTGATCATCCAGAACGGCCCCGCGATCACGGGCGCGAACACCTGCGCCGCGTAGGCGAGGACGGCGACGAAGAACCCGAGCAGCACCCACGCGCCCCAGCGGGCGCGGTTGACGATCGCCCCGAGCAGCCAGAAGCCCAGGAAGAACGCGACCACCGGGATCCAGAACGTCACCGACGCGACGGTCTCGAGCGCGAACGTCGACAGCTCGTCCACCGAGGCGAAGCCGTCGGTGAGGGCCGTGTAGCCGGCCACGGCCGCGAAGTAGAGGACGGCGAACACGACCGCCGCCAGCAGTCCGATCAGCCCGGCGGCGCCGCGGTTGCCGCGCTTGGTCGGCGGCTCGGGGGCCTCGACGAACACGGGCTGCGGCGCGGGCGCGGCGACCGTCTCGGCGGCGGGCTCGCTCGCGGTGACCGCCGGCGCGCCCTCGGGCTCGGTGGCCCGGAACGTCTGCGTCTCGTCGGCCCGCTCGAACCACGGGCTGCCCGACGACGCGGTGCCGGCCTCGCGACGCGGCGCCGGCTCGGCGCCCTCGGTGCCGTGACGCGCGTCGAGTGCGTCGAGCTCGGCGGCGAGGGCGGCGTAGTCGGGAGCGGGCCGCGCGGCCGGCTCGGCGTCGGTCGGCTCGGCCGCCGCCGGCTCGGCGGCACCGGCACGCGCGGGCGCGGGCTCGACGGGGTCGGACGGCGCGTCCGGCTCGCCGGCGGAACGGCGCGCGGAGCGCGTGGGCGCCTCGGCGGCCGGCTCCGAGGGCGCCTCGGCCGCCGGCCCCTGCTCGGCGACGGGCTCGGCCTGCGACGCGGCGGGCTCCGCCTGCTCGGCGGCCGCGGGCCGCGCGCCCTCGCCCGTCACGTCGGGGTCCTCGCCGATCGCGTCCGCGAGGGCGGAGGGGCGCTCGTCCACCGGCGCCTCCGCGACCGGCGCCTCGGCGGCCCGGGTCTCGGTGACCGGCGCCTCGGGGGCCTGGGTCTCGGGGGCCTGGGTCTCGGCGGGGGCCTCGGCGGCGCGCTCCTCGATGGGCTCGCCGGTGGCCGGGTCGTTCTTCCCCTGGGCGTCACTCATCCGTTGCACTCCTCACGGCGGGGCGGATCCCCTCCGCGCGAGCGTACCGCGGCACATCCGCGCCGCCGGGGAGCCTCGCCGTCGCCGGCGCACGGCCCGGGCGTGTCGCCGCTCCGCCGGGGTACCGGCGCGGTCGGGGAGGAGCTCGACCGGTGCGCGACTCAGTCGAGGAAGAGACTGCGCAGCCGCCGCGTCGTGAACACGAGCCCGACCGCGATCATCACGAGGTAGTACGCGACGTGCCACAGCATGCCCGCGCTCAGCATGCCCGTCGTGAGCCCGCGCACCAGCTCGACGCCGTGCCACAGGGGGAAGGCCATGATGATGCCCTGGATCGCCTCGGGGTAGATGTCGATCGGGTACAGGGTGGCGCTGAAGAGGAACATCGGCAGCAGCACGAAGTTGATCCAGTCCATGTGCTGGAACGTCTTCATGTAGCTCGTGATCGCCATGCCGAGGCTCGCGAAGCCGAAGGCCACGAGCAGCACGGCGGGCAGGGCCAGGATCGCGGTGGGGGCCAGGTTGAGCCCGAGCAGCTGCATGATCACCATGAAGCCGGTGGCGTAGAGCAGGCCGCGCAGCAGCGCGTACAGGATCTCGCCGAGCGCCACGTCGAGCGGGCCGAGCGAGGTCGCGAGCATGCCCTCGTAGAGGCGGCCGTAGTTGAGCTTGAAGAAGACGTTCCACGTGGAGTCGTAGATCGCGCCGTTCATCGCCGACACGGTCAGCAGCGCGGGCGCGATGAACGCCGCGTACGGCACCTCGCCGCCCTGCGAGGTCTGCACGTCGCCGATCAGCGCGCCCAGCCCGATCCCCATCGACGCGAGGTAGAACACGGGCTCGAAGAAGCCCGACAGCACGATCGCCCAGCTCGACGAGCGGGCCGCGATGAGGCCGCGCTGCACGACCGCGAGCGGGTTGCCCGCCCACAGCGCCCGCACGCCGCCGCCGGTGCGCCGGCGCTCCTCGGTCTGCACCGCCGCGCTCACGAGGCGAGCCTCCGACGGAACATGCGCCACGCCAGCGCGGCGCCGAGCCCGGCGAGCAGCACGAGGAAGCCCGCGTGCAGCGCGACGCCCGCCGCGTCCATCGGCTTGCCGTACGCCACGACCCGCCCCAGCTCGGACGCGTGCCACAGCGGCGAGATCCAGCCGATCCACTGCAGCCACACCGGCAGCGTCGCGAGCGGATAGAACGTGCCGGAGAAGAGGAACATCGGCATGAAGACGAAGCGCTGCACGAGCTGCAGCTGCCCGCGGTCGTCCTCGAGCGAAGCGGCGAAGGCGAGCATCGGGCCGCCGTACGCGAGCCCGGCGAGCACGCCGATCGGCGCCATCAGCCATGCCGTCGCCATGCGCGTGGCATCGGGGTGCAGCCACGCGAAGAAGACGAGCACGAAGAGCAGGTAGAACGCCACCGTCACGGCCATGCGCGCGACGGCCGCTACGATGACGCCGTTCGCGATCTGCCGCGGCGACAGGGGCGCCGCGCTGAAGCCGTAGAAGAACCGGCGCCACTTGAAGCCCGCCAGCACGGGGTAGGTGAACTCCTCGGCCGCCACGTTGAGCGCGGCCGTCATGAGGAGCGCCGGCGCGACGAACAGCAGGTACGGCACGGGCTCGCCGCCGTCGTCGATCGGCACCTGGATGAGCGCCGCGAGCCCCACGGCCAGGCCCAGCAGGTACAGGATCGGCTGGCCGACCGATCCGACGAGGATCGTCCAGCCGTACGCGCGCATCGCGCGGATCATGTGCTCGGCGACGTACCAGGTGCCGCGGGTGCGCGGTGCCCTGCCCCACGCCATCGCCTCGGCGCGGAGCTCGTCGATGTCGGCCGCGGCGGGCGCGGCGGAAGGGGCGGTCATTCGATCAGCGACCTTCCCGTGAGACGCAGGAAGACGTCCTCCAGGCTCGAGCGGCGCACGAGGCTCGTGATCGGCTCCAGTCCGCGCGCCGTCACCTGCTCGAGCGCGGCCTCGCCGTCGGCGGCGTAGACGAGCACGCGGTCGGGCAGCACCTCCACCCGCTCGCCGATGCCCTCGATCCGCTCCGCCGCTGCCGCGTTCTGCGCGGAGCCGAAGCGCACCTCGAGTACCTCGCGGCTGGAGTGCGTGCGGATGAGCGAGGCGGGCGTGCCCTCGGCCATGATCCGTCCCTTGTCGACGACGACGAGCCGGTCGCACAGCTGCTCGGCCTCGTCCATGTAGTGCGTCGTGAGCACGAGGGTGGTGCCGCGCTCCTTGAGCCGGAACAGGCGATCCCACAGCACGTGCCGCGCCTGCGGGTCGAGGCCCGTGGTCGGCTCGTCGAGCAGCAGGATGCGCGGGTCGTTGATGAGGCCGCGCGCGATCGTGAGCCGGCGCTTCATGCCGCCGGAGAGCTGATCGACCTTCGACTTCGCCTTCTCCTCGAGCTGCGCGAACGCCAGCAGCTCGTCGGCCTTCTCGCGGCAGACGCGGCCGGGCAGGCCGAAGTAGCGGCCGTAGATGTAGAGGTTCTCGCGCGCGTTCAGCTCGCCGTCGAGGTTGTCCTGCTGCGGCACCACTCCCAGACGGGAGCGGATCTCCGGGCCGTGGCGATCCGGATCGAGCCCGAGGATCGACAGCTCGCCGCCCGTGCGCGACGAGACGGCGCCGATCATGCGCATCGTGGTGGACTTGCCGGCGCCGTTCGGCCCGAGCAGCCCGAACGACTCCCCCGGCGCGACCTCGAACGACAGCCCGTCCACGGCGACGAAGTCGGGCTTCCCCTTGACGCGGTACGTCTTGCGCAGCCCCTCGGCGGCGATCACGGCTGAACTCACCCGCCTCACAGTAGCGGCAGGCTCCGACACGCGTCCGCCGCCGACCCCGCGCTCGTTCGCCGAACCCGCGCGGGATCCGGCGCGGGCTCGCGGATCGAGCGCGGGTTCGCGGAGCAAGGGAACGCGAAAGCGGCCCCCGGCCGAAGCCGGGGGCCGCTGTCAGGGCCTCACCGATGGGTCAGTTGTGTTCGCGACTACGTCGCTCAACAACTTCAATCGGCTCGGCCGAGCGAGCAAGCTCGCTCGGCTCTCGCCTCAATCAGTTGTAGCTGCCCGGGGTGAAGTCGTCCGACGAGAACGCGTCGAAGTCGACGAAGCCGTAGTCGCCCTCCGCGAACGCGCCGTCCGAGGCGAAGATGCGGTTGGGGTACCGCTCGCTCTTGGCCTCGTCCGTCGCCTCGACCACGACGTTGCGGTACTTCGCAAGGCCGGTGCCGGCGGGGATCAGCTTTCCGATGATCACGTTCTCCTTGAGGCCGACGAGCGGGTCGCGCTTGCCCTGGAGCGCCGCCTCGGTGAGGACGCGCGTGGTCTCCTGGAACGACGCGGCCGACAGCCACGACTCCGTCGCGAGCGACGCCTTCGTGATGCCCATCAGCTCCGGACGACCCGACGCGGGGCGCTTGCCCTCGGCCACGGTCGCGCGGTTGATCTCCTGGTAGCGCTTGATGTCCACCAGCTCGCCGGGCAGCAGGTCGGTCTCGCCGTGGTCGACGACGGTGACCTTGCGCAGCATCTGGCGCACGATGACCTCGATGTGCTTGTCGTGGATCGGCACACCCTGCGAGCGGTACACGCCCTGCACGCCGCCGACGAGGTACTTCTGCACCTCGCGGGCGCCCTGCACGCGCATGATCTCCTTCGGGTCGAGCGTGCCGACCTGGAGGGGCTGACCGACCGTGACGTGCTGGCCGTCCTCGACGAGGAGCGTCGCGCGCTTCAGCACCGGGTAGACCTTGACCTCGTCGCCGTTGTCGGGCGTGAGGAGCACCTTGCGGGACTTCTCGGTCTCCTCGATCGTGATGCGACCGTCCGCCTCCGCGATGGGCGTGGCGCCCTTCGGGGTGCGGGCCTCGAACAGCTCCTGCACGCGGGGCAGACCCTGCGTGATGTCGTCCGCCGAGGCCGATCCACCGGTGTGGAACGTGCGCATCGTCAGCTGCGTGCCGGGCTCACCGATCGACTGGGCCGCGATGATGCCCACGGCCTCGCCGATGTCGACGAGCTTGCCGGTGGCCAGCGAGCGGCCGTAGCACTGCGCGCAGACGCCGACGGCCGAGTCGCAGGTGAGCACCGAGCGCACCTTGATGGACTCGACACCCGCCTCGACGAGCTGGTTGATCAGCACGTCGCCCACGTCCGAGCCGGCGGCGGCCAGGACGGTGCCGTCCTCGGCCACGACGTCGGTCGCGAGCGTGCGGGCGAACACCGAGTTCTCGACGTTCGCGTCCTTGACGAGCGTGCCGCTCGCGTCGAACGCGGCGATCGGGTACTCGAGGCCCTTCGAGGTGCCGCAGTCGTCCTCGCGGATGATGACGTCCTGCGAGACGTCGACGAGACGACGCGTGAGGTAGCCCGAGTCGGCCGTACGGAGGGCCGTGTCGGCCAGACCCTTGCGGGCACCGTGCGTGGCGGTGAAGTACTCCGCCGCCGACAGCCCCTCGCGGTACGAGGAGATGATCGGGCGCGGGATGATCTCGCCCTTCGGGTTGTTCACCAGGCCGCGCATACCCGCGATGTTGCGGATCTGCAGCCAGTTGCCTCGCGCGCCCGAGGTCACCATGCGGTTGATGGTGTTGTCCTCCGGGAAGTTGTCGCGCATGGCCTTCTGGACCTCGTCCGTGGCCTCGGTCCAGACCTGGATGAGCTCCTGGCGACGCTCGGCGTCGGTGATGAGGCCCTTCGCGTACTGCGCGTTGACCTTCTCGGCGAGCTTCTCGTGCTTGGCGACGATCTCGCGCTTGTTCGGCGGGGTGAGCACGTCGCTCAGCGCCACCGTGACACCCGAGCGGGTGGCCCAGTAGAAGCCGGCGTCCTTGATCTTGTCGAGCGTCTCGGCCGTGACGACCTTCGGGTACTCCTCGGCCAGCTTGTTCACGATCTGCGAGAGCTTGCCCTTGTCGGCCTGCTCGCGCACAAAGGGGTAGCCCTTCGGCAGCTGGTCGTTGAAGATCGCCTGACCGAGCGAGGTGTCCACGAGACCGTGGGTCTCGTAGCCCTCGGGCGCCTGGCCCTCGAGGAACGTCAGACCCGGGATGCGGATGCGCACCTTGGCCTGCAGGTCGAGGGTGCCCTCGTCCTTGGCCAGCTGCGCCTCGGCGACCGATCCGAACACGCGGCCCTCGCCCTTCGCGCCCTCCTTGAGGGTGGTCAGGTGGTGCAGGCCGATGATCATGTCCTGCGAGGGCAGGGTGACCGGGCGGCCGTCCGACGGCTTCAGGATGTTGTTCGAGGCGAGCATGAGGATGCGCGCCTCGGCCTGGGCCTCCACCGACAGCGGCAGGTGCACGGCCATCTGGTCGCCGTCGAAGTCGGCGTTGAACGCCGCGCAGACGAGCGGGTGCAGCTGGATGGCCTTGCCCTCCACGAGCTGCGGCTCGAACGCCTGGATGCCCAGGCGGTGCAGCGTGGGGGCGCGGTTCAGCAGCACGGGGCGCTCGCGGATGATCTCCTCGAGCACGTCCCACACCTCGGGGCGCGTGCGCTCCACGGCGCGCTTGGCGGCCTTGATGTTCTGCGAGTGACCGAGGTCGATCAGGCGCTTGATGACGAACGGCTTGAACAGCTCGAGCGCCATCTGCTTGGGCAGACCGCACTGGTGCAGCTTGAGCTGCGGGCCGACGACGATGACCGAACGGCCCGAGTAGTCCACGCGCTTGCCGAGCAGGTTCTGGCGGAACCGGCCCTGCTTGCCCTTGAGCATGTCGCTCAGGGACTTCAGGGCGCGGTTGCCGGTGCCCGTGACGGGACGACCGCGGCGGCCGTTGTCGAACAGCGCGTCGACGGCCTCCTGCAGCATGCGCTTCTCGTTGTTCACGATGATCTCGGGGGCACCGAGGTCGATGAGGCGACGCAGGCGGTTGTTGCGGTTGATGACGCGGCGGTACAGGTCGTTCAGGTCGGAGGTCGCGAAGCGGCCGCCGTCGAGCTGGACCATCGGGCGCAGCTCCGGCGGGATCACCGGCACCACGTCGAGGACCATCGACGCCGGGCTCATGCCCGTCGTCAGGAACGACTGCACGACCTTGAGGCGCTTGATCGCGCGGATCTTGCGCTGGCCCTTGCCCTCGGCGATCTGCGTGCGCAGCGACTCGGCCTCGGCGGCCAGGTCGAACTCCGCCAGGCGGCGCTGGATCGACTCGGCGCCCATGAGTGCCTCGAAGTACTGGCCGAAGCGGTCCTGCAGCTCCTGGAAGACGTCGTCCTCCGCCTTGAGCTGCCCGACCTCGAGACCGCGGAACTCCTCCCACACGCGCTCGAGACGAGCGATGTTCTCGTCCGCGCGCTTGCGGATCGTCGCCATCTCCTTCTCGGCGGCGTCCTTCAGCTTCTTCTTCTGGTCGGCCTTCGCGCCCTCGGCCTCCAGTGCCGCGAGCTCGTCCTCCAGCTTCTGCAGGCGGTCGGCGATCTTCGCGTCGCGACGGTCCCCGAGGTTCTTGATCTCGAGGCGCAGGTTGTTCTCGTGCGTGGGGAGGTCGCGGTGGCGCGCCTCCTCGTCGACCGAGATCACCATGTAGGCGGCGAAGTAGATGACCTTCTCGAGGTCCTTCGGCGCCATGTCGAGCAGGTAGCCCAGGCGCGAGGGCACGCCCTTGAAGTACCAGATGTGCGTGACGGGCGCGGCGAGCTCGATGTGGCCCATGCGCTCGCGGCGGACGGAGCTCTTGGTGACCTCCACGCCGCAGCGCTCGCACACGATGCCCTTGAAGCGCACGCGCTTGTACTTGCCGCACGCGCACTCCCAGTCGCGCGAGGGTCCGAAGATCTGCTCACCGAACAGACCGTCCTTCTCGGGCTTCAGGGTGCGGTAGTTGATGGTCTCGGGCTTCTTGACCTCGCCGAAGGACCAGCGACGGATGTCATCCGCGGTGGCCAGGCCGATGCGAAGCTCATCGAAAGTGGTTGCGTCGAGCAATTGATGTCTCCTGTAGGGAAATCTTTGAATCGGCTGGCTGGATCAGATCTCGTCGATCGAGGCGGACTCGAATCGGCTGGAGATGTTGATGCCGAGCTCCTCGGCGGCGCGGAAGGCCTCGTCGTCGGTGTCGCGCAGGTTGATCGTCGTGCCGTCGGCCGAGAGGACCTCGACGTTCAGGCACAGCGACTGCATCTCCTTCATGAGCACCTTGAAGGACTCGGGGATGCCGGGCTCCGGGATGTTCTCGCCCTTGACGATCGCCTCGTACACCTTGACGCGGCCGAGGATGTCGTCCGACTTGACGGTCAGGAGCTCCTGCAGCGCGTACGCGGCACCGTAGGCCTCGAGGGCCCACACCTCCATCTCGCCGAAGCGCTGGCCGCCGAACTGCGCCTTACCACCGAGCGGCTGCTGCGTGATCATCGAGTACGGACCCGTCGAGCGCGCGTGGATCTTGTCGTCCACGAGGTGGTGCAGCTTCAGGATGTACATGTAGCCGACGGAGATCGGAGCCGGGTAGGGCTCGCCCGTGCGGCCGTCGAACAGCTGCGCCTTGCCCGAGCGGTCGATCAGGCGGTCGCCGTCGCGCGTGGGGAGCGTCGAGTCGAGCAGACCCGCGATCTCGTCCTCCGTCGCGCCGTCGAACACCGGCGTCGCCACCTTCGTGCCGGGCGCGACCTCGCGGGCCTCCTCCGGCAGGCGCATGGCCCACTCGGGCTCGCCCTCGATCTTCCAGCCCTGCTTGGCGATCCAGCCCAGGTGGGTCTCGAGCACCTGACCGAAGTTCATGCGGCCCGGGATGCCCATCGGGTTGAGGATGACGTCGAGCGGCGTGCCGTCGGCGAGGAAGGGCATGTCCTCGACGGGGAGGATCTTCGCGATGACGCCCTTGTTGCCGTGGCGGCCGGCGAGCTTGTCGCCCTCGGTGATCTTGCGCTTCTGGGCGATGTAGACCACGACGCGGCGGTTGACACCCGAGCCGAGCTCGTCGTCGCCCTCCTCGGCGTTGAACTCCTTGACCGCGATGACGGTTCCCTGCTCACCGTGGGGCACCTTCAGCGACGTGTCGCGGACCTCGCGGCTCTTCTCGTTGAAGATCGCACGCAGCAGGCGCTCCTCGGCGCTCAGCTCGGTCTCGCCCTTCGGCGTGACCTTGCCGACGAGGATGTCGCCGGGGCGGACCTCGGCGCCGATGCGGATGATGCCGCGCTCGTCCAGGTCCTTCAGCAGCTCGGGGCTGACGTTGGGGAGGTCACGCGTGATCTCCTCCTTGCCCAGCTTGGTGTCGCGGGCGTCGACCTCGTACTCCTCGATGTGGATCGAGGTGAGGGTGTCGTCCTTCACCAGGTTCTGGCTGAGGATGATCGCGTCCTCGAAGTTGTGACCCTCCCACGACATGAACCCGACGAGCAGGTTCTTGCCGAGCGCCAGCTCGCCGCTCTCGGTCGACGGGCCGTCGGCGATGACCTGGCCGACCTCGACCCGGTCGCCCGCCGCGACGATGACGCGCTGGTTGTAGCTGTTGCCCTGGTTGGAGCGGTCGAACTTGCGCAGGAAGTAGTCCTGCGTGCCGCCCTCGTCGAGCTGGACCGTGATGTAGTCGGCCGAGACCTCGGTGACCACGCCGGCCTTGTCGGCGATGATCGAGTCGCCGGCGTCGACCGCCGCGTACGACTCCATGCCGGTGCCGACCACGGGCGCCTCGGACTCGATCAGCGGCACGGCCTGACGCTGCATGTTCGCGCCCATGAGCGCGCGGTTCGCGTCGTCGTGCTCGAGGAACGGGATCAGCGACGTTCCGACCGACACCATCTGGCGCGGCGAGACGTCGATGTAGCCGATGTCCTCGACGTCGACGAGGTCGACCTCGCCGCCGCGCTGGCGGGCGAGCACGCGCTTCTCGGCGAACGTGCCGTCGGCGTTGATCACCGCGCTCGCGTTCGCGATGTTGAAGCTCTCCTCGTCGGCCGCCGTGAGGTAGTCGATCTGCTCGGTGACCCGGCCGTCGACGACGCGGCGGTACGGCGTCTCGATGAAGCCGAAGGAGTTGATGCGGCCGAAGGTCGCGAGGCGGCCGATCAGGCCGATGTTCGGGCCTTCCGGCGTCTCGATCGGGCACATGCGGCCGTAGTGCGAGGGGTGCACGTCTCGCACCTCGACGCCCGCGCGCTCGCGCGACAGGCCGCCGGGGCCGAGGGCCGACAGCGTGCGCTTGTGCGTGATCGACGACAGCGGGTTGTTCTGGTCGAGGAACTGCGACAGCTGCGAGGTGCCGAAGAACTCCTTGATCGCGGCGACGACGGGGCGCACGTTGATCAGGGTCTGCGGCGTGATCGCCTCGATGTCCTGCGTGGTCATGCGCTCGCGGACGACGCGCTCCATGCGCGACAGACCGGTGCGGACCTGGTTCTGGATCAGCTCGCCGACCGCGCGGATGCGACGGTTGCCGAAGTTGTCGATGTCGTCGACGTCGAGACGGATCTCGGCCTTCTCGCCGCGGCGGATGCCCTCGAAGGTCTCGTCGCCGCGGTGCAGGCGGACGAGGTACTTGATCGTCGCGACGATGTCGTCGACGGTGAGCACCGACTCGCTCAGCGGCAGGTCGAGGCCCAGCTTCTGGTTGATCTTGTAGCGACCCACCTTGGCCAGGTCGTAGCGCTTGGCGTTGAAGTAGAAGTTGTCGAGCAGCGAGCGCGCGGCCTCGGCGGCCACCTGCTCGCCCGGGCGCAGCTTGCGGTAGATGTCGCGCAGCGCCTCTTCCTGCGTGAGGATCGTGTCCTTCGCGAGGGTCTCCTCGATCGAGGCGATGCCGGCGAACTCGCGCTGGATGTCCTCGGTGGTCAGGCCGAGGGCCTTGAGGAAGACGGTGACCGACTGCTTGCGCTTGCGGTCGATGCGCACGCCGACCTGGTCGCGCTTGTCGATCTCGAACTCGAGCCACGCGCCGCGGCTCGGGATGACGCGCGCCGAGACGATCTCCTTGTCGGAGGTCTTGTCGGGCGTCTTGTCGAAGTAGACACCGGGCGAGCGCACGAGCTGCGAGACGACGACGCGCTCGGTGCCGTTGATGATGAACGTGCCCTTGTCGGTCTGGAGCGGGAAGTCGCCCATGAAGACCGTCTGCGTCTTGATCTCACCGGTCTGGTGGTTCATGAACTCGGCCTCGACGTAGAGCGGGGCCGCGTAGGTCTTGCCGCGCTCCTTGCACTCCTCGATGGAGTACTTCTCGGGCTCGAGGTACGGGTTCGTGAACGACAGCTGCATCGTCTCGGAGAGGTCCTCGATGGGCGAGATCTCCTCGAAGATCTCCTCGAGGCCGCTCTGCTCGGCGATGTCGGTGCGGCCGGCGGCGCGAGCGTCTTCGAGGCGCTGGCGCCAGGCGTCGTTTCCGACGAGCCAGTCGAAGGACTCGGTCTGCAGCGCGAGCAGGTCGGGGACCGTGAGCGTGTCGCTGATCTTGGCGAACGAGAGGCGACTTGCGACGCGTCCGTTCTTGGTGATGGTGGTGGATGCGTTCTTGCGCGCAGCAGCCAAGGGGATGACCTCCATGAGCCCGGTGAGGGCTACTAGATTCCTTGTCGACAGGTGAGGTGCGACCCGGATCCTCCGCCTCGATCCACCCGCCATCATCTGCGGGGATCTTGAGGCGCCAGCCGACCACCATTTGAGGGCATGGGGGAATCCAGGGAGCGCAACTTCCAACTATAGCCCCATGCGACGCGCCATGTCCACCCGGATCCTTGACCAACCCGTTTCCGCCCGGTATAAGCCCGCGCCGCGGGGCCGAAACGGGGCTCAGGCGCGGCGAGCCCGCAGCACCACGTGCACCGCGATCCCCGCCAGCAGCGCCCAGAACGCGGCGCCGATCCCCCACGCCGTGAGCCCGCCGGCCGCGACGACGAAGGTGACGACGGCCGGGATCCGCCCGCCTTCGTCGCGCACCGCCGCCGCGAGCGACGACGCCAGGGTGGGCAGCAGCGCCAGCCCCGCGACGGCCGCGAGCACGGCGGGCGCGACGCCGACGAGGGTCGTGAGCGCCGTCGCGAGCGCCGCGAGCACGACGTACACGCCGGCCGACACGCGCACGGCGCGCCAGCGCTGCGCCGCATCCGGGTGGGCGTCGGGCGACGCCGCGAGCGCGGCCGTGATCGCGGCGAGGTTGATGGCGTGGCCGCCGAACGGCGCGCCGGCGATCGTGCCGACGCCCGTGACGACTATCGACTCGCGCCAGGGCACGACGTATCCGTACGACGACAGCACGGCCGCGCCCGGCACGTTCTGCGAGGCCATCGTGACGATGTAGAGCGGCAGGGCGATGCCGACGATCGCCGCCGCGTCGAACGCGGGCAGCACGGGCTCGAGCACCGGCAGGAGGGGGCCGTCGAGGCCCCTGCCCGCCGCGAGCACGCCGAGCACGACGAGCCCCGCGGCGAAGGCGGCGGGGGCGGCCCATCCGGGGGCGAGGCGCATGAGAACGAGCCAGACGAGCACGATCGGCAGCACCGCGAGCGGCTCCTCGGCGAGCCCCCGCACGGGCGCCAGGCACAGCCCGACGAGCACGCCCGCCAGCATGGCCTGGGCGACGGCGGCCGGGATGGCCGCGACCGCGCGCGCGAGCCCCGGCCACAGCCCCGTGAGCACGATGAGCGCGCCGGCGAGCGCGAAGGCGCCCACCGCCGCGGGCCACCCGCCCTCCGGGGCGGTGCCGGAGGCCAGCAGCGCGGCGCCGGGCGTGGACCACGCCAGCACCACGGGCAGGCGCGTGCGCTGCGCGAGCCACAGCATCCCGAGCGCCTGCGTGAGGCACAGCACCACGAGGCCGGACGCGGCCTGCGCCGGCGTCGCCCCGGCGGCCTGCAGCCCCGCGAGCACGACGGCCGACGAGCTGGCGAAGCCCACGAGCGCCGTCGTGACGCCGGCGAGCGCGATCCGCCCCCGGTCCGCGGGGCGCGGCGGGGTCGGGGTGCCGTCGGGTCGTTCCACGGGATCAGGCTAGGGGCGGCTCGTTGCGGGCAGATGTCGCGCCCGGGCGCCCGTTCCCGAGGAGATCCCCGCTCCCGAGGACGAAACCCTCCCGATCCGTCCTCTCGATCCGGGATCCCCGCTCGAACCGGGGCCGCGGATCGGACGAGCCTGGGCGACGTACGCTCGAGCCGTGGGACGACAGCGAGGGACGGATCGGGAGGTGCCGACGGCGCGGCTGTCGGACGGGCGCATCGCGCGGATCCTGCCGAGCGAGTACGCGGCGGGCTACGAGGTCGACGTGGACGGCACCCCGCAGTCGCACGTGGACCCGGACGATCCCACGCACCTGCACTTCGAGTACGTGGCGCGCATGGGCGCCGTCATCGACCTGCTTCCGGGCGGGCCGCTCACGGCGGTGCACCTGGGCGCCGGCGGCCTGACGATCCCGCGGTACATCGAGGCGACGCGGCCGGGATCGCGGCAGCAGGTGATCGAGCTCGAACCGGCGCTCGTGGATCTCGTGCGGGAATCGCTGCCGCTGCCGCGCGGGGCGGCCATCCGCATCCGGATCGGCGACGCGCGCGAGGGGCTGGCGCGGCTGCCGCAGGGGATGCACGGCTCGGTGGATCTGCTCGTCTCGGACGTGTACTCGGGAGCGCAGACGCCGGCGCACCTGACGACCGTGGAGTTCTACCGCGAGGCCGCGCGGCTGCTCGCGCCGACGGGCGTGCTGCTCGTGAACGCGGCCGACGGCGCGGGACTCGCGTTCGCGCGGCGCCAGGCGGCGACCATCCGCCGGGTGCTGCCCGAGCTCGCCGTGCTCGCCGAGGTGCAGGTGCTCAAGGGCCGCCGGTTCGGGAACCTCGTGATGGCCGCCTCCGCGCGCCCGCTGCCGGTGGAGTGGCTGCCGCGCCTGATGGCCGCCGGCCCCCACCCCGCGAAGGTCGCCCACGGCGAGGAGCTGGACCGCTTCATCGCCGACGCGCGCCCGGCCGTCGACGGCGACGCGACGGACTCCCCCCGCCCGTCCTGGTCCCTCTTCGACCGCTGACGGTTTCGCCGAACCCGCCCTCGTTCGCCGAGCCCGCGCCCGATCCGGCGCGGGCTCGCGGATCGGGCGCGGGTTCGCGGAGGCTACGGACCGGGCCGGATTCGCGGCATGCCGCGTGCCCTGCCACGGCGCCGGACCTGCTCCCGCACACTGGGAGGACCGAAGCGCGCGAAGGGAGCGAGGCGTTGAGCTACATCCAGGGATACGACCCCGAGACCCTGCGCGAGATCGTCGACATCGCGGCGTGCCGCGAGCGGCTGCGCGAGATCGGGCACCAGCGCAGCCTGCCCGCGCTGCTCGAGCGCGTGTGGCTGCTCAAGGTGCTGGGCGAGCTGGACGAGTCGCTCGACCTGTCCGAGCAGTCGGTGCGGGTGGCCCGCATGGCCGGAACCCGCAAGGACCTGCTGCGGGCGCGCATCCTGCACGCCTCCGTGCTGACCGAGCGCGGCGCGCACGCCGCCGCCGAGTTCGAGCTGTCGACGTGTGCCGAGGAGGCG
This sequence comes from Microbacterium petrolearium, assembly GCF_054782875.1. Taxonomy (NCBI): domain Bacteria; kingdom Bacillati; phylum Actinomycetota; class Actinomycetes; order Micrococcales; family Microbacteriaceae; genus Microbacterium; species Microbacterium petrolearium. Next base: position 125,443 of record NZ_BAAGRQ010000007.1, read on the forward strand.
GAGGGCCAGGAGTGGCCGGGCATCACGGCCTTCGCGCTGCAGCACCGCGGCCGCACCCGCTTCGACGCGGGCGACTTCGCCGGCGCGCGCTCCGACTTCAAGCGCGTGCTGTTCCTGCGGCAGGATCTCGGCGCGGACGAGACGCAGCTCGAGGTGGCCATGTCGATGGTCGAGGCCGCCGAGCGCCGCCGCGGTCACTCGCTCGCCAGCTGATCCGGCGCGATCCGCCCGTATGTCGGCGGCCCGGCATACGCTGATCTCGTGTCGGAGCTGGATCGCGTGAAGGTGTGGGCGGATGCCCTCATCCGCCTGCATCTGGACGCCTCGTGGACGTTCGCGTTCGACAACGCCAAGCGCCGCGCGGGCCTGTGCGACTACGCGCGCAAGCGGATCTCCGTCTCGCGCTACCTCGCGGCGCGGTACGACGACGACACCAACCACCAGACGCTGCTGCACGAGGTCGCGCACGCGCTCGCGGGTCCGGCGGCGGGGCACGGCAGGGAGTGGAAGCGGATCGCGCGGGGCCTGGGCTACGTCGGCGGCACGACGCACGACGGCGAGACCGCGACCGAGCTGGCGCCGTGGGTGGGCGTGTGCCCCGCCGGCCACACGGCGTACCGGCACCGCAAGCCCACGCGCCCGGCCTCGTGCGTGAAGTGCTCGCCGCGCTTCGACCGCCGCTACCTGTTCCGCTGGGAGCACCGCGAGATCACCGCCGCCGCCCGCCGCGCGGCCCTCACGCCCCGCTGACGGCGAGCGGTCGCGGTGGTCGCTTCATCTCCGGGCGTGCGGCGCTCCGCTCAGCAGTCGATCCAGCGACGCCCCTCGACTGACCCGGGGCGAGCGCGGAGCGCGAGCGTGCGGCCGCCGATGCGGCCGCACCGCGGCGCGAAGCGCCGCCTCGCCGGCGCTGACCGCGCCGGCGCGAGCACGCGAGCGGCGCCCGCACAGCGGGCGCCCGAGCGCGCGCAGACGAAAAAGAGGACGCCCGCGTTTCAGACCGCCCGCAGCTCGCCGTCGGCGTAGCGGAGCACCGTGTCGACGTCGTCGATCCGCGCCGCCGCGAGCACGGCGTCGCGGGCGCCGGCCTCCTCGAGCACGAGGCCCGTGGCGCTCGCCGTGAGCAGGTGCTTCACCGCGCGCCGCAGGCCGCGGAACGACTCGGCCGCCACGGCGACGTCGGGCGCCGAGTGGTCGATCCCGAGCGCCGACAGCGCGTCGGCCACCGCACCGGCGGCCAGCTGATCCTCCACCGTCACGCGCCCGGCGTGCCCCGCCGGCACGAGCGCGACGCTCGTGCGCGCCGCGCGGCGGTTCTGCTCGTCGTACACGGCGCGGGCGGTCGCGGTGGCGTTGCGCAGCCCGGCGAAGAGCACGAGCGGCGCCGGGTCGATCGCGGCGGCCGCCGCCAGCGCCCTGGCACCGTCGTCGCCGGCGAGCGCGAGTCCCTCATCCGGCCCGGTCCCGTCGAACGCCCCGCTCAGCGTGCCGAGCGCGTCCACCACGACGTACACGTCGGCCGGGGCGAGGCGCCCGATGCCCGCGACGCCCCAGTCGAGCCGAACCTGATACCTGCCCTGATCGAACGCACTCACGCTCTCAGCGTAGGAGGCCGCCGCCCCCGGTGCCGACCCGAGGGAAACGGTCCGAAACACGACCGGATCCGCCGATCCGCCCTTGTCTCGGACGATTCCCCTCATCTCGGAGCGAGGACGGATCGCCACGGCGGGCGCGGTGGCACACTGGCGGCATGCGGATCCTGCTCAAGCGCGTGCTCGACTGCGACGCCGACGCCGCCTGGCGGGCGCTGCACTCGCCGCGTGCCCTCGGCGAGATGCACGGGCCGCTGCTGTCGATCGAGCCGCTCGCGGCGCTGCCGACGCAGTGGCGCTCGGGCACCGACGCGCCGATCCGGTACGCCGCCGGGCCCCTGCGCCTCGGCACCCACCTCATCACGATCTCCGAGCGCGCCACCGAGGACTCCCGCGGCCCCGTGCGGATCCTGCGCGACTCGGGCATCCCGCTCACCGGACCGCTCGCGGCGCTGGACGTGTGGGATCACCAGATGGCGGTCTCGCCGGCCCCCGGCGATGCGGTGCGCACGCTGTGGCGCGAGCGGCTCGTCATCGGCGGCGCCGTCGCCCCGCTGTACTGGCCGGCGCTGTGGACGCTGTGGCAGTGGCGCGGCGCCCACCTGCGGCGGCTCGCCCCCACGTGGGCGTACGAGCCGCCGGCATCGGAGGAGTGAGCGACCTCAGTCGGCGGCGAGCGCCTCGACCGGGGCGACGCGCGTGGCCAGGCGGGTGGGACCGACGGAGGCCACGAGGGTGAGCACGGCCGTGGCCGCCACGACGATCGCCATGGGCAGCCACGGCACGGCGGGCGGGACGAGCGCGCCGGCGGGCGCCCCCAGCGATGTGGAGATGGAGCCGAGCAGCGACTGCGCAGCCGCCCACCCGTAGGCGATGCCGAGCGCGAGCCCCAGGGCGAGCGACGCGATCGTGATGTGCGCGGCCTCGAGCAGCACCATCCGGCGCACCTGCGGGTTCGACAGGCCGAGCGCCCGCAGCAGCCCGAGCTCGGTGCGGCGCTGGACGACGCCGATCGTCAGCAGGTTGACGAGCCCCACGGCGGCGATCACGGCCGAGACCGCGACGAGCCCCATCATGACGCCGGAGAACATGTCCATCGCGGCGGAGAAGTCGTCGGCCATGGCGCCGCCGGAGTTGGCGATCATGACGGCCTTGGCCGACTCGGACGCCACGGCGAACATGGTCACGAGCGTGACGCCGACGACGACGCCGATGGCCATGCGGCTCGAGCGCTCCGGGTACCGGAGGGCGTTCTCGGCGGCCAAGCGCGCCGGGGCCGAGCCGCCGAAGGCGCGACCGACGAGCCGCAGCACGGGCGGCATCACGAGCGTGGAGCCGAGCACGAGCCCGGTGAACGACAGGAGCCCGCCGACGAACGAGACGAGGATCGCGAGCGGCGTGACGAGCCCGAGCGCCACGCCGATCGCGAGCAGCGCCCCGCCGGCGATGAGCAGGACGAGCGCGCCGACGTTGCGCCCCACGCCGCCGCGCGCCCGGTCGGCCGTGCGCTCCACCGAGCCGCCCAGCGCCTGCAGCGGCGTGACGGCGAGCACGCGGCGCGATCCGGTCCAGGCCGCCGCCCACGTCGTGAGCGCCACCGCGACGGCGGGCAGCGCGAGCCAGGGCTGCACCACGCCGTACGCGACATCGGGCACGTCGAGTAGCCGCGTGGCGAGCGCCACCCCGGCGGCCGACAGCAGCGTGCCGGCGAGCGCGCCGAGCACGGCGCCGATGATCCCGACCACGAGACCCTGACCGGCCACCTCGGCCCGCTGCGAGCGCGCCGACGCCCCGATCAGCCGCATCAGGGCGATCCGGCGCGTGCGACCCGCCACGATCGTGGCGAAGGTGTTGGACGTCACGATCGCGCCCACGTACATCGCGATGATCATGAAGATGACGCTGAGGATCCCGATCATCACGACGAGCGTGCCGCTGTCGGGGAACGTGTCGGTCAGCAGCGCTGCGAGGTAGCCGGTCGTCGAGAGCAGCACCGCCCCGAACGCCGTCGAGAGCCCGGCGACGAGCACGCTCGCCCCCATGCCGCGCTCGGCGAGGAAGGCGAAGGATCGGCGCCGCGCGGGGGCGAGGGCCGCGCCGGCCGCGACGGCACTCACGCGGCCACCCCCGCACCGGCTCCCGCGCCCGCGGGCGTCTCGGCCGACAGCATGTGGGCGGAGATCTGCTCGGGGCTCTGACGCGGCTTGTCGGCCACGATCCGGCCGTCGCCCAGGAAGAGGACGCGGTCGGCGTGCGCGGCGGCGATCGGATCGTGCGTCACCATCGCGATCGACTGGCCGTGCTCGCGGCTGGCGGTGGCCAGCAGCGCGAGCACCTCGCGGCCGGTGCGCGAGTCGAGCGCGCCGGTGGGCTCGTCGGCGAAGACGAGGTCGGGCGCCGTGGCGAGCGCGCGGGCGATCGCCACGCGCTGCTGCTGACCGCCGCTGAGCTCGTGGGGCCGGTGGGCGAGCCGCGGGCCGAGCCCGAGCGATTCGATGAGCCCGTCGATCCGCGCCTGCTCCGCCCCGGTCGGCCGGCGGCCGTCGAGGTCGAACGGCAGCAGGATGTTGCCGCGCACGTCGAGGGTGGGCACGAGGTTGAACGACTGGAAGACGAAGCCCACGCGGCGCCGGCGCAGGATCGTCAGCTCGGCATCGCGCATGCCGGTGATCTCGGTGTCGCCGATCCAGGCGCGGCCGCCCGTGGGGGCGTCGAGGCCCGCCATGATGTGCATGAGCGTCGACTTGCCCGATCCGCTCGGGCCCATGATGGCCGTGAACTGGCCGCGGCGGATGCCGACGCTCACGTCGTCGAGCGCGCGCACGGCGCCGTCGCCCGATCCGAACGTCTTGGACAGGTGCGTCACCCGGGCCGCGAGGCCCAGCTCGCTGGTGCTGATCTCCATGCCCTCGACGCTACGGACGACGCCCCCTCGCGGTCATCGCCCGCCAGGCTCATCCGCGTACATCGCGAGGATGATCCGCGAACCCGCGCTCGTTCGCCGAACCCGCCCCGGATCGGGCGCGGGCTCGCGGATCGAGCGCGGGTTCGCGGGCAGGAGGGGGGAGTCAGACGAGGCCGTGCTCGAACGCGAACACCACCAGCTGCACGCGGTCGCGCAGGCCGAGCTTGGTGAGGATGCGGCTGACGTGCGTCTTCACGGTCGACTCGCTGAGGTACTCGCGCGCCGCGATCTCGCCGTTGCTGAGGCCGCGGGCGGCGAGCGCGAAGATCTCCTTCTCGCGGTCGGTGAGCTCCTCGTACGCCGGCGGGACCGGGCGGGCGGGCTCGGCGAAGTGCGCGAACAGCGCGCGCGTCGCCGAGGCCGCGATCACCTCCGACCCGGCGTGCACCGAGCGGATCGCGGCGAGCAGGAACTCGGGATCGGCGTCCTTCAGCAGGAAGCCGCTGGCGCCCTGGCGGATCGCGCGCGCGGCGGCCTCGTCGAGGTCGAAGGTCGTGAGCATCACGATCCGCGGCGCCCGTGCGTCCTGCAGCAGCTCGGCCGTGGCGGCCAGGCCGTCCATCACGGGCATGCGGATGTCCATGAGCACGACGTCCGGGCGCGTGCGGCGCACCACCTCGACGCCCTCGCGGCCGTCGCCGGCCTCGCCCACGACCTCCAGGTCGGGCTGCGAGGTGAGCAGCATCCGCACGCCGGCGCGGAACAGTGCCTGGTCGTCGACGAGCACCACCCGGATCGGCCGGTCCTGCCGCGCCCCGGCCTGCTCGCCCGCCGCGGTCTGCTCGCTCATGCGCCCCCTCCGATCGGCAGCTCGCCCGCCACCACGAACGTACTGCCCTGCGCACCCGCGTCCGCGCGCCCACCCACCAGCTGCGCGCGCTCGCGGATGCCGATGAGCCCGTGCCCGGGCGTGCCGTCGCCCCGCTCCGATCCGCCCTCCGAAATGCCGTTCGTCACCCGGAAGGCGACACGATCCGGCCACCACGACAGGCGCACGTCCACGCCCGCGCGGTCGCCGTGCCGCAGCGCGTTCGTGAGCGCCTCCTGCAGGATGCGGTACACGGCCAGCTGCACCGAGGCGGGGATGTCGGCGGGCGGCGCCGGATCGACGTCGACGGCGATCTCGATGCCGGCGGCCCGCACCTGGGCGAACAGCTGCTCGAGGTCGGCGAGGGTCGGCTGCGGCCCCTCGGCCTCGCGATGCCGCAGCTGCGTGAGCAGCATGCGCACGTCCGAAAGCGCGGCCCGCGCGGTCTGGCTGATGGTGCGCAGCGCCTCGGTCGCGGCCGCCGGATCGGCCGCGGCGGCGTAGCGCGCGCCGTCGGCCTGGGCCACGACCACGGCGAGCGAGTGCGCGACGACGTCGTGCATGTCCCGGGCGATGCGGCCCCGCTCCTGCTCCGACGCGGCCTCGAGCTCGGCGCGGCGCTGGGCCTCGCGGTTCTCTCGCGCCCGGATGCTCGCGCGCACGAGCGCGCCCGCCGTCCACGACAGCAGCAGCGAGAACAGCGCGGCGGCCAGGATCGAGGCGCTCACGACCGCGGCGGCCATGGGGCTCACGAACGTGTCGGGGCCGCCGAACATCCCCGGCATGAGCAGCAGATAGCCGGTGATCGTGAGTGCGCCGCCGATCGCCGACGCGAATCCCGTCCACATCACGGCCCGCGATCCGTAGGCCGCCGTCACGTACAGCACACCGAAGATCGCGAGGTTGCTGGGCAGCGGCGTGAGCGCCGACGCCATCTGCACGATCGCGCCGACCCAGGCGATCGCGAGCGCCAGCCCGGGGGACAGCCGTCGCACCGCCAGAGCGCCCGCCATGAACACGCCCGTGATCACCGCGAGGATCCACGACTGCTCCGGCGCGAGGGTGACGAGCCCGAACAGCAGGAAGAACCCGACGGCCAGCACCACGTCGACCACGATCTGGGCGGTGGAGAGGGGGCGGAAGAGCTGACGGATCACGACGGTCCACGCTATGCCAGCCGGGTCGGCCGCACATCATCCCAAGGATGTATCCCGCGTGCCGCGCGGCGCCCCCGGCGGCGTCATCCGGTGATCGCCCGCGGATCTACGCTGGAGCGGTGACCCCGCTGCATGACACCTCCGTCCGCTCGTTCGCCTCCGACAACTACTCCGGGGTCCACCCCGAGGTGCTCGCGGCCATCGCCGCGGCGAACGACGGGCACCAGGTCGCCTACGGCGACGACGCCTACACGGCGCGGCTGCAGGAGGTGCTCGTGGGGCACTTCGGCGAGGGGGTCGAGGGCTTCCCCGTGTTCAACGGCACGGGCGCGAACGTCGTGGGCCTGCAGGCGATGCTGCCGCGCTGGGGCGCGGTCGTCGCGCCCGCCTCGGCGCACATCAACACCGACGAGGGCGGCGCCCCCGAGCGCGTGGGCGGCATCAAGATCCTGAGCGTGCCGACCGACGACGGCAAGCTCACGCCCGAGCTGCTCGACCGCGAGGCGTGGGGCTGGGGCGACGAGCACCGCGCGCAGCCGCTGGTCGTCTCGATCACGCAGTCGACGGAGTTCGGCACGCTCTACACGCCCGACGAGGTCCGCGCGGTGGCCGAGCACGCGCACGCGCTCGGCATGCGCGTGCACATGGATGGATCGCGGATCAGCAACGCGGCGGCCGCGCTGGGCGTGCCGCTGCGCGCCTTCACGACCGACGCGGGCGTGGACGTGCTGAGCCTGGGCGGCACGAAGAACGGCGCGCTCGGCGCCGAGGCCGTCGTCGTCATCGAGCCGAGCGCCGCGGAGGGTGTGACGTACGTGCGCAAGTTCGACATGCAGCTCGCGTCGAAGATGCGCTTCCTCTCGGCCCAGCTCATCGCGCTCTACGAGGGCGACCTCTACCTCCGCAACGCCCGCCACGCGAACGCGATGGCCGCGCGCCTGAGCTCGCTCGTCGAGGCGGGCATCGCCGACGGCTCGATCCGCGGCACCCGCCTGACGCAGCCGACCGTGGTCAACGGGGTCTTCGTGGCGCTGCCGGACGGCGTGGCCGACCGGCTGCGGCAGCACTTCCGCTTCTACGACTGGGACGCCACGAAGAACGAGGTGCGCTGGATGTGCAGCTTCGACACCCAGGAGTCCGACGTCGACGCGCTCGTCGCGGCCCTGAAGTCGGAGACCGCCGCGCTCTGACCCGCTCTCTCCCGCGAGACAGCAAGTACGCGCCGAGACAGCGGCGTCTGCACGCTGTCTCGGCGCGCAGAAGCTGTCTCGGGAAATGGAGGGACGGTCAGCGCAGGGCGCCGACGCTCGCGAGCGCCATGCGCACGAGGGCGCCGCGGCCGCCCTCCATCTCGGCGGCCACCGTCTCGGACGCCGCCTCCTCGGGCGAGAGCCACGTCACCTCGAGCGCGTCCTGCCGCGGCTCGCACGTGCCCGTCACGGGCACGACGAAGGCGAGCGAGACAGCGTGCTGGCGGTCATCGTGGAACTGGCTGACGCCGGGCATCGGGAAGTACTCCGCCACCGTGAACGGCACGGGCGACGGGGGCAGCAGCGGGAAGGCCATGGGCCCGAGGTCGTTCTCGAGGTGGCGGAAGAGGGCGTCGCGCACCGACTCGCCGTAGCGCACGCGCCCCGACACGATCGTGCGCAGGATCTCGCCCACCGGCGACGCGCGCAGCAGGATGCCGACCTGCGTCACCTGCCCCGTGCCGTCCGTGCGCACGGGCACGCCCTCGACGTACAGGATCGGCAGGCGGCGGCGGATCTCGGCGAGCTCGATGTCGCTGAGCCACGCGGGGTTCTTCGCGGGGCCTGGCATGCCCGGCAGCCGGATCGCGCCCGTGTCGAGGTTGATCGGCCCCGAGGGCGTCGGGTCCTCGGGCAGGTCGTCGGGATCGGGGGTGCGTACCGGCATGTGTCCTGTATACCCGCCCGATCCGCTCGGCGCGCTCCCCGCGGCCGGGTGTGGAGGGATCCGATCGATCCGGACTCTGACACTTCGACTCCTCGCTTCGCTCGTCGCTCAGTGTTGCCCCCGCGCCGCATCAACGCGCTGCGCGCATTGATCCGGCGCGCGGCAAGATGGACGCATGCCGCTGATCCCCGCCCTCGACGACGCGGCCGTGCTGTGGCGCGGCGACCGCGACGGCCGGCCGCTGCTCGTGCTGCTGCACGGCTACGGCTCGGACGAGCGCGACCTGTTCGCGCTCGCGCGCCAGCTGCCCGACGCCTTCGTCGTCGCCTCGGTCCGCGCGCCGATGGAGCCGCCGTGGCCCACGCCCGGCCACGCCTGGTACGCGCTGGAGGGCGAGGGGGCGCGGGATCCCGAGGCCGTGACGCAGGCGGCCGTGCGCTTCCTCGAGTGGCTCGACGGCACCGGCCACGACGGACCCGTCGGGCTGCTGGGCTTCTCGCAGGGCGGGGCCGTGGCGCTGCAGGCCCTGCGCCTCACGCCCGCGCGCTTCGCCTTCGCCGTGAACCTCTCCGGCTACGTCGCCCCGGGCGCCCTCGCGGGCGACGCGACCCTCGCCGAGGCCCGGCCGCCCGTGTTCTGGGGCCGCGGCACCGCCGACACGGTCATCCCCGAGGCGCTCGTCGTGCACACCACCGATTGGCTGCCCGCCCACACCGACCTCGTGGGCCGGATCTACCCCGGCCTCGCCCACGCCGTGGCCGAGCAGGAGCTGGGCGACGTGCGCGTCTTCCTCGAGAAGCAGCTGACGGCGCTCGCTGATCAGGACTGAGCCGGGCTCTCCGGTCCGTCCTCGTCCGCGGGGGTGCCGGGCGCGGGGTCGTCGGCCTCGGGGGCCGATCCCTCGCCCGGCTCCGGATCGGAGTCGGGTCCCGCCGCATCCGGGCCGTCGGACTCGTCGTCGGGCCGCGTGCCGGACGCGAACGCCATCGAGACGCCGAACGCGATGCCGATCGAGACGCCGATCGCGAAGTTCTCCAGTGCCAGTCCCAGCGCGAACCCGATCCCGATGCCGAGGGCCACGCCCACGCCCCAGTTGGGCTGGAGCCCGCCACGCTCGTCGCTCATGCACGCCACGGTACGCGCCGCCCGCGACCGGCACCTCCCCCGCGCGACGGATCCGGGTGACGGGCCGGATGTCGGAGATCGGCGGCAGGATGGAGGCATGGCGGACGTGCTCGAGCGGTTCGGGGAGGCGACGCGGGACTGGTTCCGCGGCGCGTTCCCCGCGCCCACCGACGCGCAGCGCGGGGCGTGGGAGGCGATCTCCGGCGGCCGCCACGCCCTCGTCGTCGCACCGACCGGATCGGGCAAGACGCTCTCGGCGTTCCTGTGGGCGATCGATCGCGTCTTCCGCGAGCCGGCGCCCGAGCGGCGCTCGTCGCGGATCCTGTACGTCTCGCCCCTGAAGGCGCTCGGCGTCGACGTGGAGCGCAACCTGCGCTCGCCCCTCGTCGGCATCTCGCAGGCCGCGCGCCGTCTCGGCATCCCGACGCCCGAGGTGTCGGTGGGCGTGCGCTCGGGCGACACCCCGTCGTCCGAGCGGCAGAAGCTCGTGCGCAACCCGCCCGACATCCTCATCACGACGCCCGAGTCGCTGTACCTCATGCTCACGAGTCAGGCACGCGAGACGCTGCGCGGGGTGCACACCGTCATCGTCGACGAGGTGCACGCCGTGGCGGCGACCAAGCGCGGGGCGCACCTGGCGGTCTCGCTCGAGCGGCTCGACGAGCTGCTCGACGCGCCGGCGCAGCGGATCGGACTGTCGGCCACCGTGCGCCCGATCGACGAGGTCGCGCGGTTCCTGGGCGGATCCGCACCCGTCGACATCGTCGCGCCGCGCGCGTCGAAGACCTTCGACCTGCGGGTGACCGTGCCGGTCGACGACATGCAGAACCCGCCGCCCGCCGCCGGCGCCGCGCCCGCGCCCGAGGACGGCGAGGAGGAGTGGTTCCGGCCGCCCGAGTCGACCGAGATGACCGGATCGATCTGGCCGCATGTGGAGGAGGCGATCGTCGACCGCATCCTGCAGCACCGCTCGACGATCGTGTTCGCCAACTCCCGCCGGCTCGCCGAGCGCCTCACGGCGCGGCTGAACGAGATCTACGCCGAGCGGGTGGGGATCGAGGTGCCCGCGCCCACCGTGCCGGCCGCGATGATGGCGCAGGCGGGCGCGACGGCGGGCGTCGCGGCGATCCTGGCGAAGGCGCACCACGGCTCGGTGTCGAAGGAGCAGCGCGCGCAGGTCGAGGAGGAGCTCAAGTCGGGCGCGCTGCGCTGCGTCGTGGCGACGAGCAGCCTCGAGCTCGGCATCGACATGGGCGCGGTCGACCTCGTCATCCAGGTGGAGGCCCCGCCGAGCGCGGCCAGCGGCCTGCAGCGCGTGGGTCGCGCGGGCCACCAGGTCGGCGAGATCAGCCGCGCCGCGCTGTTCCCCAAGCACCGCGCCGACGTGCTGCACACCGCGATCGTCACCGAGCGGATGCTGTCGGGCCGGATCGAGGCGATCTCGATCCCGCAGAACCCGCTCGACATCCTCGCCCAGCAGACGGTGGCGGCCACGGCGCTCGGCCCCGTGGAGGTCGAGGCGTGGTTCGAGACCGTGCGCCGCTCGGCGCCGTTCCGCACGCTGCCGCGCGGCGCCTTCGAGGCGACCCTCGACCTGCTGGCCGGCCGCTACCCGTCCGACGAGTTCGCCGAGCTGCGACCCCGGCTCGTGTGGGACCGCGACGCCGGCACGATCGAGGGGCGCCCGGGATCGCAGCGCCTCGCCGTGACGAGCGGCGGCACGATCCCCGACCGCGGCCTGTTCGGCGTGTTCGTCGCAGGCGAGTCGACGGGCGCGCGCGTCGGCGAGCTCGACGAGGAGATGGTCTACGAGTCGCGGGTGAACGACGTCTTCACGCTCGGCACCACGAGCTGGCGGATCGTCGAGATCACGCACGACCGCGTCAACGTCGTGCCGGCGTTCGGGCAACCGGGCAAGGTGCCGTTCTGGCACGGCGACGGGCTGGGACGCCCGGCCGAGCTGGGCGAGGCGCTCGGCGCCATGTCGCGCGAGCTGGCGGCGTCGCCGCGCGAGAAGGCGGTCGACCGCCTGCGCGAAGCCGGCCTCGACGAGCGGGCGATCGAGAACCTGCTCGCCTACCTCGAGGAGCAGAAGGAGGCCACCGGATCGATCCCCACCGATCGCCTGCTCACGGTGGAGCGCGGCCGCGACGAGGTGGGCGACTGGCGGATCATCCTGCATTCCCCGTACGGCATGCACGTGCACGCGCCGTGGGCGCTCGCGGTCAACGCGCGCATCCGCGAACGCCTGGGCGTGGACGGATCGGCGGTCGCGAGCGACGACGGCATCATCGCGCGCATCCCCGACGCCGAGTCGGATCCGCCGGGGGCCGAGCTGTTCGTCTTCGAGCCCGAGGAGCTGGAGCAGATCGTCACCGACGAGGTGGGCGGCTCGGCGCTGTTCGCCGCGCGCTTCCGCGAGTGCGCGGCCCGCGCGCTGCTCATGCCCCGCATGAACCCGGGCCGCCGCACGCCCCTGTGGCAGCAGCGCCAGCGCTCGGCCCAGCTGCTCGAGGTCGCGCGCCGGCACCCGACCTTCCCGATCATCCTCGAGACGCTGCGCGAGGTGCTGCAGGACGTCTACGACCTGCCCGCGCTGACGCGGCTCGCACGCGGCATCCAGGAGCGGCGGATCCGGATCGTCGAGACCGAGACCGCGCAGCCGTCGCCCTACGCGCGCGACCTGCTGTTCGGCTACGTCGGCGCGTTCATGTACGAGGGCGACTCGCCGCTGGCCGAGCGCCGCGCGGCCGCGCTGTCGGTCGATCCTTCGCTGCTGAGCGAGCTGCTGGGCCGCGTGGAGATGCGCGAGCTGCTCGATCCCGACGTGATCGCGCAGTACGAGGCCGAGCAGCAGCGCCTCGCGCCCGACCGCCGCGCGCGCGGCGCGGAGGGCGTGGCCGATCTGCTGCGCGTGCTCGGCCCCCTCTCGGTCGAGGAGGTCGCCGCGCGGCTCGAGCCGGAGGGGGCACCCGCAGGCCTCGACTCCGGCGCTGACGCGCCTGCGCTCGACCCGTCTCCGCTCCGCGGCTCCGCCGCTCCCGTCGACGACCCCGACATGGGTCGTCGAGCGAGCGAAGCGAGCCGAGACGGGTTGAGCGAGGAGCGAAGCGACGAGTCGAAACCAGGGCCGCACGTCGCCCGCGCCGCCACCCATCTCGCCGCGCTCGTCGACGCGCGCCGGGCGATCCCCGTGACCATCGCCGGGGTGCCGCGCTTCGCGGCGATCGAGGACGCCGGCCGGCTGCGCGATGCGCTCGGGGCCGCGCTGCCCGTCGGCGTGCCGGTGGCGTTCCTCGAGCCCGTGGCCGATCCGCTCGGCGACCTCGTCTCGCGCTACGCCCGCACGCACGGTCCGTTCACCACGGAGGCGGTGGCGGCGCGGCTCGGCATCGGCACCGCGGTGGCGCGCCACACGCTGCAGCGCCTGGAGCAGCAGGGCCGCCTGTCGAGCGGCTTCTTCCTGCCCGAGGGCCGCGGCGCGCTCGACGAGAGCGAGTGGTGCGACGCCGAGGCGCTGCGCCGCATCCGGATGCGCTCCCTCGCCGCGCTGCGCGGCAGCGTGGAGCCCGTCTCGCCCGAGGCGTACGCGCGGTTCCTGCCCGACTGGCAGCACCTCACGCGGCCCCTCGAGGGCATCGACGGCGTGCTCGCCGCGGTCGAGCAGCTGGCGGGGGTGCCGATCCCCGCCAGCGCGTGGGAGTCACTCGTGCTGCCCTCGCGCGTGCGCGACTACGCACCCGCGATGCTCGACGAGCTCACCGCGACGGGCGAGGTGGTGTGGTCGGGGCACGGCGCCCTGCCGGGGCGCGACGGCTGGATCGCGCTGCACCCCGCCGATGCCGCGCCGGTCACGCTGCCCGAGCCCGAGGGCGAGGTCGACCCCGACTCGCTGGAGGGGCGGATCCTCGGCATCCTCTCGTTCGGCGGGGCGTACTTCGCGCCGCAGCTGGCCGAGATGGCCCGCGCCCGCATGCCCGACGCCGATGCGGCCGCCGTATCGAAGACGGCGGTGGTCGACGCGCTGTGGGGCCTCGTGTGGGCGGGGCGCGTCACGAACGACACGTTCTCGCCGATCCGCACGCTGCTGGGCGGCGGCTCGCAGGCGCACCGGGCCCAGCGCCGCGCCCCGCGCAGCCGGATGTACCGCGGCGCGGCCGCGCGCCCGCAGGCCCCGCGGCCCCTCGTCGGCGGCCGATGGTCGGTGCTGCCCGCGCCCGAGGCGGACGCGACCGTGCGGGCCGCCGCGACCGCGTCGATCCTGCTCGACCGGCACGGCGTCGTCACGCGCGGCGCCGTGCAGAACGAGGGCGTACCGGGCGGCTTCGCGCAGGCCTACCGCACGCTCGCGGGGCTGGAGCAGGCCGGCCACTGCCGCCGCGGCTACCTCATCGAACGTCTCGGCGCGGCGCAGTTCGCCACGTCGCCCACGATCGACCGCCTCCGCACGTTCGCCGGCCTGCCCGATCCGGCGCCGATGCGGGCCGTCACGCTCGCCGCGACCGATCCGGCGAACCCGTATGGCGCCGCGCTGCCCTGGCCGGCGCTCGAGGGCGTGCGGCACCGGCCGGGCCGCAAGGCGGGCGGCCTCGTCGTGCTGCTCGACGGCGCGCTCGTGCTGTACCTCGAGCGCGGGGGCCGCACGGCGCTCGTGTTCGACGACGACGAGGAGCGCGTCGCGGCGGCGTGCGCCGACCTCGCGGCCACGGCCCGCGCCCGGCGGCTCGAGACGCTCACGGTCGAGCAGGCCAACGGCGAGTTCGTGTACACGGCGCCGCTGGGGCGGGCGCTGCGCGCCGCCGGCTTCGTCGAGTCGCCGCGCGGCCTCACCCTGCGGCGGGCCCGGCCATGACGCGCGGGCCGGATCGTGCCTGAGGGCGACACCGTGCACCGCGCGGCGCGGCGGATGCACGCCGCGCTCGCGGGCCGGGAGGTGACGCGATTCGACATCCGCGTGCCCGCGTCCGCCACCGCCGACCTGCGCGGCAGCACCGTGCGCGAGGTCGTCGCGCGCGGCAAGCACCTGCTGCACCGGATCGGCGATGCCACCCTGCACTCGCACCTCAAGATGGAGGGCGAGTGGTGGGTGCTGCGCGAGGGCGAGCGCTGGCCGCGCCCCGCGTTCCGGGCGCGCGCGGTCGTCGGGGTGCGCGGCGCCGAGGCGGTCGGCTTCGACCTGGCGATGGTCGAGGTGATGCCGACGCGCGATGAGCACCGCGTCGTCGGCCATCTCGGCCCCGATCCGCTCGGGCCCGATTGGGACCTCGCCCTCGCCGCGGCGAACGTGGCCGCCGATCCTCGCCCGATCCACGTGGCGATGCAGGATCAGCGCCACGTCGCCGGGTTCGGCAACGAGTACGCGAGCGAGCTGCTGTTCCTGCGCGGCGTGCACCCCGAGACGCCCGCGACGGCTGTCGACGCCGTCGCCCTGCTCGAGCTCGGCGCCCGCACCATCCGGCGCAACGTCGACCTGCCGGTGCGCATCTTCACCGGCGTCGCGCGGCGCGGGCAGGAGCGCTGGGTGTACGGCCGCGAGCACCGCCCGTGCCGCCGGTGCGGCACGCCGATCCGGCGCGGCGCCCTCGGCGCGACCCCCGCGAGCGAGCGCGTCGTGTACTGGTGCCCGGTGTGCCAGCCGGCGGCCTGATCCGGTTCAGTGCCCGATGTAGCGGCCGGGGCGGTGATTCAGCGCGAGCACGAGGTTGAGCACGACGGCGCCGGCGGCCGAGAGCAGCACCATGCGCCAGTCCACCGCGAAGAACGCCGCGACGACGATGAGCACGTCGACGATCATCTGCGTCCACCCCGCACGGAAGCCGGTGCGGTCCTGCACGAGGATCGCGACGATGTTCACCCCTCCCACGCTCGCACCGTGGCGGAACAGGATGAGCAGCCCCACCCCGACCAGCAGGTTGCCGCCCAGCACGGCGTAGACCGGCTGCAGGCCAGAGACGGGGACCCAGGCGACGTTCACGGCCGAGAGTGCGGCCACGCCGCCCACGCAGATCGCCGTGAGCACCGTGAAGCGCGCACCCTTCTTCCACAGCGCGAGGGCGACGAAGGGGGCGTTCACGAGGGCGAAGATGAGCCAGAACGGCACGTCCGAGAGCTGGTCGATGAGCAGCGCGAGCCCCGCCGTGCCGCCGGTGACGGCCCCCACCGCCTTCAGCAGGTGCAGCCCGAAGGCCACGACGAACGTGCCCGTGACGATGCCGAGCACGTCCTCCGCGAGCGTGTGGCGCGTCTGCTCCCACTCGAAGACGACCTGCTTCTGATCGGGGGTGGATGATCCGGTCACCCGTCAACGATAGAAGGCCCGCGACCCGACCGCGATCCGGCGTCAGGGGCACCGGGCACAGCGCACGTGGAGCAAGCTCCCCGCTCGGGAATAGCCCGGGGAGGCATGGTGTTGGTGGGGAATGGCGGCCACAACCGCTGGCCGCGGAGGGACATCGTGGGCAAGAACTACGTCGACATCGAGAACGAGCGCGGCGAGACGCTGCGCTACCGCAAGCACGTGAACGGCCGAGGACTCGTCGCGCACGGCGCCAAGGTGCACCCCGAGGCGCGCGTCGAGTCGGGCGCCTACATCGAGCCGGGCGCGCGGATCGCCGCGGGCGCGCGCGTCGCGCGGGGCGCGTGGATCGAGCCCGGCGCGCAGGTGGGCCCCGGCGCCATCATCGACGCCAACGCGCAGATCGGCCCGAACGCCGTGATCGGCTCGCACGCCCACATCGGCGTGCGCTCGCACATCGGCGCCGAGGCGCTCATCCCCGACGGCGCGATCATCCGCGACGACGAGTCCATCGCCGACGGCGCGCGGGTCAAGACCGACCGCCGCGGCTTCCTGCTCGCGGCCTGACGCGCGTCAGGACCGACGGCGGTCAGGAATCGATCGCTCCTGACGCGCGTCAGGAATCGACCGGGGCGAGGCCGACGAACTTCATGCGGTCCTCGCCGTAGAAGCAGGACTGCAGCGCGAGTTCACCGCCGAGGCCGACGAGGTCGGCCGTGCTCGACCAGATCTTGGACGTGTACCGGATGTCGACGACCTCGTAGACCTGGTCGCGGCCCTCGATCCGAATCCGCTGCCCTTGCTCCCAGCCGAGCAGCACGTCGCCGCCGCAGTTGTTGTGCGCGGCCGCCGTCTCTGGCACACCCTCGCGCTCGTACGAGCTCATGACGGTGAACGTGCCATCGCAGAGGTCGAGCTCGTGCCGGCCGCCGACGACCCCGATTCGCACCGTCGGCAGTTCCTCGAAGACCTCTTCCTTGACCTCGTCGACGGTGCTCGTGACCTTGGTCTTGAGCGCGCCGTACACCCGCGCGCTCTCTTCTGGCATGACGGCGTACGTGCCGATCATCACCGCTCCCGCGGCGATGAGCACGATGCCGAACACCGTGAGCAGCTTTGCGCCCCGCCGCTTCTTCTCACCGTGAGTCGCCATGGCACCTCTTCCTCGCACCGCGAGGATACCAAGCCCCCGTGACATCCGGACCCGCCGAGCGAGATCCCACGGTCCGCTCGGACCGGTCGAGGCCGCGGCTCGTCGGCCGGTGACGCGGTCGTTCAGCGCGACGAGCGCGCGGTGCGCCCGCGGGTGATGCCCACGAACGTCTGGACGTCGTCGGAATCGCGGTCCCGCCGCCACGCCAGCGCCACCGTGCTCTCGGGGCCGCCTACGAGCGCGCGGTGGTCCACGTCGCGGCGGTGGTGCAGGCGCGCCAGCGAGAGCGGGACGACCACCACCCCCACCCCCGTCGCGGCGATCGCGATGGCGTCCTCCGTCGTCTCCGGAGCGTCGAAGCGCGGCGCCACGATGGGCAGGGCGAGCGGGCCGAGCACATCGTCGGCGGGCGTCACGAGCACCTCGCCCTCCAGATCGTCCGGGTGCAGCTCGTCGGCGGCCAGGAGCGAGGAGTCCCGCCCGGCGACCACCACGGGCGTCTCGTCGTAGAGCCGGATCGCGTGCACGGCGTCCGCATCCCCGGCCAGCGGCAGGCGCACGAGCGCGGCGTCGACGTGCCCGTCGTCCAGCGCCGCGCGCTGGTCCGCGACGGCGATCGGCACGAGCTCGAGCGCGACGTGCGGCATGCGCTCCCGCCACCGCTCGATCCACTTGCCCGGCATGGCGCCGGGGATGACGCCGAGCCGGAAGACCCGGGGCTCGGGCGCCGCCGGGGTGTCCGCCGCCTGCCGGCGGGGGGCCGGGCTCGGGGCGCGGGGCGCACGCGTGGGCTGGGGCCGTCCCCCGCGGGGCGCCCTGGCGCCGCCGCGGCGACCGCCTCCCGCGCTGCCCTTGGCCATACGGCAAGGCTACCCGCGCCCCGTCCGGCACCCGCCGGGCGGCACGGCTGCGGTCCGGAGGAGAACGGCGCCAGCGGAGGACCGGATCGGCCCATCGCTCCTCCGGTGCGACCGTTCTCCTCCGCGGGGCCGCGCGCCCGCCGCTACGCCTCGGCGCCCGGCGCGCCGTCGCGCCCGGCACGCAGCATCACGACGCGCATCGCGACGCAGACCGCCGTGAGCAGCGCGGCCGCGGCGAGCGCCGCAACGGCGACGGGAACGCTGCGCGGCTCGCCGGTGAGCCGCTCGACGGCGATCCACACCGTGCCCCACGCGATGGCGAGCGGCATCGCGACCGCCCAGCTGTTGCGCGCCGAGACGGCGATGCCCGCGGCGCACACGGCCACGAGCGCCAGCACGCCGCCGCCGTCGCCCGCCCAGCCGCCCAGGTTCAGCGCCGCGATCCACGCCGCCGCGTTCGCGACACCGGCCGCCAGCGCCCAGCCCAGATGCGCGCCCGCGAGCCCGTCGAGCAGCAGACCGCCGAGCAGGCTCTGGCGCCGCCGCGTCGTCGCCGCGCCGCGGAATGCCCGATACGCGGCCCCGACGAGCAGTGCCATCACGACCACGGTGGTCCACAGCGGCAGCAGCTGCGCGGCGAGGATCCACAGCCCCTCCAGCGCGGCGACGGCCGCGAGCCACCACCCCGCTGCGCGGTGCCGCGGATCGTGCCGCTGGGCGGGCAGTGCCTGCCAGACGGCGTACGCGACCAGCCCGGCGTAGAGGGGCGTCCAGATCATGAACGCGGGCGTCGCGGGCGCGAGCAGCGATCCGGCCGGTCCGAGCGCGCCGCCCTGCGTCTCGGCGACCGACCGTCCGCCCGCCGCCCCGGAGCCGAGGAAGCCCGCGGCGATCGCGGCGACGACGCAGATCGCGACGACGACCTGCCGCAGGCCGTCGCGGTGGCGGCTCTCCCCTGCCGGGGACGGCACGGACCGCTCGTGCGGATCGCTCACGTCGGCTCGCCTCGCCTTCTCGAGAGGATGCATGCCTCCACTCTCCGCACCGCCGACATCCGCCGACAGGGGCTTGTCCCGGCCCGCCGGATGTGCGTGCGTGCGGTCACTCTCCCCGCAGCATGGCGACGCGCTCCCGGAGGTATGCGTCCAGCGGCATGAGCGCCCCGCCCGCGGTCCAGCGCACCACGAGGGCGCCGTCTCGCCACGAGAGCGGGCCGGACGCCTCTCCCGCCGCCACCGCCGCCAGGTCGATCCGCGCGTGGTCGACGTTGACCGTCGTCCCCTCCGCGAAGCCCCCGCGCACGCACATCGCGGCCGCCTCGGCGCGCCGCCGCGCCGCCTCCGCGGTGAAGCCGCGCCGTCGCTCCTCGCTCGCGCGCAGCACCTGGCCGACCTCGTGCACGGCGTCGTCGCCGATCAGCAGCACGCCCACGCGCCAGGCCTCGCCATCGGGCACGATCCGGGGCCGGGCGCCCAGCGCCCGCCGCAGCCCGCCGGGCAGCTTCAGGCGGCCGAGGGCCTCCCGCGGCACGGGCGCGAGCCGTCGCCGCGCCTCGTCGAAGAGCTCGGCCGGGTCCACCCGACCAGGCTACGGCGCGAGGGCCCGCTCGATCAGCGCGATGGCGGCCCGTCCGGCGTCGGGCCGCCCCTCGGGCGCGAACGCCGTGTGGAACGCCGCCATGCTCACGGCCGTGGCGACGTCCTCGACCGTGACAGACGGGTCCACCCGACCCGCCTCGCGCTCCCGCCCGAGGATCCCGGCGATGATCCGCTCCAGCCGCTGCGCGAGGGCGGCGACGGCGGGATCGGTCGACGGCGCGAGCGCCTCGAGCAGCGACGCCGACATGCGCGCCTGGGCCACGACGAGCTCGAGCAGCCCGCGCAGGTCGTGCGCCTGCGCCTCGACGGCCGCGAGGTTCTCGTCGAACACCGCGACCGCCAGCGCCGTCTTGTCGGGGAAGTGGCGGTACAGCGAGGCCTGGCCGACGCCCGCCCGCTTGGCGATCTGACTGAACGGCACCCCGAAGCCCTGCTCGGCGAACAGCTCCCGCCCGGCCGCGATGAGGGCGCGTCGGTTCGCGGGACCGGCGGCGGGTCCGCGGTTGCTCTTGGAGGGCTCGGCCACGGGAACTAAACTATCTCGTAGATCCGGACATACATGTCCGGTCGCGCCGCCATCCGACGGCGCACCCCTCGGTCGACGGCGACCACGATCCGCCGGCCGCGTATCGAAAGGACGCATCGCCATGAGCGACGCCGCAGCTGCCCAGGGACCCCAGATGGCCCAGTGGGAGGAGAAGATCACGCCCGGCCGGTTCGACGGCCGCACGATCATCGTCACGGGAGCCGGATCGGGCATCGGCCGCGCGACCGCATCGCGCATCGCGCGCGAGGGCGGCACCGTCGTGGCGGTCGACATGAACGAGGCCGGCCTGGACGAGCTCGTCGGGGAGTTCCCCGCGCTGAACATCGTCAAGGTCGTCGCCGACATCACCGACGACGCGGCGGTCTCCGAGATCGCGGCCGCCGCCGGCGACCGGATCGACGGCCTCGCCAACGTCGCGGGCATCATGGACCGGATGCAGCCGATCCACGAGATCGACCCCGCGCTGTGGGAGAAGGTCTTCGCCGTCAACGTGACGGGCTCGTTCAAGCTCATGAAGGCGGTGCTGCCCGGCATGCTCGAGCGCGGCGCCGGATCGATCGTGAACGTCGCCAGCGAGGCCGGCCTGCGCGGCTCGGCCGCCGGCACGGCGTACACCGCGTCGAAGCACGCGGTCGTCGGCATGACGAAGAGCTCGGCGTACCTCTACGCGCTCACAGGCGTGCGGATCAACGCGGTGGCGCCCGGCGCCGTGGCGACGAACATCGAGGGCACGTTCGCCAGCGAGTTCGCCGCGCCCCGCATCCAGCGCGGCATGGCGGCGATCCCCTCGATCGCCCACGCCTCGCAGCTGGCCGCGTCGATCACGTTCCTGCTGACCGACGACGCCACCAACCTCAACGGCGTCATCCTGCCCTCGGACGGCGGCTGGTCCGCGGCCTGATCGCCGCACACCCGCGAGAATCCAGACCCGCGCCGAGAATCCCGTCACCCGCGGATTCTCGGCGCGGCGATGGATTCTCGCCGATCTCCCGCCTGTGAGGCCGGCGGCTAGAGCTCGTCCTCGTCGCGGTCGTCCTCGGTGCCGCCGTCGGGGTACGACGCCACCTCGGGGCGGCGCACGAGGAAGACGATCGAGGCAGCGAGGCCGCCCCAGACCAGCACCGCGGCGATGACGAAGAACGCGATGGCGATGCCGCTCATCGGGCGCCTCCCTTCAGGTTCAGCTGCGCATCCGTCGGCCAGGCCTCGAACCGGTCGGGATCATGCCGCCAGCGCAGCTGCGGCAGCACGAGCGCGCCGACGATCATGATGAGCACCGATCCCCAGCCGGCCACGCCGAGATACCACGTGGGGTAGCCCCCGTACCCGTTCACGAACAGATCGATGATCTTCGTGATGAGCATGTACGCGAGCACGGCCGGCGCCAGCACCGCCGTGAAGAACGTCCACAGGCGACCCACGTGGAACGTCGACAGCGCGCTGAGGTGCCGGGACAGCTCGCGGCCGCGGCGGCGCACCCACAGCACGATCACCGACATGGCGACGGCCGAGCCGACGATGCCGACGTTGTTGGCCCAGTTGTCCACGGTGTCGAGCGCCGTGAGGCCCGAGGTGGAGCCGAACAGCACCATCGACACGACGGCGAGTGCGCCGCCGAAGCCGAGCACCGCCTGGGCCCGGGTGAGGGCGAACTTGTCGCGCAGCGCGGCGATGATCACCTCGAGGATCGAGATGAGCGACGTCAGGCCCGCGAGCGTGAGCGATCCGAAGAACAGCGCACCGACCCACTCGCCGCCGGGCATCTCGCTCACGATGGCGGGGAAGGTCATGAACGCAAGGCCCACGCCCGTCAGGCCCTCGAGGTCGCCGACGGCGACGCCCTGCTGGAACGCGAAGAACCCGAGCGTCGCGAACACGCCGATGCCCGCGAGGATCTCGAACGACGAGTTGCCGAAGGCCACGACGAGGCCCGCGCCGGTCATGTTGGATCGGCGCTTGCGGTACGAGGCGAACGTGATCATGATGCCGAACGCCACCGACAGCGAGAAGAAGATCTGGCTGTACGCCGCGATCCAGACGTTCGGATCGGCGAGCGCCGCGAAGTCGGGGGTGAAGAACTCGTCGAGGCCGTGCGCGGCGCCGGGCAGCGTGAGGGAGTAGATCACGATCGTCAGGAACGCGAGCACGAGCAGCGGGATGATGATGACGTTCGCGCGCTGCACGCCCTTCACCACGCCCGCGGCGAGGATGCCCAGGGTGACGATCCACATGATCGCGAGCGGGATCGCCACGGCCGGCATGTACTCGAGTGTGAACGGGGCCGTCGTCGAGTCGGCGGCGTGCAGGTAGTCGCCCGTGAAGAAGGCGGTGGGGTCATCGCCCCATCGCAGGTCCCACGAGAACACGAAGTAGCTCGACGACCACGCGAGCACCGCCGTGTAGTAGATCGCGATGAAGACGCTGATGAGCACCTGGAACCAGCCGAGCCCCTCGCCGAGCTTGCCGCCGAGGCGACGCAGCGCGAGCGGGGCGGAGCCGCGGAAGCGGTGCCCGATCGCGTAGTCGAGGAACAGGATCGGGATGCCGGCGGTGACGAGCGCCACGAGGTACGGGATGAGGAACGCCCCGCCACCGGATTCGTAGGCGACGCCCGGGAAGCGCCAGATGTTCCCGAGCCCGACGGCCGAGCCGAGGGCGGACAGGATGAATCCCACCTGCCCGGACCACTGCTCCCGCTCGGGGACGGCGGTGACTTCGCGCTGCGCTCGCGCCATGGTGCTCCTCGCTCGCGACGTTCGGTGACGGCCTTCGCCGGTGACCGAGAATACGCGGCCGGGCGGGCGCGAGGGAACAGCGCGCGGGATGTCGCGTCGGGAGCCGCGGGCTCAGGCGACCTGGTCGTCGCCCCCGTCGAGGGCGCGCAGCGGCCGGATCGGCGGGTGCGCGCCGTGGATCTCGCGGTGGATGCGCTCCATGCGCTCGTCGAGCTCGGCGGCCGTGAGGGCCGCGTCGCGCAGGCTGTCGGTGAGGCGCACCGGCACCTGGCGCTCGTACTTGTAGTAGATCTTGTGCTCGAGGCTCGCCCAGAAGTCCATGGCGATCGTGCGGAACTGCACCTCCACCGGCACATGCACGGTCCCCGTCGAGAGGAACACCGGCACCTCGACGATCGCGTGCAGGCTCTTGTAGCCGTTGGGCTTGGGGTGCGCGATGTAGTCCTTGACCTCGCGCACCGTCACGTCGTCCTGCCCCGCCAGCAGCTCGAACAGCCGGTAGGCGTCGCTCACGAAGCTGCACGTCACGCGCACGCCGGCGATGTCGGTGACCTGCTCGCGGATCGTGTCGAAGTCGGGCTCGATCCCCTTGCGCATCACCTTGGCGAGGATCGAGTCGGGCGTCTTCAGCCGGCACGACACGTTCTCGATCGGGTTGTACGCGTGCGTGTGCTCGAAGTCGTCGCGCAGGATGAGCATCTTCGTCTCGATCTCGCGCATCCCGAATCGGTACTCCGACAGGAACCGGGCCAGGTCGTCGCGGATCTCCCGCGCCTCCGCCAGCGCCTCGTCGTCGAAGGCGAGCGCGTCCGCCGCATCGGTGGTCATGCGACTCACGCTATGCAGGCGGGGTCGGCGTCGGCTGTGAGAAGCCTATGGTTCTGCCCGCGGCGGCCGGCGCCCTCGCGCGACGCGCGGCGCGTGCGCGAAGAGGCATCACGGGATACCGTGGCCCCATGGGCATCCTGTACTACGGCGGATCCGCCGTACCGATCCACATCGAGGACCGCGCGCTGGCTCACCTGAAGGTCGTGATCGTCGCGAAGCTGCGGCGCAACGAGAGCTTCACGGTGTCGTGGAAGCACCACGAGTCCGAGCCGACCGGGCGCAGCACCATCTGGATCAACCCGTCGCTGCCGCTGCGGTTCGTGTTCGACGAGCCCGAGGCGCCCGAGCTGAACCGCGCCTGGATCGAGGAGCTGGCGCACTCGGCGAACGCGCTCGGCGGCGTCATGCTGACCGAGGAGCACGTCGAGTCGCCGCCCGACCAGGAGCCCGCCCGCAACTGAGCGCGCACGAGAAGAGCGCCGACCCCCTCGGGGATCGGCGCTCTTCTCGTCTGAGCTGCGGGCGGCTCAGTCCTCGCCCGCCGGCTGCGAGCTCGGCTCGGGCGGCTCGGGGGTGATCGTGAGCCCGTTGGGACCGCTCGCGGCGAGCATGAGGTCGTCGAGCCACGCGCGGTTCAGGCGCGGCGCGCGCCCGCCCGAGAAGTGGAACTGCATCGGGATCGAGGGGTGCAGCCAGAAGCTGCGTCGCCCCTCGCCCTCGCCGAGCTTGGTGTCGAACATGAAGGGCTCGCCCCGGCGCAGCTTGTTCATGACGACAATGCGCAGGTGGGCCAGCGTGCGGTCATCGATCTCGACGCTTGTGGCCGCCGCGCCATAGAGGAACCGTCCCATGGGGCGACTCTAACCGACCCGCGCCGGGCGATATCGCGGGCGCGGGCAACGGCCCGGGTGGTACCCGGGCCGTTGCGGGGACGCGTCAGATGCCTGCGACGCCGCCCTGGTCGCGCGAGGTCTCCTGCGCGCCGTGGATCTCGCCGCGCCACGCGCCGGTCTCCGAGTCGCGCTCCTCGATGAACTCCTTGAAGCGCCGCAGGTCCATGCGTGCCTGCGCGTCGTCGATGCCGAGCGCCGCGCCGGCCTTCTCGAGGAGCCCCTCGGGCTCCCACTCCATCTCGAGGCGCACGTGCGTTCCCTCGGCGTTCGGCTCGAACTCGACGCTGCCGCGGTGGAAGGTGCCGTCGGCGCTCTGCCACGAGACGTGACGGTCGGGCACCTGATCGACGACGTCGGCGTAGAACGAGTTCTCCTTGCCCGCGATGCTCACCGTCCAGCGCGTGCGCACGTCATCGATCTGCTCGACCGACTTCACGGCCCCCAGGAACTCCGGGAACGATTCGAACTGCGTCCACTGGTCGTACACCTTGCTGATGGGCGCCTCGACGTCCACCTCCGCGCGAAGTGTGGTCGTGGCCATCTCGTGCCTCCTTAGGGATCTCATCTGCGGATGTCGTGCGAGCCACGCTAGGCACCGCGAATCGCGTTGACGACGGGGTTGACGCCGGGCGCGACGGCGCTCAACATGCCGATGCCCGCAAGCTTCGGGCGCCGGCCGTGTCAACCCGTGGCACCGCCGTGCGCCTCGCGTGAGGATCGCGGCATGGAGAAAGACGTGGATCGACGCCCCATGCGGTTCGCCTTCGGCGCCTGGATCACCATCGTCACGGTCGGCCTGGCGCTGATGATCCTGATCCCGGCCCTGGGGAGGTGACATGCGGCACTTCGCACGCGACGCGGGCCTGAGCTTGTTCTTCCTCGCGATCTTCTTCGCCACGATCATCGGACAGGCCTTCGCGGGGCTGGCGCAGAGCAACGAAGAGCTGGTCAGGCACGGCAGGCCCAAGGAGGGACTGTGGCAGTACGTGACGTCGAGCGAGTTCGTCGTCGACGTCGCGGAGAACTGGCAGAGCGAGTTCCTGCAGTTCTTCGTGTTCATCCTCGCCACGGTGTGGCTGGTGCAGCGCGGATCGCCCGAGTCGAAGAAGCCCGGCGACGAGGGGCGCGGGTCCGAGGAGGATCAGCTGCTCGGCCCGCACGCGCTGCCCGAGTCGCCCGCGTGGGCGAAGGTGGAGGGGGCGCGGCGCTGGCTGCTGTCGAACTCGATGCTCATCGTGATGGGCGCCGTCTTCGTGCTGTCGTGGCTCGCGCAGTCGCTGGCGGGCACCACCGTGGCGAACGAGGAGGCGGCACAGCACGGCGAGCCGCCGATGACGTGGCTCGCGTACATCGCGAGCCCGGAGTTCTGGAGCCGCACGCTGCAGAACTGGCAGTCGGAGTTCCTCGCGGTGGGCTGCATGGTGGCGTTCTCGATCTACCTGCGCCAGCGCGGCTCGTCCGAGGCGAAGCCGGTGGGCCTGCCGCACCACGTCGCGGGCGAGGAGTCGCAGTAGACGCGGTGCGGCCCGTGGCGGCCGCATGGGGATCGCCCCGCCGCGGGGTCCGCGATATGCCGGACCCGGCATGCCTGCCGACGCCGGAGAAGCGCTTCTCCGGGAGAGAACCGCTTGTCAAGCACCTTCCGAACGGCTCGCGGCCGGGCGTAGCGTCGCCCCGCCGCGCTTCTCCGCGGCAGGATGACGAGGGAGCGGGACGTGGTGTTCTCAGGCAACGTGACCTCACGCCGCAGACGCCTGGGGGCGCTCGCGGCGATCGCCGCGGTCGGCCTGCTCGGCGGCTGCGCCGTCGGCACCGGCAGCGCGGGCGGCGACGACGACGCGCAGTACGACGCGGACGCGACGCTCGAGGGCGAGCTCTCGGTGATGGGGTTCTCGGGCGTCGACGAGGTCGCGACGAGCCGCATGGACCTGGCCGAGCGGGAGCTCGGCGACGGCGTCGAGCTGCGCCTCATCGAGGGCGAGCTCGATCTGCAGCAGTTCCTGTCGACGGTGGCGACCGGCGACCCGCCCGATCTCGTCTACGCCAACCGCGACCAGATCGGCTCGCTCGCGGCGCGCGACGCGATCCTGCCCCTCGACCGCTGCATCGAGGGCGAGGGCATCGACATGTCGATGTACGTCGAGTCGGCCCTGGCGCAGGTGACGCTCGACGGCACGGTCTACGGCATCCCGGAGTTCAACGTCGTGCAGCTGACGATGGCGAACGCCGACCTGCTCGACGCGGCCGGCCTCTCGATCGACGACGTGAACGGATCGGATCGCGAGGCCATGTCCGCCGCGAACGAGGCGCTCATGCGGCGCGGCGGCACGGGCCTCGAGGTGATCGGGATCGACAGCAAGCTCCCGGAGTTCTTCCCCCTGTGGGCGAAGGCCGCCGGCGTCGACCTGCTGTCGGAGGACGGTCGCGAGGCGAACCTCGACGATCCCGAGGCCGTGCGCGCCCTCGAATGGGCCGTGTCGATCTACGACGCGCAGGGCGGCTTCGCCGACGTGAAGGCGTTCCGCGACTCGGCCGACTTCTTCGGCGAGGGCAACCAGTTCGCCAGCGGCGTGCTGGGCGCCATGCCGATGGAGCAGTGGTACGTCAACGTGCTCAGCGACGTCTCCCCCGACGCGCCGCTCGCGTTCGACACCGTGCGCGACCTGGAGGGCGAGCCGCTCGCGTACGCGTCCGGATCGGCGTGGGCGATCCCCGCGGGCGCCGAGAACCCCGAGGCGGCGTGCCGCTGGGCGCGGGCGATGACCTCGCTCGACGCGTGGCAGGCGGCCGCGCAGGCGCGCCTCGAGCTGCGCGAGGCCGAGGGCAAGCCGTTCACCGGCATCCTCACCGGCAACGCCGAGGCGGACGAGATGGTGCGCGACATGGTGACCTCGGGCGGCGAGCCGTGGGACGCGGGCGTCGAGGCGATGTACGAGGCCAACGAGCACACCTTCGCCCTGCCGGCCAACCCCGCCGACGCCGAGTTCGAGCAGGCCATGAACGACGCCGTCAACGCCGTGCTCACGGGCGAGGCCGAGCCGGCCGACGCGCTCGCCGACGCGCAGCAGCAGGCGCAGGAGGCGCTCGACGAGGCCTGGGAGAGGGTCGAGGGCGAGGGATGAGGCGGCGCGAGTCCCTCGCCGCCCTCGGATTCCTCAGCCCCTGGCTGATCGGCTTCGCGGTCTTCACCGCGTGGCCGATCCTGTACAGCGCCTACCTGTCGCTGACCGACTACGACGTCATCAACGATCCGAACTTCGTCGGCTTCGACAACTACGTCGAGCTGTTCGAGGATCCGAAGGTCTCGCTCGCGCTCGGCAACACGCTGCTGTTCGCCGTGCTGCAGGTGCCGCTGTACGTGGCCGTCTCGCTCGCGCTCGCGACGCTGCTGAACCGGGCCGGGCGGGCGTCCGGGTTCTTCCGGACCGTGTTCTTCCTGCCCAAGATGACGCCGCCCGTCGCGGTGGGCATCCTGTTCCTGCTGCTGTTCAACGGCCAGAACGGGGTCATCAACGGCGCCTTGGGCGCGGTGGGGATCGACGGGCCGTCGTGGACGACCGACCCGGCGTGGGTGAAGCCGGGGCTCGTGATCATGAGCCTGTGGACCGTGGGATCGTCGGTGCTCATCCTGCTCGCCGCGCTGCGGGGCGTGCCCGAGGAGCTGTACGAGTCCGCCACGCTGGACGGCGCGGGCGGCTGGCGGCGCTTCCTCAGCGTGACGCTGCCGATGATCAGCCCCGCGGTGTTCTTCATCGTCGTCGTCAACACGATCGCCGCGCTGCAGACCTTCGACGAGGCGTACACCGCCTTCTTCGGCGCGGGCAACTCCACGTACAGCAACGACGCCGCGCTGTTCTACGTCATCTACCTGTTCCAGCAGGCGTTCGAGTTCCTGCACATGGGGTACGCGTCGGCGATGGCCTGGGTGCTGTTCGTCGTGATCATGGCGATCACCGCCGTCCAGATGGTGCTCTCGCGGCGCCTCGTGCACTACGAGGGGGCCGCGCAGTGAGCGCCGTCACCGAGCGCGTGCCCCTGGCCGTGAGCGCGGACGCGGAGGCGGCCGACGCCGCCACCGACGCGCGGCGCGGCCCGTCGCGCCGGCGCCGCACGCGGATCGGGCGGATCGTCTCGATCGCGCTGCTGTGCCTCGTGGGCGTCGTCTTCGTCTACCCGTTCGTGTGGCTCGTGAGCGCGTCGTTCAAGCCGCGCGGCGAGGTGTTCGACAACCGCCTCATCCCCGAGACGTTCACGTTCGACAACTACATCGCCGTCTGGCAGGAGGCGCCGCTGGCGCTGTGGCTGCTCAACACGGTCATCGTCACGGTGCTGGCGGCCACGGCCGTGACGCTGTCGAGCGCCATGGTGGCGTGGGGCTTCGCGCACTTCCGCTTCCGCGGCCGCGGGTTCCTCTTCTCCCTCGTGCTCGGCTCGATGATGCTCCCGGGCGCCGTCACGATGATCCCGACGTTCCTCATCTGGAACTCGCTCGGCCAGGTGGGCACGCTCACCCCCATGTGGGCGCACAACCTCTTCGGCAGCGCGTTCTACATCTTCCTGATGCGGCAGTTCATGCTGTCGCTGCCGCGCGAGCTGTTCGATGCTGCGCGGGTCGACGGGGCGGGGCCGTGGCAGGTGTTCTGGCGCATCGCGCTGCCGCTGAGCCGGCCCGTCATCGCGGTCACGCTCGTGTTCGAGGTGCAGACGGTGTGGACCGACCTGATGCGCGGCCTCATCTACCTGCGCGACAGCGCCACGTTCACGGTGCCGCGGGGCCTGAAGTCGCTCGTGGACGCCTTCGGGTTCGGCGGCGAGTGGCACTGGGAGATCCTCGTGACCGCGAGCGTGGTGACGACCGTGCCGATGATCGTGCTGTTCTTCCTCGCGCAGCGACACATCATCCAGGGCGTCGCGACGACAGGCCTCAAGGGCTGACGCGGCCGCGCGCCTGCCTCCCCCTCGCGGTTCCCGTAGATTCGGGGGCATGACCCGGGCTCCCGCACCACGGATGCCGTGGGGGCGCGCGCTCCGCTACGCCGCCGCCGCGATCGGTGCGCCGTACGCCGTGGCGCTGCTCATCGTCCTCACGCTCGTCGGGCTCTCTTCCCCGCGCCCCGGCGATCCGTCGGTCGCCGGCATGGCGCTGGTCGGCGCGATCATCGCGGCGGCGTCATTCCTCGCGCTCGCGCTGCTTGCACGCCGCCGCCCGCCGCGGTCGCGGATGATCGCGTTCGGACAGGCGCTGCTGGCGTGCCTTCTCGCGATCCTCGCCGTTCTCGTCGCGACGGGTGCCGCGACGGTCGTCGTCGAGGCCGCCTCGCCCACGCCGGCGCGCGCCCCCTTCGCACTGCCGCTCCTGTCGATCACCGTCGCGTACGCCGTCGCCGTCGTGGCGCTGCTCGGCACCCCGCTCTGGGTGGGCGCCGGCGTCGTGGCGGCGGCGCCCCTGCTCGGCCTGCCGCCCCGGCCGGAGCTTCGCGCGCCCGGCGCGATCGGCGCCGGCCTCGCGCTCGCGCTGCTGGCGGCGGTGACGATGCTCGCGGGCGTCTTCCGCTCCCCCGCGGAGGCGGCCTCCGAGGTGTGCGCCGCGGAGGCCTGGGCGGCGCCACACGGCGCGGTCTTCACGGGCGCGTGGAGCTGGTTCCCGCTCGGGTGGCGGTGCGCGTGGGACGGCGTCGGCACGGTCACGAACTGGTGGCCCACCTTCGCCCTCGGCTGGGGCCTCGGCGGCCTCGCGCTCGGGCTGGCGCTGTGGGCGGCGAACCGTCCGGCGCGCCCGCGCACCGAGGTGCCGCAGCTGCCCGACGAGGAGTCGATCTTCCCCTGATCCCGGCGGTGTCAAGCCCCTGACGACGGCCCCTGCCCGGCGCGATTCTGGACCGGACAGAGGAGGCCACATGAGCGAGAACGACGTGCCGACCGGCAAGCCGAGCCAGGCCGAGGGCGAGGACCCGGACGCCCCCGACACCGGCGACCCCATCGAGGTCGGCGGCCACCCGTCGCAGGCCGAGGGCGAGGACGACGAGGACGCCTGATCCGTCAGGCCCGGCGCGGCGTCAGCCACACGGCGAGCGCCGCGCCGGCCGCGCCGCCCACCAGCTGCGCCGCGACGAACGGCGCCACCGAGGCGGGAGCGATACCCGCGAACGAGTCGCTGAACGCCCGCCCGATCGTGATGGCCGGGTTTGCGAAGCTCGTCGACGCGGTGAACCAGTACGCCGCGCCGATGTACGCGCCTACCGCGGGGGCGGCGAGCGCGCCGCGGCCCGTGCGGGCGAGCAGCAGGATCACGAGCACGAGGCCCGCGGTCGCGACCCCCTCGGCGAGCAGGAGGGGCGCGCCCGCGCGATCCGTCGTCGACCACGACACGGCGGCGGCGCCGAACATGAGGTTCGCGAGGATCGTCCCCGCGATGCAGCCGGCGATCTGCGCGGCGACGTAGGGGGCGACCTCGCGCCACGCCCGCCCGCCCGTGGCGGCGTCGACGAGGGTGACGACGGGGTTGAGGTGCGCGCCCGAGATCGGGGCGAGGATCGCGATGAGCACGGCCAGGCCGAGCGCGGTCGCGAGCGCGTTCTCGAGCAGCTGCAGCCCCGCATCTCCCGGCGACATCCGCTGCGCCATGATCCCCGAGCCCACGACGACTGCCGCCAGCAGCGCCGATCCGAGCGCCTCCGCCGTCGCCCGCCGCGCGATCCCCGGTTCCGAGACGAGGACATTCGCCCGAGACGAGGGCGATTCGGCGGGATGCGAGCCGGTCTCGGGCGATTCCCCTCGGGTGGGAGCGCGGCCGCTCACGGCTTGAGCACCTCGGAGACGCGGTCGAGCGCGCCCGGGACGAGCGCGTAGTAGGCCCACGTGCCGCGCTTGGAGCGGCTGAGGAAGCCCGCGTCCGTGAGGATCTTCAGGTGGTGCGACACGGTCGGCTGGCTGAGGCCGACGGGCTCGGTGAGGTCGCACACGCACGCCTCCTGCCCCTCGCTCGCGGCCACGATCGACAGCAGGCGCAGGCGGGCCGGATCGGCGAGCGCCTTGATGGTGCGGGCGAGCTCCGCCGCCTCGCTCGCCGAGATCGGCTCGCGCGCGAGGGGCGCGCAGCACGCGGCGGCGGGGGCGTCGAGGAGCGGAAGCGAAGTGGCCATGCATCGAAGATAGTCGATATTGACAGATGTCGATAGATGCGAGCAGGATGTGTCCATCGACATCCTTCAATGAACGGAATGGGGATCATGACCCTCCTCGACATCGCACCCGCCCCCACCGCGGGCAACCGGCTCGACGGCCTGCCGATCGCCATCATCGGCGCCGGCCCGGTGGGGCTCGCGGCCGCCGCCCACCTCGCCGAGCGCGGCATCGACTTCGTCGTCTACGAGCGGGGCGACAGCGTCGCCGACGCCGTGCGCGGCTGGGGGCACACGCGCCTGTTCTCGCCCTGGGAGCACCTCGTGGACGACGCGGCCCGGCGCCTGCTCGAGGCCGGAGGGTGGACGATGCCGCCGGCCGGCGTCGCGCCGACGGGCGCCGAGCTCGTGCGCGACTACCTCGCGCCGCTGGCCGCACATCCGGCCATCGCGCCGCACATCCGCACCGGCGTGGAGGTCGCCGCCGTCACCCGGGAGGGCATGGATCGCACCCGCACGCGCGGCCGCGCGCAGGCGCCGTTCGCGCTGCGGCTGAACGGAGCCGACGGCGCGGAGGAACGCAGCGCGCGCGCCGTGCTCGACGCCTCGGGCACGTGGGCGAACCCGGGGCGGCTCGGATCGCACGGCCTCGATCCGCTCGGCGCCGACGCCGTGGCGGAGCGCCTCGTCGCGCCGCTGCCCGACGTGCTGGGCGCCGATCGCGCCCGGTTCGCCGGGCGGCACACCACCGTCGTGGGCGCGGGCCACTCGGCGGCCAACACCCTGGTCGCCCTCGCCACCCTCGCGCAGCTCGAGCCCGGCACCCGCGCGACGTGGCTGATCCGCAACGCGCGCGCCGCGCGGGTCACGACCGCCGACGACGAGCTCGAGGGGCGCGGGCAGCTCGGATCGCGCCTCGAGCGGCTCGTCGCGACCGGCCGGATCGAGGTGGTCGACTCCTTCGAGATCGCGCGCCTCGAGCCCCACGGCGACGGCGTGCGCGTGCACGGCCGGCGCGGCGACGGCATGGACAGCCACGACACCGACCTGATCGTGAACGCCACGGGCTTCCGCCCCGATCTCGACATGCTGCGCGAGCTGCGCCTCGGCCTGGACGAGATCGTCGAGGCGCCCCGGCGCCTGGCGCCCCTGATCGATCCGAACGTGCACTCGTGCGGCACCGTCGAGCCCCACGGGTACCGCGAGCTCGCCCACCCCGAGTCCGGGTTCTTCATCGTGGGGATGAAGAGCTACGGCCGCGCGCCGACGTTCCTGCTCAAGACGGGATACGAGCAGGTGCGCTCGGTCGTGGCGTGGCTCGCGGGCGATGCCGAATCGGCCGACCGCGTGGAGCTCGTCCTGCCCGCCACCGGCGTGTGCAGCACGGCCGACGGGTGCTGCGCGTGAGCGGGCCCGTGCACGTGCGCGCGATGGCGCCCGGCGACTGGCCCGAGGTCGAGCGCATCTACCAGGCGGGGATCGACACGGGGGATGCGACCTTCGAGACGCGCACGCCCGCGTGGGAGGCGTTCGACGCGAGCCGCCTCGCGCATCCCCGGCTCGTCGCGGAGGTGGGCGGCACCGTCGCGGGGTGGGTGGCCGCATCGGCGGTGTCGACCCGCCCGGTGTACCGCGGCGTCGTGGAGCACTCGATCTACGTCGACCCCGCGGCGCGCGGGCGCGGCGTGGGGCGAGCGCTGCTGGAGGCGTTCATCGCGGCGGCCAAGGCGGCCGGGATCTGGACGATCCAGTCGTCGATCTTCCCCGAGAACGTCGCGAGCCTGCGCCTGCACGCCGCCGTCGGGTTCCGCCAGGTGGGCCGGCGCGAGCGGATCGCGCAGGCCGCCGCCGGCCCGCACGCCGGCGAGTGGCGCGACACGATCCTCATCGAGCGCCGCGCGCGGTGACTCGGCGCGGTGACACCGGCGCGGTGACTCGGCGCGGTGACACCAGCGCGAGCCGCGCCGAGCGAGGGCGGAACCCATAGACTGGGGTCTATGAGTACCGCCCTCGCCCCGCTCGCGGCGCTCGCGGATCCGACGCGGGCGCGCATCGCGCGGATCCTCCTCGCCGCGCCCGGCCGGCGCGCGTCGGTGACCGCCCTGGCGGACGAGCTCGGGCTGCGGCAGCCGACCGTGAGCCACCACCTGATCACGCTGCGCGAGGCCGGGGTCGTGACCTCCGCGAAGGAGGGCCGCCGCGTCTGGTACGCGCTCGCCCCGGAGCGCCTCGACCGCGTCGCCGAGATCATCGGCGCGGAACCGTCGGCGCCGCTGCCGTTCGACGCGGACGGCGCCGTCGACCGGATCGCGGAGCGCTTCCGCGGCATCCACTCGCGCGAGACCGTCGCCGCGTGCCTGGCCGAGAGCATGAGGCTGCTCGCGGCGGGCGGCGAGGCGCCTCGCGACCTCGGCTCGCGCGCCGCGGACTTCACGGTGTCTCGGCTCGAGGCGCTGGCGCGCGCGGCGGGCCAGGGGCCGCGCGAGACGCCGGAGGTGCTCTTCGTCTGCGTGCGCAACGCGGGGCGATCGCAGCTCGCGGCGGCGCTGCTGCGCCAGCTGGCCGGCCCGCGCGTGAACGTGCGCTCGGCCGGATCGGCCCCGGCGGCCCGACTCGCCCCCGACGTGGTGGCGAGCCTCGACGAGGTCGGCGTGCCGCTGGGCGGCGAGTTCCCCAAGCCGCTCACGGACGAGGCGGTGCGCGCCGCCGACGTCGTCGTGACGATGGGCTGCGGCGACGCGTGCCCCGTCTACCCCGGCAAGCGC
Organism: Microbacterium petrolearium; assembly: GCF_054782875.1. NCBI lineage: Bacteria > Bacillati > Actinomycetota > Actinomycetes > Micrococcales > Microbacteriaceae > Microbacterium > Microbacterium petrolearium. The sequence continues at coordinate 159,802 of NZ_BAAGRQ010000007.1, forward strand.
TACGAGGACTGGGACCTGCCCGATCCCGCGATCCTGCCGCCCGACGAGGTGCGCGCCGTCCGCGACGAGATCGAGCGGCGGGTGCGCCGACTGCTGGACGAGCTGCTCCCACGGTGAGCGGCTTCCCAAACACATAGATACTGGTCTATGCTTTGAGCATGACCGAGACGCCCTCGCCCAAGCCCACCGTCCTGTTCGTGTGCGTGCACAACGCCGGCCGCTCGCAGATGGCCGCCGGCTGGCTGCAGCACCTCGCGGGCGACCGCGTGGAGGTGCTGAGCGCCGGCTCCGCCCCGAAGGACAGCATCAACCCCGTCGCCGTCGAGGCCATGAGCGAGGTCGGCATCGACATCGCCGGCAACACGCCCAAGGTGCTCACCGTCGAGGCGGTGAAGGAGTCGGACGTCGTCATCACGATGGGCTGCGGCGACGCCTGCCCGATCTTCCCCGGCAAGCGGTACGAGGACTGGGAGCTGCAGGACCCCGCGGGCCAGGGCATCGAGACCGTCCGCCCCATCCGCGACGAGATCCGCGCGCGCGTCGAGGCGCTCGTCGCCGAGATCGCGCCGGCCTGATCAGCCGCGCGCCTCGGGATTGTCGCGCACGGCGACGCTGGCGCCCCCGGCGGTCGGCCTCGCCGCGGCGCGCACCGACGGACGCAGGCCGCCGATCCGGCGCAGGGGCGCGCCGATGAACAGCCCCAGCGTCGCGCCGGCGGCCAGGGCGATCCCGACCATGCCGGCCGTGATGAGCGACGAGGCGGCGAAGAGCACGTGCTCCGTCTCGCCGCCCGACTCGACGAGGCCCAGCAGGCCGCGGAACACCGCAGCACCCGGCACGAGCGGCACGATCGCGGCGGTCGTGATCGCCACCGACGGCACGTGGAACCGCTGCGCCACGAGCGCGCCGACGAGGCTGGCGAGCAGCGCGCCGGCGAAGCTCGCGGAGGCCTGGTCGAGCCCGGCGGCGCTGACGGCGGCGAAGCCGCCCCACGCCACGGCGCCGAGCAGCGCGCTGAAGCCGATGATGCGCCCGCCCGAGCCGTTGAACGCGGCGACGGCGATCGCGACGATGATCGATCCGACGATCTGGCCGCCGAGCGACCCGAGGGGCAGCGCCTCGGTCGGCGGCTGCATGCCCACGCCGAGGGCGCGGGCCAGCTCGAGCCCCACGACGATGCCCAGCACGACGCCGAGCGTCTGCAGCATGAGCTCGAGCAGGCGGCCGCCGGCCGTGAGGGCGAAGCCGTCGATGGCGTCTTGCGCGGCGCCGACGACGGCGAGGCCGGCGAGCATCAGCACGATGCCCGATGAGACGACGATCGACGCGCGCACGTCGACGAAGGGCTCGATGCCGGCGCGGGCGAGCATCGCGGTGATGACCGTGAGCACGGTGAGCACGAACGCCCCGGCGATCTGGCTGAAGAACAGCGGCACCTGCAGCTTGGCCAGACCGGCCTGCGTGAGCGCGACGCCCAGGGCCGCGAGGAAGGTGACCGCGAGGATCGACCACGAGGCGCCGAACATCACGCCGACCCCGACGGCCAGCATCGCCTGGGCGAGGATGACGACGACCGGCCGGTAGCGGAACGGCACGCGGCGGATCTGGTGGAAGCGGGTGCGCGCCTCCGCCAGGTCGAGCCCGTTCTCGACGTCGGCGACGAGCGCCTGCAGCCGCTGCAGCTTGGCGTGATCGGGCACCGCCGCCCGCACGACGCGCATGATCGTGACGGGCCAGTCCTCGCCGTGCCGGTGATCCGACAGCGTGATCGAGTTGAACGTGATGTCGACGTGCACGCTGCGCAGACCGTAGGCGCTCGCGATGCGCAGGGTCGCCAGCACGACCTCCTTGGCCGAGGCGCCCACCGAGAGCATCGACTCGCCCACCCGCATCGCGAGGTCCATGACGCGCAGCGCGAGGGCGTCGTCGACGATCGGGATCGCCTCGGTGGCGGCCCTGTCGGATTCGTCTCGGTGGATGGCCCGGCGCACGGACTCGAGGACGCGACGACGACGCTCGCTTGCCATGCCTCCATCCTCCCCCAGCCGACGGACGTGCGGAGGCCCCGCCGCGTCGGGCGGGGCCTCCTCGTGCCTCGGATGGGGCGTCAGGCCGGCGAGCCGGCCAGCACCTCCTGCTCCAGGCGGGCGTAGCTCGTCTCCATCCCGTCGACCATGCCGGTGCCGAGCACCATCTCGCGCGTGGCGGCGTCCGGGTAGGTGATGAGCAGCGACAGCAGCGTGCCGCCCTCGACCGGGGTGAGCGTGAGCTCGTTGCGCGAGGGCTCGCCGGGCATGCCGATCATCGCCTCGGTCGTCACCTCGCGGTGCGGCGGCTCGGACTCGAGCAGCTCGCCCTCGAAGCCGAACCCCTCGGATCCGTCCTCGCGCGTCCACTCCTGGCGGTAGCGGTCGCCCACGTTCCGCGGGATGTCGGCCACGGTCATGACCCAGCCGTCCGGTCCCTTCAGCCAGCGCTTCACGAGCTCGGGCTCGTGGTGCGCGCGCCACACCTGCTCGACGGTTCCGCCGATGACGCGGGTGACGCGCACCTGGTTCTCGCCGATCTGCTGGGCCGCCGCGGGAAGGTCGGCGGCGAAGGTCGCGAGGTCGGCCACGACGTCGTCGATCTGGCTCATCGCCTCGCGCGTGCCCTCCTCCATGCCCATCTCGAGCAGCTGCTCGAGCGCCTCGAGCGAGGGGAAGGTCATGACGCACACGAGTCGCGAGCCCTGCTCGGTCTCGGTGAACGAGAAGGTCATGAGCATGGTGGGCATGTCGGTGTTGAGCGAGCCGTCGTCGCGGGCGAATCCGTCACGCACCGTGAACGAGCGTCCCTCGTCCACGGCCTCGAACTGCCAGATGCCCGCCGAGCGCTCACCCTCCGGCCCGGTCATGTAGTAGTGCGAGAAGCCGCCCGGGTAGACGTCGTGGCGAGTGAAGGTGGCGGGCCAGCCGGGAGGGCCCCAGAACCGCTCGATCTGGCGCGGATCGACATACGCGTCCCACAGGCGCCGCACGGGCACCGGGAACTCGGCGGTGACGGTCATGGTGAGGGCGTCGAGGTCCTTCTCGACGGAGGTGAGGGGCATGATGTGCCTTTCGTCGGTGATGGGTTTTCGGTGTCGCGTCGGTCGTCAGTCTTCGGCGAGCAGGGCGTCCAGCTGGGCGACGCGGCCCCGCCAGATCTGCTCGTAGCGCTCCAGCAGCGCCTGGGCGCGGCGGATGCGTTCGGGTTCGCCGCGGACGATGCGCTCGCGGCCCTGCCGGTGCTTGCTCACAAGTCCCGCTCGCTCCAGTACCGCGACGTGCTTCTGCACGGCCGCGAAGGACATGTCGTATGCGGCGGCGAGCTGCGACACCGTCGCCTCACCCGTGAGGGTGCGGCGCAGGATGTCGCGACGCGTCGCATCGGCGAGGGCCCGGAAGATCCGGTCCACCTCGTCGTCGGTCGACTCCGTTTGTACAACCATTTGGTTGTAGGTTACCGCGGCGTGCGTGCCTGTCAAGAGGGGGATCGGCGGCGAACGTTACGCCGCGTTTCGGCTGCGGTGCCGGGTGGGCGCGCGGCGGCCTAACGTGGGCGGAACGCTTTCGTCGAGAGGAACCCGCCGTGTCCACGCCGCTGCAGCACATCGATCCCGCCGAGGTGCGGGAGCGTGCGGCGTGCATGTGCGCGCACGGCGGCGCGTGCTCGTCGTACGCGCCGGGCCACGCGCTGCACCTGATCCAGGCGCGCGTCGCGTCGGCGACGCCGCGCGAGTGGACCGACGGGATCGTCGCGCACGCCGACGCGCTCGAGGGCACCCTGGTCGTGCGCGACTTGGACGGCGACCTGCACGAGCTGTGGAACGGATCGGGCGCGGCGCTCGAGGCGCCGGAGGGCACGCCCGTCGCGCTGCACCGCCGCTACGGCGTGCTCGCGGTGGGCCGGGCCCAGTTCAACGTGGCACAGGGATGAGAAAGGCGGCCGTCAGGCGGCCGCCATCATCGCGTCCTTCATCGCCGTGCAGGCGTCCCTGCACGCCTCGCAGGCCTTGATGCACATCTGGCAGATCTCGCTGTCGGTGTGCGGCCGGCACGCGTCGACGCACGCCTCGCACATGGCGATGCAGGCCTCGAGCATGCGCATCATCGCCGCCGGCGTCATGCCCTGCATGCGCATCATGGAGCGCATCGTCGTGTGACACATGTCGGCGCAGTTCATGCACGTCGGCGCGCAGTCCATCATCTGCGTCGAGCAGATGGTCGTGGCCTGCTCGGCGGCCGAGCAGGCGTCCATACAGGCCTGCATGACCGACATGTCCATCGACGCCATCTCGGGCATCGACTTCATGTCCTTCGCCATCGCGTCCATCATCATCGCGTCCATCTCGCACCTCGTTTCTCGGGGTCTCAGGCGAGCGGGAGCGCCCGTCTCGCGGCCAGGATAGAGCGGCCCCCGCCGGGCGCGGAACCCCTTGCGCGCACCGCTCGGTTGCACCCCGCGGTTGCCGAGCGGTGCGGCCGCAGGCCTCGGAGATGATCCGCTTCTTCCCCTGTGGGCGTGACCGCCGCCTACTCCGCGCGGGCGGCGGAGTACACCGAGCTGCTGGGCAGCATGGGCGCCGTCCACCCCTCGGATCGGCAGCTCATCGACTCCTGGGCCGCCGCGGTCGACGGGCGCGTGCTCGACGCCGGCTGCGGCCCCGGCCACTGGACCGGCCACCTCGCCGGGCGCGGTCTGGACGCCCGCGGCATCGACCTCGTGCCGTCGTTCGTCGAGCACGCCCGCGCGGCCTACCCTGGCGTGCGCTTCGACCTCGAGAGCATCGAGGACATCGCCGAGCCCGGCGGCGCCCTGGGCGGCGTGCTCTCGTGGTTCTCGACCATCCACCACGAGCCGTCGCGCATCGCGGCTCCGCTCGCCGAGTTCGCCCGCGTGCTGCGCCCGGGCGGCCTGCTCGTGCTCGGGTACTTCGACGGCACCGCGGTCGAGCCGTTCGACCACGCCGTCGCGCCCGCCTACCGCTGGCCAGCCGACGCGCTGGAGCACCTCCTGCGCGAGGCCGGCTTCGAGGTGCTGGAGACCCACCGCCGCACGTCGCGCGAGCACCGGCCGGTGGGGGCGATGCTGTGCCGGCGGGTTGCCGGGGTGGGCTGAGGAGCGATGCGGGCCCTGCGCGGGCCCTGCGGAACCCGATATTGTCCGAGCATGACTGCGCCCGCGACCGAGGCCCCGGCCGCACAGCGGCGCGCACTGAAGCGGCGGACGGTTCTGATGCTCGGGGGGCTCCTGATCCCGGCCGCCCTCGCCATTGCGTTCAACAGCTACGGGCCACTGACGGTGGAGAGCGCGCTCCGCATGGCGTTCGCCACGATCGCCGGCCAGACGATCACGATCCTCAGCGCCGCGGCGGTGGTGTGGATGACGTTCCGCCGCACGCGCGATGTCGCCCCGCGGGTCGGGATCGTGCTGATCGCGATGTTCATCGTCGGGCTATCACTCTCGACCATGGCCACCGCCGGACAGCTGCTGCTCACGCGCCTCGACCTGATCAACGGAGGTTAGACATGAAGCGTTCTGTTGGCTGGTTCCTCACCTTCTTCATCATCGTCGTTGCGACGGGAGCCGCACTGATCCTGATCATGCCTGCCGCAGTGGCGCCGGACACGTCGGTGCAGATCTGGATCCCTTCGCTCCTGGGTGCCGCCTTCGCGGCCAGTGCGTTCGTCGCGTGGAAGGTCCGTCCGAACTGGAAGCAGGCGCCTCCAACTCAGCCATAAACGGCGGCATCTGATCGACCCCGACGATGGACGTTCTTCGTCGGGGTCGATCTGCTTCCTTCCGTCAAGAAGGGTGTCAGAAGTGCCCATCGACAACCGATTCACGACCGGCGGCCTGGTACGCGGCGCGACCTGAGGATGACAAGTGAAAGGGCCCCGGCTCTCCAGTGTTTCCAGGAGAGGCGGGGCCTTCGTGATGGCGGTGACGGTGGGATTTGAACCCTTGTCGGCAGCCTTCTCTCACCTCTGTTGAGGTGCGTTCGCCTTGATTTTCCGCGGTTCGCGGACGTTCGACGGGATGCTCGGGCGGGTTCGAAGTCGCTCGGATCTTCTCAAAATTTGCTCACGCGCCGTAGATGTCCCAACTGTGCCCGAGGCCGATCGCGGACGATCACGAGCACGTCGTCGCGGATCTCGGCGATCACCCGAGCAAGTCGCGCCGGGGCTCGCACGTTGTACGTCTCGCCCGTCGAGCGCGCCGCAATCAGAGCCACTTCTTGAACAGTGCGACTGTCATCGGAATGATGCGGCGGTTGTGCTTGTCATACTCGGCCATGAGATCTGTCTTGCTACCGTACGAGCGGGGCGGCTGGGTGTACGCCGAATAGCTCGGCACTCAGCCCGTGCTCGAGAATCAGCAGCTGCACGCCGGTCCATGTGTCGGAGGCGTCATCAACCAAGGTGAGTCGCGACTCCCTGACTTCCCGGCTGGTGCGCATCGAAGCAGTGCGGTCTCGATCCATGCACGGATGCGTCGGCCAAGGGGCGCCGAGAGCGTCGAAATACACTCTCGAGCCGATCTCGTTGCGGTAGAAGAAAATGCCCGCGCCGCACCTGGGGCACTTAGCCGGCCACGTCGCGCGGAGAGGCCGGCTCATGGGCACGCGCTCACAATACTGAAGCCGACACGGTTACGGCGCGAAGTCGTCATGAAGCACCACCCGGCTCAGTTCGATTCGTCCGCCCGGCAGCTGCCAGTAGTGCAGCCGTCGCGCGGATGGCACGTTCGATTTTATGGAAGCGCGCCAGCACTTCGCGCCGTCGGCGCGTTCTACGTATGGGTCGTTGCCGCCTGCCCCGGAGCGCAGACGATGAAGGTCTCTGCTTCCCAGCGCCGGCGCGCGTCCCAACAACACATCGACCGTCGTCCGCATTGCCTTGCCGAACTGCGCCTCGTCGAGCATCTCGAGCGACTGCGCGAACCTGGGGCCGACTTCGAATTCCGGCAGAAGATACTCACGCTTCTCGCCGGCCGTCGTTCGGGCAGCCCAGCCACTGGCCACTTCATGCCGGACCCAGTGCTCGGCCGACGCCCACTGATCGCGGCGCGTGCGCCGCGTGCCGGCATCCCCTGTGGGCCTCCCAGCCCGTGCTTCACGCAACTCCTGATTCAGCCGGGAGATGATGCTGTCTCGTTCGCCGCGCCGTTCTCGTTCGCGGTGAAGTTCCGCAGAGAGACTAGTGACTTCATCACGAAGCCGGTCGAGCGCCTCGAGATCGGTGCCGGTCCGAAGCTCGTGACTTAGCCGTCCGATGGCGCCCCTGAGCGCTGCAACCTCATCGCGCACTTCCTGGAGCTCACGGCTCGGAACAATCCCGACCGGCGCAGCGGAGACGGGCGCGCTTTGTGGCTCGGGTGCCCGATCGGGGAAAGTCGGCGTGAAAGGTGGCTCGACGTTGGGTCCGTGCACCTCAGCGTGGACCCCCTCGCGTAGCCAGGCAGGTCCGCCGCGTAGTAGCGGCTGCGGCTCAATCACCGGGGCGGTGGGGTCGACATCGATGAGCGTGAGCCCGATGCTGTTGTTGGCGCGCACTACTCGGGCGCGGACGGTTTCACCCACGCGGACGACATCCGCGACGCTCATCTCGGCGTTCTCGCCCTTATCTGCGCCAGGCACAACATCGCGACGACGCAAGATGACCTCATCGGCTGCTGGGTGCAACATGAGGTTTGCGCGGCGGTCAGTCACCTTGGCAACGCGGGCGAGCGTTACGTCTCCGTCGTTCAGCGCGTCGAGCGCCGGGTCCGCTGGTTCCGGAACGAGGTCGCGCCCAAGCAGCCAGCCCTCGACAGGTTCACCGACGACGAGGCCTCCTGCGAGCGGGAGACCAGGAGGTGGGCGGTCGCTGGCGATGATGACGCGTTCTCCGCTCTCGAGCCGTCCTACGTTGCCGGCGGCACCAGAAACGAGCTCTACAGTGCAGCGGACCCACCGTTGACGCTCCTGCGGCGCGGGCATCGCGATCGCTGTGACCTGAGCAAGCGCGTCCTCAACGAGTTGATCGACGCTGTTCCGATCCGGAAAGCGGAGGACCGACCGCCACCAGTCCGGCGCCGTGCCGAAATCGGGCGGATATGAACGGGCAGCACCGCCAAACACGTGCGTCTTCTCGGGAAGAGTCCACTCTAGTGCCATTGTCACGTCTCCGCTGACGATAGTGGCGACCTCAGCGTCCCGCCCGAGTTCAAGAGCGACGTGCTCGGGATCGACCGCAAAGTTCCCTGTCGCGTCGATCGTGCTGATCAGCACGAAGGGGCGCTTGCGCGGTCCAAGGATCTCGAGAGCGATCTGCCTTGCCCCCTCGGCGGTGTCAACATGTCGCATCCCCACAGCATGCCGTGGAGCACCGACGTTGATGTTGAGAGGCGCTCCGCACCTCGGCACGGGTCCGGGGCGAGCACGGTAGCTGACCACGACCACAGCCTTCCGAGCAATGATTACGCGTCAGCGGGCGCCGGGCCCTTCGACGCGGCTGTTCAGTCCGGTTCTCACCGATTCGCTCATCCTGCGCCATGATCAGACCATGTTCGAGTTCCCCGCCAACTGGCACGACAACGACACGACTTGGATCGATGCGTCCGGGCGGGAGATCCCGATCGTCGAGCTCGCGCGCCGCGGGATCATGCGAGCCGACGGCCACCACGCACGCGCCGTCGCGCACGAGCCCGCCGTCGAACAGCGGATCGCGCGCCGACGTGCACGTCGCCACGATGTCGGCGCCCGCGACCGCGTCCGCGTCCGAGATCCGTGCGGCGACGCCGGCGGCCGCCAGGCGCGCCCTCAGCGCCTCGGCGGCCGCCGCCCGGCGGGCGACGACCACCACGTCGCGGAGGTCGCGCACGGCGCGCATGGCGTGCACGTGGCCCTCGGCCTGCGGCCCGGCGCCGAACACGACGAGCCGCCCGGCGTCCGGCGGCGCGAGCCTGTCGGCGACGGCGGCCGACAGCGCGGGGGTCCGGAGCGTGGTCAGCGCCGCGCCGTCGATGACCGCGCGCGGGGTGAGCGTCGCGGCGTCCATGAGCGTGTAGGTCGCCTGGATCCGGGGCGCGCCGCGCGCGGCGTTCCCCGGCGCGACCGACAGCACCTTCACGCCGACCGCGTCGCCGTGCGCGGCCGGCATCAGGATCAGCTTGCCCGCCGCCGTCGGCACGAACGTCCGCGGCGGCTGCGCCGCGGGATCGAGGCCGCCCCCCAGCGCATCGCGGACGGCCGACACGGCGCCGCGCCACCCGATCAGCCGCAGGACGCCCGCGGCGTCGATGAGCGCGGGCGCCGTCACGCTGCCCGCTTCGCCGCGCCCCATCCGGCCGCCGCGTCGCTCACGACGTCACCTCGACGCCGTCGAGCACGACGCGTCGCGCTCCGCCCCACAGCAGCTCGGGCCGCTCGAGCGGGTTGCCCTCGAAGACGACGAGGTCGCCGAGCGCGCCCGGGCGGATCCGGCCGAGACGGTCGTCCCCGAGGAGCTCGGCGTTGACGCTCGTGGCCGAGCGGAGCGCGTCGAGCGCGCCCACCACCTCGCACTGCAGCCGCAGCCCGCCGAGCTGCTCGTCCTCCAGCTCGCCCATCAGGTCCGTGCCGAAGCCGACCGGCACGCCGGCGGCCCGCGCCAGCTCGATGGCCTGCCGGCCGCGCTCGAGCACCTCGGCGTTCTTCGCGAGGCCCACCTCGGTGAGCCCGAAGTCGCGACCGCGCCGGCTCATGGCGTCGTACGTGACCAGCGTCGGCACGAGGAACGCGCCCGCCTCGTGCATCGCGGCGGCCGTGTCGGCGTCGATGAGGTTGCCGTGCTCGATCGAGCGCACGCCGCCGTCGAGCGCGTGACGCACGGCCTCGGGCGAGTAGGCGTGCGCGGCCACGTAGCTGCCGCGCCGCGAGGCCTCGTCGCTGACGGCGCGGATCTCCTCGAGCGAGTACTGCGGATTGCGGATGGGGTCCACGGGCGAGATCACGCCGCCGGACGCCATGATCTTGATCGCGTGGGCACCCGACCGCAGCCGCGAGCGCACGGCCTTGCGCAGCTCGTCGACGCCGTCCACGACCTCGAGGCCCGGGCCGTGGTGGAAGCACAGGGTGTCGTCGGCGCTCGTGGGGTCGCCGTGGCCCCCGGTCTGGCTCAGGGCCGCGCCCGAGTAGTAGTACCGCGGGGACGTCATGAGGCCCTGCTCGATGCCGCGGTGCAGCCCCGCGTCCCCGCCGGCGACGTCGCGCACGGTCGTGAACCCGCGGCGCAGCGCACCGCCCAGCCTCCGGCGCGCGACCAGCGCGACGTAGCTGAGCAGCCGCGTCTCGTTGTGGAGGAGGCTGAGGCTCGCGGCGTACGCGTGGAAGTGCGCGTCGATCAGGCCGGGGATCACGACGCCGCCGCGGGCGTCGATCACGGTGGCGTCCCCCGCGCCGTCGAAGCCTGCCTCGTCGACGACGACGCCGTCGCGCACGCGGACATCGCCCTCGACGAGGTCGGGCGAGGCTCCGTCGAACACGAGGGCGTTGCGGACGACGAGCGTGCCGCCGCGCGTCTCGAACCGGGTCACGCCTGCGCCCCCTCGACGAGCTCCGCGAGCGCGCGGGCCACGGCGGGCGTGACGGCGCCCGTGATGGCGAGCGCGTCGTCCACGCGATCCGCCGTCATGACGCCCTCGGCGGCGAGGAAGTTGATCGAGCCGATGGTCCGGCCGTCGCTCACCACCGGGGTGTTGATGATCGATCCGCATCCGAGCGACTCGATCGTCTCCCAGTCGACGAAGAAGTCTCGCACCGCGGGGCGGTCGGGGCCGACGAAGGGCCGCTGGCCCTCCACCACGGTCTCGAGCCACGCGGGCGACGTGCCGGACGGGTCCAGGCGCTTGCGACCGCCCACGGCGTAGACGTCGGGGTGCGTCGTGTGGATGCGGGAGATCTCCTCGTGGCCGGGAAGGATCACGGTCACCGTGAAGAGCACGGCTCCCAGGCGGTCCCGGGCCGCGGCCTCGGCCTCATCGAGGGTCATCTCGGGCTGCGTCATGCGTCGTTCCTTTCATCGGGGTGGGTGCCGGCGGCCGTTGCGGGGCCGGCGGAGCGGAGCCACACGGCGAGCAGCAGGTGCTGCCCCAGCACGGCGTCCGGATCGGACACGTCGAGCCCGAGGCTCGCGGCGTGCCGTAGCCGCGCCTGCACCGTGTTGCGGTGGACGCCGAGGCGCGCCGCCGCGCGCGAGACGGATCCCGCGCAGTCGAGGTAGGCGGCAACGGCCGCCGCGAGCTCGCGCGCGTGGGGATCCGCGACGAGCCGGGGGAAGAGCCCGCGCAGGAGATCCGCGGCGGCCTCGGGCGCGAGCAGCCGGTCGAGCAGCGGCAGCACGATGCCGTCGTAGGCCGCGCCGGAATCGTCGGAGGCGAGCCGCGCCGCCAGCCACGCCTGCCCTGCCGCGGCCGCCGCCCGATCGGGTCCCGTCGTGGCGCGCGACACCCCCGTCGCCACGCCCGCCGACCACAGCAGCCGCAGGTGCGCGCGCGGCATCACGTCACGCGGCACGGGGACGTCCTCGCGTCCGTCGTCGTGCGCGATCGGCACGAGTGCCAGCCAGCCGTCCCGCACGCGCGCGAGCGGGACCCCCGGATGCGCTCGGCGCCAGACCTGGTAGACCGGCGCGCCGAGGCGCTCGACGTCGCCGGCCACGCTGTGCAGGAACACCGCGACGTATCGGCCCCGCGGGGCCACCGTCCCGGGGATCGGCGCCCGCGGCGGCGCGGAGTCGCCGTCGAGGCCCGGCAGGCCGGCGAGCGCGACGAGCGACAGCAGGGGCACGGCGGCGGACGCCGCGCGGAGCTCGTCGCGCAGCAGCAGCGCCCGCACGACCGGCGCCGCGACCCGCAGCGCCTCCTCCGCCGGCTGCCGGTCGCGCTCCGCGACCTCGGCGACGATGCGCCCCGCGGCCGCGTCCGCCTCGGCGCTCACGAGCACGGCGACGGGCGTCGCGCGCGCGGGCGGCTCCCCCGCCGAGGCGACGGCGACGCCGCCCACCTCCGCGTGGACCGCGACGCCGCCGAGCCCGCGCGACAGCGTCGCGACGACGGTCTCGATCGTGTCGGCGCGGAAAAGCTGCTCGCTCAGGCGCGCGACGCGCGCGTGCACCCCCGCCTGGAGCACCCCGATCTGCATGGCGACGTCGAGCGCGACGCGCGTCACCTCGCGGTGCGACGACAGCATCGAGACGTCCAGGCGCCGCGCGAGGTCCACGACGGTGCCCGTGAACGAGCTCGCGGGCACCACGACCGCGGCGGCGCGGCGCTCCCACGCGTAGCGCAGGGCCGCGGAGACCATCCAGCCGCCGAGGGCCACGTCCTCCGTGAGCACGACGACGGTGTCGGGACCGACCGCCGCGATGTCCTCGATGTCGGTGATGAGGGCGAGGTCGCGCACCAGGATCGCGCGCGCGGACAGGTGCAGCACCTCCAGGTCCGTCAGGGGTGCCGCTCCCAGCAGGTCGCGCAGCCCGACCGCGATGTGACGCGCCGCCATCACGCATGCCTCGTCCGAGAGCCGATGGACACCCCGAACGCCTCCGGACCGGTGAGCGCGAGCGCGGCCGGCTCGTACCACTGGGGCGCCGCCGGGAACGACAGCAGGTCGAGCTTGTTGCCGATCCAGAGGTCCTCCAGGCTCGCGACCTGCCCGTCGGACGCGCGCAGCATCGTGATGACGTCGGGCACGACCGCCTCGACCGCGCCGTCCACCATCATGATGAGGATCTCGTTCTGGATCTCCAGCCGGATGACGCGGCTGCGCGCCTCGTCGTACAGGGTGACGCTGGTCGGGAGGTCGGGCTGATCGAGCGCCGCGGGCCGCGCGAGCCCCTCGACGTCGGTGACGCGCGCGCGGATAGCGCGGCGCGCGCCGACGAGCTCGGTCAGGGCCGCGTGCGTCTGGCGGGCGTCCCGCTCGCGCCCGCCGACCGGCGCGGCGAGGATGCGGCCCAGGTCGATGAGCCTGCTCACGGTCCCCGGGATCCCGCCCGCGCGCAGGGCGGCGACCGAGACGGGGTAGGACGCGGTCGCCGCCCAGCCGCCGAACTCGGCCGCCAGTGCCCGCACGATGCGCTCGGCGCGCTGCGGCGTGTCCACGTGCACCACGGCGGACTCGCCCGTCGCCCCGGTCACCGCGATCGGGCCGACCGGCTCGCCGGCCGCCGCGAGCGTGGTGTGGCTGAGCAGGGGGAACACGCGCCCCATGGGGTCGGCGTCCACGACCGGCAGGCCGGTCTGCAGCGACGCCAGCAGCGGCACCATGGCGTTGATGTTGGCGGCCGCGAGGGGGAAGATCCCGGCGAACTGCACGCCCATCGCGGCCTCGAGCTGGCGCAGGCTCCGCACGAACTCGTCCCCGGTCGGCGCGAGCTCGGTGACGGGGAGCCCCCGCATCACGAACCCGAGCGACACGACCGGGGCGGACGGCGGGAGCGCGTCCAGGGGCACGACGCGGGGCCCCCGCCCGGTCGCCGCCATCATCTCGCGCACGCGATCGGCGTACTCGTTGCACTGGTCGTGGTCGACCGCGCACGCGAGGAACAGCGCACCGACCCTCAGGTGCTCGACGTCCTCGAGGCTCAGCTCCATGGCACTTCCCTTTCCGCCGCGCCGGGCGCGGCCGATCCGACGGGACGGGAGGTCGCACCCCCGTCCCCCGCGCCGACGAGCACCGACTCGGACATCGCCGCGATCGCGCGCACCCGCACGCGCACGACCTGCGGGTCGCCGTAGGTGCTGCCGACGACCTGGGACTCGGTCACGGTCACGTCGGGCAGGGCGGCGCCGAACGACACCAGGCGCGCGGTCGCGAGCGCCCTCGCCTCGCTCAGCGCCCTGGCGATCTCGTCGGAGCTGCGCACGCGCACGAGCCGCTGACGCCAGTACGACAGCGGCGAGAGCGCAGCGCCGAGCGAGACGAGGTCGAGGTCCGTCCCCGCCGCCGCGGCGAGGCCGAAGTACGCCAGCGTGCGCGCGGCGTCGCCGCTCGATACGGCGGGCGGAGCACCCTCGTGGCCCCCCAGCAGCGCGTCGCTCAGCGGGGCCGCATTCGCGCAGATGGACGCGATGCTCGCGCCGCGCACCTCGGTCTTGCCGACCACGGTCGGCAGGCCGTCGATCAGCTCGCCGAGCACGGCGCCGTCCTCGCGCGCGACCACGATGCGTCCGTCTCGGACGCCCGCGACCGACGCCGCGCCGATCAGCTCGTTGGCGCGGTGGGAGGCGAGCGAATGCACGGGCATGACGGGCAGGCGGCTGAGCGGCGCGCAGCCTCCCTCGTTCACCGAGCAGAACAGCCGCGCCCGGGGCGCGACGAGCGAGGCGGCGTCCGAGATCTCCTCCGCGAGGGCCTCCGCGCTGGCGAGGAGGCGGCCGTTGAGCACGGCCGTGCGCTCGCGCTCGCGGACCGAGTTGGCGAAGAAGGACGACGACAGCACGATGCTCGCCGGGTCGGCCGCGCGCCGCACGATGTCGGCCGCGGCCCGCTCGTGCTGATCGTCCACCATCGAGCCCACGGCGGTCACGACCACCACGGCTCCGCGCGGAAGCGTGGCGGCGACCGCGTGCAGGCCCGCCGTGTCGAGCGGCGCGAGCTCGTTGCCCAGCGTGCTGTGGCCGCCCGCGATGTGGACGACCGCCGCCTCGCGCGACAGGGCGAGGCCGCGGTCGTGGACCTCGTCGACCGGCGCCCTGGGCGCGATGCGGATCACCACGAGCGCCCGCGGATCGCACGGCGCGAGCGCCGCGCCGACGTCGAAGACCAGGACCGCGCGCTCCTGGCGGAACTCGGCGGGCAGGCCCCGCAGCGCCGTCGCGATCGCATCGGGCACGCTTCCGGCCACCGCGAACGCGGACTCCACGCTTCCGCCGTCGCTGCCGACGGCGACGACCGAGATCGCGTCGGGCGCGACGCGCACGCCGACGCGCCTCACGCTGTGGTCTCCTCCTTGCCGGGCTTCCGGTTCGCTCAGGCCGGGGCGGGAATGCACGGCTATCTGCGCCGCGAACGGAACGTGAGCCAGCTGTCCGCGGCGACCGCGACAAGGATAAGCCCGCCCGTGACCACCTGCTGGTACGTCGTGTCCCACCCGAGAAGGTTGAAGCCGTTGGCGATCACCGTCAGCAGCACCACGCCGACGAGCGTGCGCCAGACGGCCCCGGACCCGCCGAGGATGCTCGTGCCGCCGATGACCACCGCGGCGATCGCCGTCAGCTCCATGCCGGTCGCCATGCCGGGCTGCGCGGATCCCGCGCGCGCGGCGAGCACCATGCCCGCGGCCGCGGCGCACAGACCGCTGATCGCGAACACGGCGATGTGGATCGAGGGCGTGCGGACGCCGCTGAGCCGCGCCGCCTCCTCGTTGCCGCCGACCGCGTACACGCGGCGTCCGAACGTCGTCGCCCACAGCACGACGCCGAAGACCAGCATCGCAAGGAGCATCAGGAGCGCGCCCGCCGTGATCCCGAACAGCACGGGCTGCGTCCAGAACCGGAAGCCCCCGATCGTCTCCTGCGGTGCCGCGACGATCATGCCGCCCGTGAGGACGGTGGCGATGCCGCGGTACATGATCGAGATCGCGAGCGACCCGATGAAGGAGTTCACGCGCGTCAGCACGATCAGCGTGCCGGTCAGGGCACCGAGCGCGGTCCCGACGAGCAGCGCCACGACGAAGCCGAGGCCGGGGCCGAGCGCCTGCGTCGCGTAGACGCCGGCGATGGCCGACAGCGCGAGGGTCGCGGTCGAGCTCAGGTCGAACACCCCGCTGATGATGCACAGCGTCGCGCCGACAGCGAGCAGCCCCACGATCGCCATCTGGTCGAGCACGTTGACGAGGTTCGGACCCGTGAGGAACGTGTCTGTTGCGACGCTCAGGTAGACCACGATGAGTGCGAGCCCGATCAGCACGCCGAAGTCCTTGATCTCGATGCGCCGGCGCCGCCGGTCTGCCGCCGCGACGGCCGCGGTCGTGGTCGTCCCGGCGGTGGGCGTGGGGGTGGTCTGAGTGGTCATGTCGAGTCCTCTTAGTGGAAGGCCGCGGCCAGGATGTCGTGTCGGTCGGCGCCGGCGTCGAACTCGGCGACGATGCGCCCGCCGCGCATGACGTTGAGCCGGTGCGAGAGCGCCATGACCTCCTCCAGCTCGGAGCTCGCCACGATGACGGCGGTGCCCGCGGCGGCGAGGTCGAGGATGAGGTCGTGGATCTTCACCTTCGCGGCGATGTCCACGCCGCGCGTGGGCTCGTCCACGAGGAAGACCCGGGGCGGGTCGATGAGCCACTTGGCGAACAGCGCCTTCTGCTGGTTCCCGCCGGAGAGCAGGCCGACGGGGATCTCCCGCACGGCGCCGCGGACATCCAGCAGCGCCGCGACCCTGTCGACGTCGCGGCGCTCGGCCGCGCGCCGCACGAAGCCGCCCAGCTGGCGCCGCCCCAGCGACGGCAGCGCGATGTTCTCGGCGGCCGCGCGGCCGAGGACGAGGCCCTCCTCCTTGCGGGACTCGGGCACGAGCGCGAGCCCGCGCCGGATCGCGGAGCGCACGGAGGGCCGGCCGACGGGCGTCCCGCCAACCGTGAGCGACCCCGCCGCGAGCCGATCCGCGCCGAACAGCGCGCGCAGCGTCTCGGTCCGGCCGCTGCCGACCAGCCCGACGAGCCCCAGCACCTCCCCGCGCCGCACGTGCAGCGAGACGTCGGCGATGCGGCCCCCGGTCAGTCCGTCGGCCCGCAGCACCACCGGGGCGTCCGGCGGGAGCGGGGCGGGCGACTTCGCGAGCGCCTGCACCTCGCGCCCGACCATCAGCCGCACGAGGGAGGCCGGTGTGTGCTCGGCGGCCGAGTCCGTGGCGATGTGACCGCCGTCGCGCAGGATGGTGACGCGGTCGGCGATGCCGAGCACCTCCTCCAGGAAGTGCGACACGATCACGATGGTCGTGCCGCCGGCCGCGAGCGCGCGCAGCACCCGCAGCAGGTTCTCCGTGTCGGCCTCCCCCAGGGCGGCGGTGGGCTCGTCCAGGCAGAGCACGCGGGATCCCCGCGCGAGCGCCTTGAGGATCTCCACCTGCTGCGCCTGCCCCACCGACAGCGAGGAGACGGGCGCCGAGGGGTCGAGGTCGAAGCCCGTCTGCGCGCTGAGCTCGCGGAAGACCCGCAGGTCGTCCGCGCGCCGCGCGAAGCCCGCCCGTTGCGCCCAGCGCCCGAGGAACACGTTCTCGAGCACGGACCGCGCGCGCACGAGCGAGAGCTCCTGCGAGATGAGGGACACCCCGAGCGCGATCGCGTCGCGCGGGCGCGCGATGCGCACGGGCTCGCCGTCGAACGCGATGCGCCCGTCGTCGGCGGCGATCGCCCCGCCGAGGATCTTCAGCAGCGTGCTCTTCCCCGCGCCGTTCTCGCCCAGGAGCCCGTGGATCTCGCCCGGCGCGATCGTCAGCGACACGTCGCGCAGCACGGAGACGCCCCCGTACCGCTTCCCGACCCCCTCGAGGTCGATCGTCGGGGCCGTCACCCGCGCGGCCTGTTCCCGCTGTGCGGTCATGTCCTCACCTTCCGGTGCGATGGAGGCCTGCGCGCGGTGCGCCGGCTGCGGTGCGATGGGGGCCGGCGCGGTGCGCCGGCCCCGGTGCGCGTGTCAGTCGTCGTACTGCGAGACGAAGTCGGCCTCGTCGAGCGCCGCCTTGGTGCCGATCGCGCCGTTGGGGGCGAGGGTCGTCTCGTCGACGGTCGTCTCGACGTCCTCGCCCTGGAAGTGGGCGACGCCGAGCTCGGCGGCCTTGCGGCCGTTGGCCACGACGTCCAGGACGGCCGCGCCGAACCAGGCGCCGCTGCGGACGGCCTCGACCGCCGTGATCGAGCCGCCGTTCGCGACGAACTTCACCTTCGAGTCCTCGCCGGCCGCGAGCGCCGCGCCGCCGACCGCCTGCGAGGATCCGATGACCACGTCGACGTCCGGGTGGGCCTGGACGATGTCCTGGAACGCGGCGCGCCCCTCGTCCTGCGTGTACCCGCCCTGGACGCTCGGGGCGACCTCCACGCCGTCGGCGGCCTCGAGCGTCTCGATGACCTTCTGCGTGCGCGCGTTGTCGAGCGGCAGCGCGCGGTTTCCCTCCATGTAGGCGACCGTGCAGTCGTCGCCGACCTCGTCGCACGCCTGCAGTGCCAGGTCCGCGAGGACCTCGCCGTTGCGCACGGGAGAGTCGACCACGCTGATGGCGCCGTCCACCTGCGGCTCGATCGTCTCGAAGTCCGGCCCGACGGGCGTGAACTCCACCACGACGCTGATGCCGGCGTCCACCGCTCGCTGCAGCGGCTCCTGCACGGCGAGGTTGTCGTTCGCCTGGATGATGATGACGTCGTACTTCTGCGCGGTGATCGCGTCGTTGATCTGCTGCACCTGCTGCTGCCCGTCGAAGTTGCCGTCCACGAACGTGGCGGTGGCGCCCAGCTCCTCGGCGGCCTCCTCCACGCCCTTGAACGTGCCCTGCGCGAACGAGTTGGAGGCGGCGAAGCCGAGGAACCCGATCGAGATCGCGTCGTCCCCGTTCTCGCTGCCGCCCGCCGCGGCACCGCCGCCGGCGCATCCGGCCAGCGCGAGCGCTCCGATTCCGAGGGCCGCGAGGCCCCCGAGCACCGTCTTCTTCATGAGTGGTCCTTTCCGGCGCGTGCGCCGATCACGGGGTGGGGGTGTAGCCGTAGTGCGTCTGCGCGTGCTCGACCGAGATGAACCCGTTGGCGAGGTCGTACGCCACGGCCTCGGGGTCGCGCTCGGCGGGGTCGCCGTAGCCGCCGCCGCCGCCGACCTCCAGGCGCACGACGTCGCCGCGCTTGACGGGGCGGGCGTTCGCCTTGAGCGCCTGGTACTCGTCCGGCGTGCCGGGGTTCACGCTCACGCGCGGCCCGGTCGCGTCCGATCCACCGAACAGTCCCCACGCCGGCGTCTTCGAGCGCTCGAACCACAGGCCGACGACGCAGTCCGCGAGGAACTCGTAGACGCGCGTGACGCCGTTGCCGCCGCGCCACTTGCCGGGACCGCCCGAGTCGGTGCGGATGCGGTACTCGCTCACGCGGAAGGGGTACTTCGTCTCGAGCATCTCGATCGGAAGGTCCTTGAGCGATCCGTTGACGTTGTTGATGAGAGCGGACTCTCCGTCCGACCCCTCCCACGCGCCCCAGCCGCCGAGCGTGGCCTCCATCGTGACCCAGTTGCGCCCGTAGCGCGGGTCGAAGCCCGCGGTCGTGATGATCATCGAGTCCCCGTGGCTCGCAGCGGCGACGCGGTCCGGCAGCGCGGGCGCCATGGCCTTCGAGACGAGGTCGATCAGCAGCCCGAGGTGCGAGAAGTACCACTGGCAGGGAGCGGGAGCCACGGCGCCGAGCACCGAGCCCTCCCGCACGCGCGTCGTCAGCGGGCGGAACGAGCCGCCGTTGGAGTTGGTGTCGGGGCTGATCAGCAGCTTGTAGCCCACGCGCAGGGCCGAGATGGCCTGCGCGACGCCGCAGTTGACGGGACCGCGGGTCTGGTCGGCGGACTCCGTCACGTCGAACTCGATCGAGTCCCCGCTCACCGTGACCTTCAGCTTGATCGGGATGGGCGTGTCGAGGTCGATGCCGTCGTTGTCGAGCACTCCCTCTGCCTCGTACACGCCGTCCGGGATGCTGCGCACGCGCTCGAGCTCGAGCTCCTCCGTCTGGCGGAAGATCTCGTCGCGCGCCTGGTCGATGACCTCGACGCCGTACTTGCCGACGAGCTCCTTCATGCGCACCTCGCCCATGCGCAGCGCGGCGACCATCGCGTGCATGTCGCCGATCGTCTGGTACGGGAAGCGCACGTTGGTCTTGATGAGCTCGACGACGTCGGTCTCCTGGCCCGCCTGGATGAGCTTGACGGGCCCCATGCGGAAGCCCTCCTGGAAGATGTCGACGGTGTCCATCGAGCCGCCGACGTCCTTGGAGCCCATGTCCATCCAGTGGGCGCGCGTGGCCGAGAAGCCGATCAGCGCGTCGTCCACGAAGACGGGCGCGAAGATCGTGACGTCGTTGAGGTGGGTGCCGCCCAGGTAGGAGTCGTTGAGGATCCAGACGTCGCCCTCCTCCCACACGTCGGCGCCGAAGCGGTCCTCGACGGCCTTGGAGCACGTCTCGAGGTTGCCGAGGAACAGCGGCAGGCCCGCAGACTGGCCGAGCACCTGATGGTGGCGGTCGAGCAGCGCGACGACGCAGTCGCCGCCTTCGTAGAGGATCGGCGAGTACGCCGACCGGATGAGCGTCGCGTTCATGTCGTCCGCGGCGCTGGTGAGCGCGTTGCGGATGATCTCGACGGTGACGGGGTCCACGCGGACCGAGGTGATCGTGGTCATGCGTCAGCCTTCGCTTTCGATCTCAAGATTGCGGATGAGGAGGGTGCCGTAGGAGTCGACCGAGACCTCGAATCCCGGCGGGACGACGGTGGTGGCGGTGGCCTCCACGACGATCGCGGGGCCCTGGAACGTGTGCCCGGCGGCCAGGTCCTCGCGGTCGACGACGAGGGTGTCCCGCTCCTCGCGGTCGAACACGACCCGGCGGATCTCGTGCCGGAAGTCCGGGCTGGTGGCGGCCGCGAGCTCGTGCGTCTCGGCGTTCTCCAGACGCCCCACGACGCGCGTGCGCAGCGTGACGACCTCGATCGGGGCGCCGAGGTTGGAGTGCCCGTAGCGGTCGAAGTACATGTCCGCGAACCGGGTCGCGAGGCGGTCGAGGAAGCCGTCCTCCAGCGGCTCGTCGGCGGAGGTGAGCGGCACCGTCAGGAAGAACTCCTGCGACACGTAGCGCACGTCGACCGAGCTCTCCGCGTGGCGGTTCTCCGCCGGGATGCCCTCGCTGTGCAGCGACTCGAGGGCCTCGCCCTCCATGTGACGGAGCTGGCGCGTCATGTCGGCGGGGTCGAGGTCCTCGTCGAGGAAGAAGTACGGCTCGGAGAAGTCGCGGCGGATGTCGCCGTTGAGCATGCCCCAGGCCGAGAAGGCCCCGGGGAAGCGCGGCACGACGGTCTCCCGGATCCCGAGCTCCTTCGCGAGGAAGACCGCGTGCATGGGGCCCGCCCCGCCGAACGCCACGAGCGAGAAGTCACGCGGCTCGATGCCCCGCGAGATCGTGATGGTGCGGATGGCCTGCGCCATCTGCGAGTTGGCGACGTCGCAGATGCCCTCGGCGATCTCGACGAGCCCGAGCCCGAGCTCGTCTCCGACCGTGCGCAGCGCGGTCTCCGCGGCGGCGCGGTCGAGCGTCATCTGGCCGCCGGCGAAGTTGTTCGCGTCGACGCGGCCGAGCGCCACGTTGGCGTCCGTCACGGTCGGCTCCACGCCGCCGCGGCCGTAGCACGCGGGGCCGGGCATCGCGCCGGCCGAGCGCGGTCCCACGCGCAGTCCGCCGGCCTCGATCCAGGCGACGGATCCGCCGCCGGCGCCGATCGTGTGGATGTTCACGACGCTCATCAGCATCGGCAGGCCCTCGAGCTCCGCCTCCGTGGACACGTCGGGCTCGCCGTCGATCACGAGCGACACATCGAACGAGGTCCCGCCCATGTCGACCCCGATGAGGTTGCGGTTCGAGAGCATCTCGGTGAGCTTCTTGCCGCCGATCGCTCCGCCGACGGGGCCGGACAGGAGCGTCTGCAGCGGCCGCTCGCGCGCCGAGCGCGCCGTGAGGACGCCGCCCGAGGACTGCATGATGTGCAGCGGCACGTCGATGCCGCGGTCGGCGAGCTGCTGCTCGAGGTCGAGCAGGTAGTTGCGCACGACCGGTCCCGTGTAGGCCTCGATCACGGCCGAGGAGGTGCGCTCGTACTCGCGCCACTCCTTCGCCGACTCGTGGGAGAGCGACACGGTGAAGTCCTCGCCCAGCACCTCCTGCAGGATCTGGCGCGTGCGCAGCTCGTGTGCCGGGTTCTTGTAGCTGAACAGGTAGGCGACCGCGATCGCGCCGTACTCCTCGTCCCGCGCCCGCTCGGCGGCGGCCCGGATGGCGGCCTCGTCGAGCGGCACGATCTCCGCGCCGTCGTACTGCAGGCGGCCGGGGATCCCGACGATGTCGCGCCGGTCGATCAGCGGGGCGGGCTTGCGGTACTGCGCGTTGTAGAGCTCGTGCCGGGGTCCGCGGGCGATGTGGTAGACGTCCTCGAGCCCGGCGGGCGCCAGCAGCAGCACGCGTACGCCGCGCCGCTCGAGGAACGCGTTGAGGCCCTGCGTGGTGCCGTGGACGACGAAGTCGATGTCGGCGAGATCGCCGATAAGGGACTCGAGACCGTTGAGCACGCCCGTGCTCAGGTGGCCGGGCGTGGTCGACGCCTTGGTGGCGCGGAACTGCTTGCTCTCGTCGTCGTAGCTGACGATGTCGGTGAAGGTTCCGCCGATGTCCATTGACACCCTGTACGTGCTCAAGACTGTGCCTCCTCGGCGTTGCGTGTCGGTTGAGCGGCGACGTTAGCAACGCGGCGGGGCACCCTCTGTGCGGTGTGCACTCGGATAGGCGGGCGAGATTGGGCACCGTGCACATCACGGGTTCGTGGCGCGCCGGACCGCGCCGAGCGAGCGTCGGGCCCCGCGGATTTCCGCGGCTGGGCGCGCTCCGGACGCCGTTACGCGCAGGTAACGAGCGTGTAAGAAGTGGCGCCTTCGCGGTTGACACCGGGTGAACGGCAGCTCGCGAGCGTCAGCGCCGGGTCGACACCGTGACCGTGAACTTGGCGTTCCGCCCGGCCTGACGGGTGGGTCCGACCGTGCGCTGGAGGACCGGGCGGTACCCCAGATGGGAGTTGTAGACGCACCAGAGCTCGCCGCCCGGGCGGAGCACGCGCGCGGCATCCGCGAACAGTCGCGGCGCGATCGCGTCGGTCACCGCCGCGCCGGAGTGGAACGGCGGATTGAGCAGGATGAGGTCGGCGGAGGCGTCCGGCTGCGAGGCGAGGCCGTCGTCGCGCACGACGTCGATCCGGTCCACGACGCCGTTCGCCGCCGCGGTCGCACGGGCCGACGCGACGGCGGCCGCCGACTGGTCGGTGGCGATGACCCGGATCGCGGGGCGTGCCTTCGCGAGCATCGTCGCGAGCACGCCCGTGCCGCAGGCGAGATCGATCGCGGTGTCGGCGTCGCGCATGTCGGGGAGGAAGCCGAGCAGGAACCGCGTGCCGATGTCGATCGACGTCCCGGCGAATGCGGCGCCGTGCGCGCACACCGTCAGGCCCGGATCCGGATGCTCCTGCGCCCGCGGCCAGCCGCCGCCCGCCGTGCGGATCGGCCCCGCGGCGCGCAGCACGCGCGACTTGCTCACCCCGCGGCTCGCCGCCACCGCCCGGAAGTGCCGTGCGAGCACGTCGTTCATGCCGAGCGTCGTGTGCTTGACGCGGCCGCCCGCCACAACGCGCACCTCGTCGGCGGCGCCCGACGCGATCACGCCCGCGATCTCGTCGAGCGCATCGAGCGATCGCGGCAGCTGCAGCAGCACGGTTTCGACGCCGGCGACGAGACCCGCGTCGAGCGCGTGCCCTGCGACCCGGTCGAGCGCCATCCCGAGCTCCGCGGCGTTCGCCGCCAGGGCGCGCTCCCCAGTGATCGCGTCCTGATGCACGCGGATCCGGACGTCGGGGTCTGCCGCCAGCAGCGACAGCGTGAGTGCGCCATAGCGGTCGCCGATCACGACCACCTCGCCCCCGACGTCGCCCGCCTCCGACAGGATCAGGCGATCGCTCGCGTCGGCGGCGACGAGGTCGTGCGCCTCGACATCGGGCCAGCGCCGCAGCCGCGGCGCGAGCTCGTCGAACCGATCAACCGCCGTCACGACGCGGCGCGCTCCATACGCCGACCTATTCGAGGACGACCTCGACTACGTGGCCGACGCGCTCAGTCGCGCTCGCCTCGCGGCGCCGGTGATCACGGTAACTGAAACCGGCCCAAGGGACTCCGGTATCTGACGCCCTTCCCAAGGTGCGTCGACGCTGTGCCCGACCTTCGCAGCGCTGCGTGCCGATCTACCTCGACCGGGACGGATCGCAGTCGCTGGTGCGCCTCGGACACTTCGTTCAGCTGCGCGGAACCCCGAGCAGCGCCCAGTTCCGGACGTACTTCTACAACCGCGTCGAGGGGACGAGCAGCGTGCGGATCGTCAGCTACCAGTACGGCCCGGAGACCGAGCTGCTGGACGACAGGGAGAGCCGCGGGGTGGAGCTTGGGGGGCTTGCGCGTGGGCGAGTGCCGACCGCTTCAAGGAGACCTTCCAGCGGGCCGCGGGCGAAGAGTTCAAGGGGCTGGGGCTGTCGATGTTCGAAAATGATTCACGGGGGGACGCGTGAAGGACAGCAGTCTGGGCGTTCGACGGGTTTCTTGGTTAGCTGAAGGGGAGCAATCGTGGCAGTTGAAATGGGCCTGTGGCGCGCAGATGGTGGCCGGCTCAGTCGCATCGTGCCGACCTCGATCGGCCTCGAGTCCCGCCTCGAGACCTACATCGAGTCCGACCCGTCGATGCTCGGCGAGACGCTCCTCATCATCGGCCGCCAGGTCCCGACCGCTTTCGGCGGATTCATCGACCTGCTCGCGCTCGACGAGACTGCCGCAGTGCACGTCATCGAGCTCAAGCGCGACAAGACTCCGCGCGATGTCACGGCGCAGGCGCTGGACTACGGCTCCTGGGTCGCGGGGCTGGGCCGCACTCAGATCCAAGCGATCTTCGAGGCGTACAAACCCGGCGTCGCGCTCGAGGAGGCCTTCGCGGAGTGCTTCAACGAGACCCTCCCTGAGGAGGTCAACAGCATGCAGACGTTCACGATCGTCGCGGCGAGCGTCGATGCGGCCACCGAGCGCATCGTGCGGTTCCTCAACGAGGGATTCGCCGTGCCGATCAACGTTGTTTTCTTCCGCCATTTCGAAGACAACGGCGCGAAATACCTGGCCCGCACCTGGCTGGTCGAGAACGATGGCCAGGCGGCTCCCGGCGCTGCTCCCGCCCGGCAGACGAAGACCCGTGAGGCATGGAACGGTAGTGACTGGTACGTCGCGTTCGGCGAGGACAGCGGCACGCGCCAGTGGGCCGACGGGCAGAAGTACGGCTTCGTCTCGGGCGGCGGTGGCGCGTGGTTCTCCCGAACTCTGAAGAACCTGCCGATCGGCGCCCGGGTGTTCGTGCACATCCCCAAGGCGGGCTATGTCGGCGTCGGGACCGTCATCGGCGAGGCCCGACGGTTCAACGAGGCGCTCGTCAACGTCGACGGCGTCGAGACCCCGCTGCAGAGCCTTCCGCTCGTCGGCACCTACCGCCACGAGGGCGACGTCGAGAACGAGAACGCCGAGTGGGTCGTGCCCGTCGAATGGACCAAGACGGTGCCGCGCGAGCACGCGGTGTGGAAGAACGGGATGTTCGCGAACCAGAACACCGCGGCGAAGCTTCGCCAGAAGTTCACCATCGAGCAGGTGACCGACGAGTTCGGTCTCGACGACTGATCTGGACTTTCGAGATCCATCGCTCAATATCGCTGTCGATATCCTTCAGTCATGAGCGAAGAGCCTGCCGAGCGCGAAGACCCGCATGAGCAGGCCGACGAAGTCGAACTGGTTAGGGACGGGGAGAACCTTCTCGTCGTCGGGAACAACAGAGGGGCCGTCGAACGTTTCATGCGCTCGGTCGGCTTGCTCGAGCGTGCAAAGGAGATGTCCTCGTGGCAGCTGGTGCCCATGCTGCGCTCGGCCGCCGAGATTACCCACACGGTCGTGGACGCAGTTGCCGAATCTGGCCTGTGGGTCAAGCTCACCGCGGAGTCGGCCGAGGCGATTAAGGAGTTCGGCCTCACCGATACAGAGGTCCCCGGCGTCGCCTATGCCATGGCGGGTCGCCCCGGCGACATCAAGCAGTGGCTGAAGATCAACACGTCGGCAGGCGCGAAGCTGGCTAATCCCGGCATGCTCTCAGGCGTCGCCGGTGGGCTCGCTCAGGCGGCAAGCCAAGCCGAGGCCGAGCAGTTGCGCGAGCTCCTGTTGTCACTCGACGCAAAGATCGACAAGGTGCTCCGTGGTCAGCGCGACGCCATCATCGGTCCATTGAACGGCCTAGAGCGGCACCTCCGATCCGCGCAGAAGACCCTGGGGGCCCCAGGCGCGTTCGATGCTCTCGAATGGGACAAGATCGCCGGCACTCCGCAGAGGATCCGTGAGATCCAGTCCACGGCCGTAGAGAAGCTCCGCGGCATCGCAGCCGACATGGAGCAGCACAAGCGCGTCGGCGATCTGAGCTCCCATCTGCCTGAGCTCCGGAGCCAGGTCGAGCTCTGGGTCGGGGTGATCGCTCGGTGCTTCACCGCGCTGGACGACTTCGCCGCGCTCGAGCTGGAGCACACGGCTGCGATCTCTCCGGGCGGGCTCGATGCAAAGCGACGGGCGATCCAGGAGGACCGACAAGAGGCGATCACGGAGCTCTCGGCCGGAGTGGCGGAGCTGATGAGTCAGATGACAGCGAGCGCCGAACGCGCGAAAGCGAACAGGCTTCTACACCGGAAGAAGTCGCCGCAGGTGATCGGGATGATCGACAGCTCGCGAGGGTCGATCAAGAAGCTTTACGACGCCCTGGGGCTCGAGATCGATTGGGACTCGATCACTGCGGCACAGTGGCGCGAAGCCCTACTGGAGCTCGAGCAGTGGAGGAACGCCCTTGCCGAGGGTGGTGCAATCACCTGGGAGAAAGGCAAGCCGGTCCTCAAAGGGATCGCCATGGCAGGGGCCTTGGCGCTCGTCACCCGATTGCTGAACGGCAAGGGCTCGAGCACGAGCACGGGTAGTTCCGAGGCCTGACTTTGCGTCGGAGCTTCAGGATGTCTAGCGTCGCCCCGGAACCGTCGCAGACGGTTCATCGGAAGTCACAGCTTGGCTCGGCCCGGCCGGCGCATCCCGCCGAGCGGGTTTGACTGCCCCCTCTGCCAGGCGGGGCAGAACTTCGCCTCTACTCCGCGAAGTCGTCGTGCAGCACGACCCGGGACAGCTCGACCTGTCCGCCGGCCGTGCCGATGCGGAGCACCCAGTAATGAAGCCGCCGCGCCGACGGCGAGTTCTTCTCGATTGCGCATCGCCAGCCTTTCGCCCCGTCGACGTCACGGATCCGTTGCGGGTCATCACCGCCTGTGCCCGAGCGCCATGGGTGCAGATCCCGACCGTTAACTGCGTGCGCGCGTCCCGTCACAACGTCGACGACGGCGCGCATGGCCTTGTCGAGCTGAGCGTCGTCCAGCGACTCGAGCGAGGATGCGAAGCGTTCTCCGATCAAGTAGTCGCCGAGCGGCGTAGACGGCCGCTCATTAGGGTCGATGCGGTCGATCCACGCAAGGTAGATCTCGTGGCGGATCCACTCTTCGTCGGTGATCCAGCGGTTGCGGCGGTACTCACGGGAGGGAGCAGTACCCACACTGCTCTTGCGCGCCACCTGGGCTGCCTTGATGGCGTCCTTGCGTGCCTCACGCTCGGCGGCGAGCTTCGATGCGAGCTCGATGTTCTCTCGCGCCTCGTCACGCAGCTGCTGTTCCAGGTGCTGAATCTGGCTCGCGGCCACGACTCCCGGCGTCAGGCGCGCGATCGCCTTGCGGAGCACGCCCAGCTCCGCCTCGAGCATCTCGACTCGCGGAGCCAGGTCAGAAGCAGCCGCGGGACTGTCCCGAGGCGCATCAGGCGAGGCAGGCGGAGTCGCGCCATCGCTGACTCGGGTCACCGCGGTGTCGGCTGATGGGTCCGCCGTCGGCACGATGCTCGGTGCGAAGCGCTCCGGCTCGAGCCAGCCCGGTGTCCCCGGAACGAGCGGCACCGAAGGCGTGACCTCAGCGTCGGCGGGGATCCCAACCGCGGTGAGCGTGATCTTGCCGTCCAGCCGGCCCACACGCACAGGCAGGAACGTGCCTGTGGCGACAAGCTCGTTGATGGGTGTCTCATCCGTTTCGTCCGTGATGTCGCGCCGTCGCAGTGCGAACACGTGCGAGGGGTGGAGGGCCACGTACGCTCGAGCCGCGGTCGTCTTCTCCACGTATCCGCTCGCGACAGCACCGTCCGGGAATGCGGATTCCAGGTCGATCGGCGCCGGATCGAGCTGCAGCTCCAGGCCATCGGGACTGAGGTCGCCCGTCACCCGGTCTCCTGGTCGTACCGCCAGCCCGACCGACAGCTCCGCCGGGAGGCGGTCGCCACGGATCATCACGTTGCGATCGTCGTCGAGCCGGCCGGTGGCGAGTGACCCGTCGCCGTAGACCTGCAGCACCGTGGCCGTCGCTCTGGTGGAGGCTTTCACAGGCTCGGGGCTTGAGGTGAAGGCGACACCCGTGCCGCCTGCCTCGTCGGCGTCTCGGATGAGGTCCTCGTCATGGGCGACGCCGGCGAAGCGGAGCGTGCTGCGCTGCCAGACGGGGTCGACCCAGAAGTCGGGGGCGTACACGCGCGCGGCGCCGTTGAAGACCTGGCACTTGGGTGGCAAGCGGTCCTGCATGGCCATCGAGACAGGGCCGGTCTCGATCGTGACGACCTCGGCGCGGTCGCCGAGGGCATCTGCGATCCGGGCCGCGTCAAAGCGGATCGTGAGAGTGCCCGGCTCAGTGGAGATGACAACTAGTGGCTTGGTGCGCCGGGCGAGGATCTCCTCCGCCAGCATCCAAGCGGTAGCCGCATTGCTGACATGGCGAACGCCCGGCACGGGAGCCGTGATGAGAGTCGTGGTGGTCATCAGTAGGTGTCCCACCGCCGCGAGAGCCGCGGCCGGATGGTTCCGCGGCGAAGTGCAGGCTCTCCCGCCTCCTGAGCCTCAATCCGCTTGATTCGCTGCATCATCTTCGTGTCGTCGACAGCTTTCGCTTTGGCGCGGTCGACCTGCTCGGGGGTGCGCGCATCTTCGGCTTCAGCGAAGCTCGCGATGAAACGTTCGAACAACTCCTGCACTTCGGGCGACATGCGTGCAAGATCCGCTTCCCGTTGGCGACGCAGAGCGTCGAGCACCTGCTCTTGGTTCGTGTGCAGCAGCGTCTTGATCCGATGGCGATCCGCAGGAGTCAGATCGCGAAGGAGCGTCTTCTTTCCGTCGCTGGCGGTCCAGTACTTCCCGTCGTCCTTCCATCCGAGCGGCAGCTCAGTGTCTGTGACGACGTCCCGCTTCATCCTCGGCATCAAGAACACCGCCCTGTCTGTTGCCCGACGATCGATTCAGCCTCTGCTGATTGCCCCTCATCGTATGGTCGGGCACAGACATAAGCGGATGTTCCCTTGGCCGATCGCAGCAATTGGCGCCTGGCCAGCTGTAGTTCCCTTCGCCGCCCATCGTCAAGCGCCTGTGGACGATCTTGCTCGATTCTTGCTCACGAGCCCTGTTCCGGGCAAAGCGAAAACCCCGCGATCCCAGTGTTTTCAAGGGTTCGCGGGGCTTCGACGATGGCGGTGACGGTGGGATTTGAACCCACGGTAGGGGGTTGCCCTACACAACTTTTCGAGAGTTGCACCTTCGGCCGCTCGGACACGTCACCGGGGTCGAGTTTACGCGACGTTCTCCTGGCGCGCCAATCGGCGGCGCCCCGCCCGCGAGAATCCAGGCCCGCGCCGAGAATCCGCGGGCGCCTGGATTCTCAGCACGGGGATGGATTCTCGCCGCTCATCCGAGCCCCGCGGCGAGCGGGCTCAGTGCTCGTCCTCCATGAGCATGCCGACCGAGGTGGCGCACGCGTCGCCGCGCCAGGCCTCGAGGCCCTCGCGCACGGCGAAGGCGGCGATGACGAGGCCGGCGATCGCGTCGGCCCACCACCAGCCCAGCAGGCTTTTGAGCACGAGGCCCGCGAGCACCGCCGCCGACAGGTAGGTGCAGATGAGGGTCTGCTTCGAGTCGGCCACGGCGGTGGCCGATCCGAGCTCGCGGCCGGCGCGACGCTCAGCGAACGACAGGAACGGCATGATCGCCACGCTGAGCGCCGTGATGACGATGCCGAGCGTCGAATGCTCCACGTCCGCGCCGCCGACGAGGGCCAGGACCGACGTGACGGTGACGTACGCGGCGAGCGCGAAGAAGGCCACGGCGATGACGCGCAGCGTGCCGCGCTCCCAGCGCTCCGGGTCGCGCCGCGTGAACTGCCACGCGACGGCGGCGGCCGAGAGCACCTCGATCGTCGAATCCAGGCCGAACGCGACGAGCGCGGCCGACGAGGCCGCAGCTCCCGCGGCGATGGCGACGACCGCCTCGACGACGTTGTAGCCGATGGTCGCGGCGACGATCCAGCGGATGCGCCGCTGCAGGACGGATCGCCGATCGGCAGACGCGGTGGCGGTCATGCGCAGGTGCAGCTCTCTCCGGCGCAGCAGCCGGGCTCGACGTACAGGACCACGCGCAGCAGCTCGTCGAGCGCGGGCGCGAGGTGGGCATCGGCCAGCCGGTACCAGCTGCGGCGCCCCTCGGGCACGGCCTCGACGAGCCCACAGCCGCGCAGGCACGCGAGGTGGTTGGACATCGACTGCCGCGACACCCCGAGCGCGTCGGCGAGGTCCGCCGGGTAGGCCGGCGCCTCGCGCAGCGCGAGCAGCACGCCGACGCGGGTGGGATCGGAGAGGGCGTGGCCGAAGCGGGCGAGCGCGGCCGTGTGCGTCACGGTGGCGGTGGCGGTGGCGGTCGACATGGATGCGATAGTACACGTTTCGATGTACCGTCAAACCCGCGGCACGCGCCCCGGTGTCTCCGGCCCGGCATAGCCTGGGCGCATGAGCGCTCCCTCGCAGACGCGCGTGCTGTGGATCGCGATCCTCGCCTCGTTCGTCGCCTTCCTCGACGGCACGGTCGTGAACGTCGCCCTTCCCGCGATCGACCGCGAGCTGGGCGGCGGGCTCACGACGCAGCAGTGGGTGGTGGACGGCTACCTCGTCACGCTCGGTGCGCTCATCCTCGTCGCCGGATCGGTGAGCGACGCGTCCGGGCGAGCGCTCGTGCTGCGGATCGGCCTCGTCGGGTTCGGCATCGCCTCGATCGCGATCGCGCTCGCGCCCGATCCGCTCATCCTCGTCATCGCGCGCATGCTGCAGGGCGCGGCCGGCGCGTTCCTCGTGCCGAGCTCGCTCGCGCTCATCACCTCGACGTTTGAGGGGCCGGCGCAGTCGCGCGCCATCGGCACGTGGACCGCGCTCACGACGGGCGCCATGATCGCCGGGCCGCTCATCGGCGGCGCGCTCGTCGATCTCGCCAGCTGGCGCCTCGCGTTCCTCATCAACGTCATCCCGATCGGCATCACGCTCTGGATGCTCCGCGACATGGCCGATCCGCCCCGCCGCGCCGACGCCCGCATCGACGTGCTCGGCGCGGCGCTGTGCGTGCTCGGCTTCGGCGCGCTCGTGTTCGGGCTCATCGAGCAGCCGAACCTCGGCTGGGCGCACCCGGCCATCCCCGGCTCGCTCGCCGGCGGCGCGATCCTCTTCGCCCTCTTCCTGCTGCGCCAGCGCACGGCGCGCTCCCCGATCCTGCCGTTGGACGTGTTCCGCGTGCGCAACTTCTGGACGGGCAACGTCGCCACGGCGCTCATCTACGGTGCACTCTCGCTCAACGGCTTCGTCGTGGCGGTCTACCTGCAGGAGGGCGCCGGGCTCTCGGCGACCCTCGCGGGCCTGGCGAGCCTGCCCACGACGATCCTCATGATCCTGCTCAGCTCGCGGATCGGCGCGCTCTCGGGCCGCTGGGGCGCGCGGATCTTCATGACGGTCGGGCCGCTCGTCATGGCTGCGGGATCGCTGCTGCTGCTCGCCGTCGCGCCGGAGTTCGACTACTGGTGGCAGGTGCTGCCGTCGATGATCGTGTTCGGCCTCGGGCTGTCGATCACCGTCTCGCCGCTGACGGCCGCGATCCTGGGCGCGATCGAGCCCGCGCGCAGCGGCATCGCGAGCGCCGTCAACAACGCAGTCTCGCGCGTGGCCGGCCTCGTCGCCATCGCCGCGATCGGCACCATCGTGGGCGGCACCCTCGACCTCGAGGGCTTCCACCGGGCCGCGATCGTCGTCGCCGCGCTCATGGCGGCGGGCGGCATCGTGTCGTGGCTCGGGATCCGCAACGACGCGCGGCGGGCTGAACCG
Source organism: Microbacterium petrolearium (assembly GCF_054782875.1). Lineage (NCBI taxonomy): Bacteria > Bacillati > Actinomycetota > Actinomycetes > Micrococcales > Microbacteriaceae > Microbacterium > Microbacterium petrolearium. The sequence goes on from NZ_BAAGRQ010000007.1 coordinate 191,927, forward strand.
GCCGACGCGAACTAGAGCACGTCTGGCCCTAGCTCGAGCTCGACGGGCGAGGCAACCTCCTGGAATCACCTTCCCTCGCGGTGTATAAATGTTCCGTCGAGGGAAGGTTTTTACATGGAGTTCGTGACGACGGAGGAGGCCGCGAAACGGCTGGGCGTGTCCACGCGCCGTGTCGTCGACATGCTCACGAGCAAGCAGCTCGCAGGACAGAAAGTGCACCGCAGCTGGCTCGTGTCAGCCGCGGCCGTCGACGAGCGCGAGCGACTGCAGCACAGCCACGGCCGGCCGGTGAAGGCGACCACGGCGCGCGCGGTGATCGGCGCGCTGTCAGCGGGCACCGCGCTTCCGGTGAGGCAGCAGGCCATCGTGCAGCACCGGGGGGCCGGGCAGCTCGCCGCGGCGCTGGCGCGCTCGGTGAGGGTAGAACGGTTCGCGACCCGAAGCCCAGAGCTCGCAGCCGAGCACCTGCACTTCACGGGAGAGAACGCACTCGCGCAGATCGTCGCCCACGCGGGCGACGCTCTTGCCGGGCGGGCCCGGCAGCTGCACGGCTATCCGAAGGACATGAGTTTCGAGGAGCTCGTCGACCACGCCATGCTCGTGCGCGACGACGAGAACCCGCGGGTGGTGCTCTACCGGTTCGAGGACGAGATCTTCCCTTGGCGCAGCACGCCGGCCGCGCTGGTCGCCGTGGATGCGGCGCGCAGCGAGGTCTCCCGGGTGCGCGCGGCAGGCCTCGAGGCGCTGGAGCGGATGAGGAGCCGATGGCTGGCCGAGCTCACGTAGTCGAGGTGCCGGCGGAGATCCCGCCGTGGCCACTGGCGTTCGAGGTCGCCGCCTCGACTCCACCCGGCAGCTGGGCGCTCGTCGGCGGGCTCATGGTGCACGTGCACGCGCTGCGCGCCGGAATCGAGGCCACCCGTCCGACAAACGACATCGATCTGCTGCTGAACATCGGGGCGAACTCCGTCTCCCATGTCGCCGGCCCTCTCACCCGGCTCGGATTCGTCGCCGTGGACCCGTCGCCGGGTAACCCCATCCATCGCTTCACGAGAGGCGAGGAGGACGTCGTCGACGTGATGGTCGCGCGCGACGTGCGCGCGCGCACGCGCTGGTAGCTGCGCCCGCTGCTGCGCTCGCCCGGCGCAGCGCAGGCGCTGCAGCGGCGCGACACCTACACGCTCAGCTCGACCGCCAGGTCGGCGACCGTCGAGGTTCCGGACGAGCTCGGCGCGATCATCGCCAAGGCCGCCGCGTACGCGGTGGACTCTCGCAACCCCGGGCGACACCTCGAGGACCTCGCCGTCCTCGCCGCGGCCGCCGGGAACCCGCGCACCCTCGCCCTGGGCACTCTCACCCGCAAGGATCGCCAGCATCTTCGCCGGGTCATCCCGTACCTGGCCGAGGACCGGCACCCAGCGTGGCGAGTGCTCGGCTCCTACGATCAGACGATCGGTCAGAGAGTGTGGGCGGCGATCACCACGGCGTGCACACCATGAGCACGGGCGATGCCGCAGAGCAGCTGCCACGACCTCGAAGGCGCATGCCGGTGACCCGCCGCCCCGCAGGCATGCCGCGGGTCCGCGCGCGCCTACGGCCCGCAGTCGCACCACGAACCTCGTAGCCACGCGACTGTATGGGCTCGCAATCAGCGGACGCGAGCTAGTCCACCGCTGCCCGGGCGCACCGGGGGAAATCCCGTGTCACCGGGGATTCCGGTGAATCCTCGGCGGCGCGCCGGTGAACACTCCCGCGCGCCGATGCGGCGGCGCGGGCGGGCCTAGCTTCTGCGGTGACGGCTGTGCCCGCGGCCGTCACCCCTGAATCGAAGGAGATCTCCCGTGCGCATCACATCCGTCTCCGCGTTCGCGGCGGCCGCCGCGCTTGCCGCCGTCGCGGCGCCACTGCCGGCCGCCGCCGCCGAGGCCACCGGCGATCTCATCGTCACCCGCTTCGACGACCGCTTCGCCGACGGGCTCTACGACCCGTCCCTCACGGCACCCTCCGGCGACGCGGACCGCCTCAACACCGCGCTGCCCGCGCAGCTCGTCGACGTCAACGGCGAGCGCTGGTACGTGAGCGCCGACGAGGACGGCCTCTACCGCTTCGACGACGTGCCCGTCGGCCCCGCCAAGCTCTACCTGATGTACCCGAACAACCCGCCCGGCGAGGTGCTCTTCGACGCCACGGGCGCCGAGAGCGCCGCCGACATCACCCGGCTCGACACGGCCGAATACTTCGGCGTGCAGGGCGTGCTGGATGTCGTCATCGACGAGGACGGCGAGGAGCGGCTCATCGGCATGTCGGCGCTGCGCCTGGCGGCCAACGTCGAGCTCGCCGACGGCACGCCGGTCTCGGGGGCGAGCGTCGAACTCGGCTCGGGCGGCGACTGGTACCCCGCCACGGAGTACGGCTTCGCCGGCGGCGAGGGCACGTACGAGGCGTTCCGCTCCGAGGGCGGCTACGTGCGGCACCTGCCGGGGCAGCTCGGCGTGCGGATCGACGCGCCGGAGGGCTACGAGGTCGCCGAGGTGACCGCGGCCGACAACAACGAGTTCGCCGTGACCGAGGCCGACGGCGCGTGGTGGTTCAGCTCGACCGAGGTGTGGAACTACTTCTGGAACCCCGCGTTCACGATCACGCTCGAGGAGGCCGCGCCGGCCGACACGACCGCGCCGACCGCCACGGTCAAGCAGGGGGCGGAGTTCACCACGGGCGACGCGAGCGGCTACGGCCGCGTCAGCTTCAAGCTGCACGACGAGGGCAAGATCGACCGCGTCGAGATCAACGGCGTGGAGAAGGACCTCGTCGACAACGCCTGGTCGGACGTCAACTTCGTCGCGCCCGGCGTCTTCGGCGCCACCGCGGGCCGGAACACGATGACCGTCTACGACGTCGCCGGCAACGCCACGACGGTGTCGTTCACGCTCGACGCCACCGCCCCGACCGCGACCCTCAAGTCGGGCGAGACCTACACGGTCGGCAACGAGTCGGGCTACGACAAGGTCAGCTTCAAACTGCACGACGGCGGCAAGGTCGACCGGGTCGAGATCAACGGCGTCGTGAAGGACCTCACGAACAACGCGTGGTCGGACGTCAACTTCATCCGCCCCGGCGTCTTCGGCGGCCGCAGCGGCGAGAACACGATGATCGTCTACGACATCGCGGGCAACTCCCGCGAGGTGACGTTCATCCTGAACTGATCCACCCCGCGCGGCCCCTCTTCCACAGGGAGAGGGGCCGCGCGCTGCGTGTCGGACGCCCCGCCTACCCTGGAGGCATGGCCTCGAAGCGACCCGCACCCGCCCCGTTCCGGTGCACGGAGTGCGGATGGACGACCGCGAAGTGGGTCGGCCGCTGCGGCGAGTGCCAGCAGTGGGGCACCGTCGTCGAGGCGGAGCAGCCGCAGGCCGCCCGGCGCGTGGAGTCGATGATCCCCACGGCCGCGGCGACGCCGATCACACGGGTCGAGACGCGCGAGGCACCGCGCCACTCGAGCGGGATCGAGGAGTTCGACCGGGTGCTGGGCGGCGGCGTCGTGCCGGGCGCGGCGATCCTGCTCTCGGGCGAGCCGGGTGTGGGCAAGTCGACGCTGCTGCTCGAGGTCGCGGCGCGAGCGGCCAGCGAGGGCCGTCGCGTGCTGTACGTGAGCGCCGAGGAGTCGCCGGCGCAGGTGCGGCTGCGCGCGGAGCGCACGGGCGCGCTGCACGACGAGCTGTACCTGGCGAGCGAGACCGATCTGGCCACGATCCTGGGGCACATCGACTCGGTGCAGCCGCAGCTCGTCATCGTCGACTCCGTGCAGACCGTGGCGTCCTCGCTCTCGGACGGCGCGGCTGGCATGCCCGGCCAGGTGCGCGAGGTCGCGGCCACGCTCATCCGCGTGGCGAAGGATCGCGACCTGCCGATCATCCTCGTCGGGCACGTCACGAAGGACGGGCAGGTCGCGGGACCGCGGCTGCTCGAGCACCTCGTCGACGTCGTGTGCCAGTTCGAGGGCGATCGCCAGACCGCGCTGCGCTTCGTGCGCGCGCTGAAGAACCGCTTCGGGCCGACGGACGAGGTGGGCTGCTTCGAGATGACCGGCGACGGCATCTTCGAGGTGCCCGACCCGAGCGGCCTGTTCCTGTCGCAGGGCTCCCCCGAGCCGGGCACATGCGTGGCCATCGCGCTCGAGGGCCGCCGCGCGCTGCCCGTGGAGGTGCAGGCCCTCACCATCCCGACGAGCGCGCCGAACCCGCGGCGCGTGGTGCACGGCGTCGACGCCTCGCGCGTGGCGATGGTGCTCGCGGTGCTCGAGCGGCGGGCCGGCATCAAGACGAGCGATCAGGACGTCTACGTCTCGACCGTGGGAGGGGTGCGGTTCACCGAGCCGGCGGCCGACCTCGCGATCGCGATCGCCGTGGCCGGCTCGGTGCGCAACTTCAAGGTGCCTCGGCAGCTCGCGGCGATCGGCGAGCTCAGCCTTGCGGGCGAGGTGCGGCCCGTCGCCCAGGCGGATCAGCGCCGCACGGAGGCCGCCCGCCTCGGCTACCGGCAGGTGGTCGACAACGGCGCCAAGCGCCTGCGCACCGCGCTCGACCACGTGCAGGCGAGCGGGCCGAGGCCGCTCGACGACGTCCCCGACTTCTGATCCGCGGCGACGCCCCTACGAGAGGCGGCGTTCGAGGCGCACGGTGGCCCTCGCGATCACCGGTTCCGGCCCGGCCGGCGGCGCGGCGTCACGAAGAACAGCGCGAGCGGGACGATCACGCCCGCCACGCACAGACCGAGCGACAGCCACGGGGACATGCCCCCATCCTGTCAGCGATCCGGGCGGCCCGGAACCTCTCCGGCCGTCAGGCCTCGAGGGCGGCCAGCAGGTCGGACGGGGAGGCCTGCATGGGGTGCGGGCCCGCGATGTCGAGGAACACCGTCGTGATCTCGTCGGCGTGCGCGGCGAGGAACGTGCGCAGCCACTGCGGCGAGTAGACGCCGAACGCGGGCGGCAGGTTGGCCGGCTTGTGGCGCGCATCGCTGAACAGCAGCAGCGCCACCTCGCCCGTCGCCGGATCGCGGAAGGTCCAGACCTCCCCGCCCTCGAGCGGGTTGTCGCGCGGGCCGGGCTTGATGAGCGGCACGATCGTGTTGCCGTTGCGCAACGCCAGCGCGACCGCGGCCATGTCCTGCTTCTCGAGCGCCTGCGCGAGCGCCTCCGAGCGCACGTCCTGCTCGGTCAGCTTCGGGGGCTTGCGCTTCTTGGCCATGGTTTCAGCCTAGGCGGGCGTGCGCGGCGGTGCCCGGCGTTGCGGTGGTCGCTTCATCTCCGCGGCCTCCGGCCGCTCCGTTCAGCAACCGATCCGGCCGCTCGGTTCAGCAGCCGAGGGGACGCAACCGATCCGGTGCGTCCCCTCGGTTGCCGGACGATCACTCCATGTTCATGGCGTCCTGCGCGCGCCCCGCGATCTTCTCCACCGCGTCGGGCAGCTCGGTCGTGCCGTAGAACCGGACGTCCGGGTGGGTGGGCGGCGGCATGGTCGCGCGCGTCGTGGGCCCGTCGTGGTACGTTAACTCGCCCTTGCCGTCGGGCGTCGGCCCCGAGGCCCAGGGGCCCTCGCTCGCGGCGGCGCCGTCGCTGAAGTTCAGGTACTGGTACGACACCTCGCGGTGCTCCTTGTCGATCGGGAAGTTGCTCGGCACGGGCAGCTCCTCCACGCCGTTCTCCTTGAGGTCCTCGATCGCGGTGAGCCACTGGTTCTGGTGCATCGTGTCGCGTGCGAGCAGGAAGGCCAGCAGATCCCGCACGCCGGCGTCGTTGGTCATGTGGTACAGCCGCGCCACCTGCAGACGCCCCTGCATCTCGCCGTTGGCGTTGGCCGTGAAGTCGGCCATGAGGTTGCCGCTGGCCGTGATGTAGCTGCCCTGCCACGGATTGCCGTTGCTGTCGACGGGGCGGGCACCCGCTCCGGCGACGATCGCCTGCTGCAGGCTCGACCCCGGGGCGTCTGCGACAATGCCCGGAGCGCGGGCCGAGCTCGGGCGGAACCCCGAGGCAGCGCGGATCAGCCCAGGATGAACTGGCGCGACGAGGTCGAGGCGATGCCGCCGATCTCGACCGCGAGGTGGTACGACGATCCACCGGCCGGGGCCGCCGGGCGGCCCTCGGAATCGCACGTGTCGACGGCCGAGCGGGTGCGATCCCAGACCACGGGCTCGGCGCTCGTGACCTCCTGCCCGGCGGCGAGCGTGACGACCATGTCGATCGGGTCGCGCTGGCAGTCGGTGGAGCGCCACCAGGTGTCTTCGCCGCTCGTGATCGTGAAGCGCTGCTGCGACGTGCCGACGTTGAACGTGCAGTCCACGTCGCCGGTGTTCACGAGCCGGATCGACAGCTGCGGCTGCTCGCCCTCGGCATACACGTCCTTGTCGGTGAGCGCCTCCACCTGGATCGCGTTGGGGTCGCAGGCCTGCGGCTCACCGGCGTCGGTCGGCGTGGAGCTGGGTTCCGGGCTCGCCGAGCCGGACGGCGCGGGTGTCGGCTCACCCGTGGGCAGCGGCGTGCTCGCGGACGGTGTGGGCTCGGCGTCGGCGAACAGCGCCCGCCACGGCTGGGCGTTGACGGCCCAGACGACGCCGGCGGTGATGCCGCCGACGACGAGCAGCGCGAGCAGGAGCACCGCGATCCGCCGACGCCGGTAGACGGCGGGGGAATGACGGCGGGCGCTCACGTCTTCAGGGTAGGCGTCGGCGCGGCTCAGAGCCGCTTGAGCATGCGGGTGTTGCCGAGGGTGTTCGGCTTGACGTGCGCGAGGTCGAGGAACTCGGCCACGCCCTCGTCGGGGCTGCGCACGAGCTGCGAGTACACATCGGGGTCGACGATCTGCTCGCCGATGGGCGTGAAGCCGCGGCGCGAGAAGAAGTCGACCTCGAAGGTCAGGCAGAACAGGCGGTTCACGCCCAGCTCGCGGGCGTTGTCCTCGAGGCGCTCGACGATCGCGCGGCCGACGCCGCGGTGGAGCCAGTCGTCGCGCACGAGCAGCGTGCGCACCTCGCCCAGGTCCTCCCACATCACGTGCAGCGCGCCGCAGCCGACGATCTCGCCCGCCGCCTCGGCCACGACGAACTCGTGTGTCGCCTCGTACAGGACGACGAGGTCCTTGCCCAGCAGGATCCGGCGCTGCACGTACGGCTCGAGCATGTCGCGGATCGGCAGGATGTCGGCCGTGCGCGCGGGCCGCACCAGGAACTCGCTCATCCCTCCAGGGTATGGGCCGGTTGCTCGACGCCGCCTGCGCGCCGGATCGGGACGTCCGGATAGAGTCCTCGGGTACGTCCGCGCCGTCGAAGAGGTCTCATGTCGTCACCGGAACCGCAGCCCGGCCAGCGGGTCGTCATCCGCTACACGGACGGCGGATCGCCGACCGACGCCGTCGGCTCGGTCACGGCCGCCGCCGCGTCGGCCGTGACCGTCGAGACCAAGCGCGGCGCGGTGACGATCCCGCGCGAGACGATCCTGCTCGTGCACGAGCTGCCGCCCGCGCCCACGCGGCCGGCGCGCTGCACCGGATCGTGTCGGCCGAGGATCTGCAGCGGATCGCCGCCGCCACGTGGCTGCCGGAGGACTCGGCGTGGCTGCACGCCGACAACCTCAGGGCCGAGGAGCGCGACGAGCCCCCGAGCGTGCAGGCCGGCTGGCTGCTGCGCGCCAACGGCGGCGTGACGCACCGCGCGAACTCCGCCCTGCCCCTGGGCGATCCGGGCATGCCGCCCGAGCAGGCGCTCGAGCTCGTGACGGCGTGGTTCGCCGAGCGGGATCAGCGGCCGGCATTCCTCATCCACTCGTCCGCGGGCACGACCGAGCTCGCGCCGGCATGCGCGGCGATCGCACCGCGGTTCCGCGACGCCGGGCTCGCGCCGTCGAAGCCGACGCTCGTGCTGACGGCCGCGACGCGCGAGCTCGCCGGCGGCGCCGACCGGCCGGCCGAGGCCGCGCCCGGCGGGCTCGAGATCGTCGAGCACGACGAGCCGCACGCCGTGCACTTCGAGGCGTGGGGGCGCCCGGTCGGCTCCCCCGGCCACGAGGCCTACCGCCGACTGCTGTGCGGCCCCGAGTCGCGCACCTTCTTCTCAGCGATCGAGCGGGGTGCCGATGGCGCCACGACGCTCGTCGGCACCGTGCGGCTGGCGATGGCGCAGAAGTGGGCCGTGGTCTCCGACCTCGTCGTCGCGCCGGCCTACCGGCGCCGCGGCGCGGGCCGGGCCCTCGTGCGCGCGGCCGCCGCGGGAGCCGCCGTGCGCGGTGTGCGCTCCGCCCTCGTGCAGGTGCAGGCGGGCAACGAGGCCTCGCTCGGGCTCATGGCCTCCCTCGGCTTCACCGAGCACCACCGCTACTGGCACGCGCGCGTGCCGGAGTAGGCCGCCGCTCCGGTTGCGGTGGTCGCTTCATCTGCGCGGCCTCCGGCCGCTCCGTTCAGCAACCGAGGGGTCACCGCCCCGGGCGACGCGAAAGGGCGGCCCCCGGAGGGACCGCCCTTTCGTGCGTCAGGTCAGCTGCCGAGCGCCAGATCCGGCGTGCCGGAGATGCCGCCGGCGGTGTTCACGCCCACCGCCACGCGCTCGCCGCGCGGGGCGTTCTCGAACGTGAACCGGCCGTCCTCGACGTCCACCTTGATGTGGTGGCCGGCCTCGAGGGTGCCGGCGAGGATGCGCTCCGAGAGCTGGTCCTCGATCTCGTGCTGCATCGCGCGGCGCAGCGGGCGGGCGCCGAGCGCCGGGTCGAAGCCGATCTCGATGAGGCGCTCCTTGGCGGCGCGCGACAGCTCGATCGTCATGTCGCGGTCGAGCAGACGGTCGTTGAGGCGCTTCGTGAACAGATCCACGATCTGGATCAGCTCCTCCTTCGACAGCTGCGGGAACACGATGATGTCGTCCACGCGGTTGAGGAACTCGGGCTTGAAGTGGCGCTTCAGCTCCTCGTCGACCTTGCCCTTCATCCGCTCGTACGTCGTGGTCGAGTCGCCTTCGACCTGGAAGCCGACCGGGCCACCGGCGATCGCCGACGAGCCGAGGTTCGTCGTCATGATGATCACGGTGTTCTTGAAGTCGATCACGCGGCCCTGACCGTCGGTCAGACGACCCTCCTCGAGGATCTGCAGCAGCGAGTTGAAGATGTCCGGGTGCGCCTTCTCGATCTCGTCGAAGAGCACGACCGAGAACGGCTTGCGGCGCACCTTCTCGGTGAGCTGCCCGCCCTCCTCGAACCCGACGAATCCCGGAGGGGCTCCGAACAGGCGCGAGACGGTGTGCTTCTCGCCGAACTCGCTCATGTCGAGCGAGATGAGCGCGCCCTCGTCGTCGAACAGGAACTCCGCGAGCGCCTTGGCGAGCTCGGTCTTTCCGACGCCCGTGGGGCCGGCGAAGATGAACGAGCCCGAGGGGCGCTTCGGGTCCTTGAGGCCGGCACGCTGGCGACGGATCGTCTTCGAGAGGGCGGCGATCGCCTCCTCCTGGCCGATGACCCGCTCGTGCAGCGCCTTCTCCATGAAGACGAGGCGGCTGGTCTCCTCCTCGGTGAGCTTGAACACCGGGATGCCCGTGGCCTGCGCGAGCACCTCGGCGATCAGGCCCTCGTCGACCACCGCGTGCGACTCGATGCTGCCCGAGCGCCACTGCTTCTCGAGGCGCAGGCGCTCGCCCAGCAGCGACTTCTCCTCGTCGCGCAGAGCGGCGGCCTTCTCGAAGTCCTGCTCCTCGCTGGCGGCCTCCTTCTGCTCGCGCACCTTCGCGATGCGCTCGTCGAACTCGCGCAGCTCGGGCGGGCTCGACAGGATCGACAGGCGCAGGCGGGCGCCGGCCTCGTCGATCAGGTCGATGGCCTTGTCGGGCAGGAATCGGTCGCTGATGTAGCGGTCGCTGAGGTTGGCGGCCGAGACGATGGCGCCGTCCGTGATCTGCACCTTGTGGAAGGCCTCGTAGTGGTCGCGCAGGCCCTTGAGGATGTTGATCGCGTGCGGCAGCGACGGCTCGTTGACCTGGATCGGCTGGAAGCGGCGCTCGAGCGCGGCGTCCTTCTCGAAGTGCTTGCGGTACTCGTCGAGCGTCGTGGCGCCGATCGTCTGCAGCTCGCCGCGGGCGAGCAGCGGCTTCAGGATCGAGGCCGCGTCGATCGCGCCCTCGGCGGCGCCGGCACCCACGAGGGTGTGGATCTCGTCGATGAAGACGATGATGTCGCCGCGGGTGCGGATCTCCTTGGTCACCTTCTTGAGGCGCTCCTCGAAGTCGCCGCGGTAGCGCGATCCGGCGATCAGCGATCCCAGGTCGAGCGAGTACAGCTGCTTGTCCTTCAGCGTCTCGGGCACCTCGCCCTTGACGATCGCCTGCGCGAGGCCCTCGACGACGGCGGTCTTGCCGACGCCGGGCTCGCCGATCAGCACGGGGTTGTTCTTGGAGCGGCGCGAGAGGATCTGCATCACGCGCTCGATCTCCTTCTCGCGCCCGATGACCGGGTCGAGCTTGTTCTCGCGCGCGGCCTGCGTGAGGTTGCGGCCGAACTGGTCGAGCACCTGCGATCCGCCCTGAGCCTGCGCGGTCTGCTCGGCGCCGGCGCCCACGGCGGCCGGCTCCTTGCCCTGGTAGCCCGAGAGCAGCTGGATGACCTGCTGGCGCACCTTGTTCAGGTCGGCGCCGAGCTGCACGAGCACCTGCGCCGCGACGCCCTCGCCCTCGCGGATGAGGCCGAGCAGGATGTGCTCCGTGCCGATGTAGTTGTGGCCGAGCTGCAGCGCCTCGCGCAGCGACAGCTCCAGCACCTTCTTCGCGCGCGGCGTGAAGGGGATGTGGCCGGTCGGCTGCTGCTGACCCTGGCCGATGATGTCCTGCACCCGCTCGCGCACGGCATCGAGCGAGACACCCAGGGACTCGAGAGCCTTCGCGGCGACGCCCTCGCCCTCGTGGATGAGGCCGAGCAGGATGTGCTCGGTGCCGATGTAGTTGTGGTTGAGCATCTTCGCCTCTTCCTGGGCGAGCACAACCACACGACGGGCACGGTCGGTGAATCTCTCGAACATGTCACTCCTCCGGGCACTTGGGCCTTCGGGACGCGGGGTGCAGGAAGCGCACCTCGCGCCATGGATTCCACCGTAACGACGGATCCCTGCCGGGGCGCCCGTGTTCGCCGTGGGCATAGCGCACCGACGCGGTCGTCGCGGCCCTCCGCCGGGAGGCGCGAAACGTTCCGTCACACGGCGCCGGGAACATCCCGAGGGCCTCTAACGTTGACCAGCGTGCCACCGGGCACCCCTCGAAACGGAGAACCATGAGCACCACCACCCCCGCGAGAAAGGCGCGCGCGAAGCGGCCCTTCTACGCGTCGTTCGGATTCCAGGTCATCGCCGCCCTCGTGGTCGGCATCGCGCTGGGCCTGCTCGCCCGCCAGCTGGGGGCCACGCAGGAGAACCCGAACGGCCTGTTCACGACGCTCGACACCATCGGCAGCTCGTACGTCACGATCCTGCGCGCCGCCGTCGTGCCGCTCGTGTTCACGGCGATCGTCGCGAGCATCTCGAACCTGCGCCGCGTGCAGAACGCCGCGCGCCTGGCGGGCCAGACCCTGCTGTGGTTCGCGATCACGGCATTCATCTCCGTCGTGATCGGCATCGCGCTCGGCCTCGTGATCCGCCCGGGCGACCGCGCCGGCGGCGACCTCGAGGCGGCCGAGCCGAGCCACGTGGGCACGTGGTGGGACTTCCTCATCGGCCTCGTGCCGCAGAATTTCCTCGGCCTCGGCGTCTCGGGCGCCGTCGACCCCGAGACCGGCGACTTCAGCGGCGGGGTCTCGTTCAACATCCTGCAGATCATCGTCGTCTCGGTCGTCGTCGGCCTCGCGGCGCTGCGCGCCGGCCGCAAGGCCGAGCCGTTCCTCGCCTTCACCGAGTCGCTGCTGCGCGTGATCCTGCGCGTCGTGTGGTGGATCATCCGGATCGCCCCGCTCGGCACGCTCGGCCTCATCGGCGCCGCCGTGGTGAAGTACGGCTGGGAGCGCCTGACCTCGCTCGCGTGGTTCGCGGGCGCGATCTACATCGGCCTCGCGCTGGTGTTCTTCGTCGTCTACCCGCTGCTGGTGAAGTTCCACGGCCTGTCGATCAAGCAGTACTTCTCGGGCGTGTGGCCCGCGACCCAGTTCGGCTTCGTGAGCCGCTCGTCGCTCGGCACGCTGCCGCTGACCCAGCGCGTGGCGGAGCGCAACTTCGGCGTGCCGCGCGAGTACGCCTCGTTCGCCGTGCCGTTCGGCTCGACGACGAAGATGGACGGCTGCGCCGCGATCTACCCGGCGATCGCCGCGATCTTCGTGGCCCAGTTCTTCAACATCGAGCTCACGCTCATCCAGTACGTGCTCATCGCCCTCGTCTCGGTCGTGGGATCGGCCGCGACGGCCGGCACCACGGGCGCGACCGTGATGCTCACGCTCACGCTGTCGACCCTGGGCCTGCCCCTCGAGGGCGTCGGCCTGCTGCTGGCGATCGACCCGATCCTCGACATGGGCCGCACCGCGGTGAACGTCACCGGCCAGGCGATCATCCCCGCGATCGTCGCCAAGCGCGAGGGCATCCTCGACCTCGACCTCTACAACGCGCCGCGGGAGGGCCTGCCCTTCCAGGACGAGGAGGAGTCCGAGGCGGAGGCCGTCTCGGACGCCGAGGCGACCGGCACCCAGGAGCCCGTCGCGACTCGCTGATCCATCCCACGCCGATGGCCCGTCTCCCCCGGGGAGGCGGGCCATCGGCGTTCCCGGGGCGCTTGACTTATCGATAGTCGTTGTTATCGTTTGTCGTGAAACATTGAGAATGGAGAGCGGGATGACGATGACGACGGGCGGCAGGTCGCTGTCGCGAGCCGATGGGGTCGCGCTGGGTGTGATCGCGACGGGCGCCGCGTCGGTGGGGATCGCCGCGCTGACGGCGATCGTGCTCGCCGCCGTCGGTGCCGCGGAGCGCACGCTCACGGTGACGCGCCTCGCCCTGCTCGACGCGCCCATGCCCACGCCGGCCGGGGCGGCGTCCGCGCAGTACGAGACGGCCGCGGTGACGCTGGCCGACGCGCCGGCAGTCATCCGCTGGATGCTCTTCCTCGAGGGCTCGCTGCCCGCGCTGGCGACGATCGGCACCTGCGTGATCGCCGCGTGGCTCGGCGTCGCGCTCATCCGCGAGCGCCCCTTTGCGCGGCGCGCAGACGCGGCGATCGTCACCGTGGCGTGCCTCGTGATGGTGGGCGGGATCGGCGGGCAGCTGGCCGGCGCGATCGGGCGGGCCGAGACCACGGCGCTGCTCGAGCGCGCCGACCCGGCGATCGAGGGCGTCTTCCCCCTCTTCCTCATGAACCTCGACCTCGCCCCGATCGGCTGGGGCTTCACCCTCGCGCTCGTCGGCGCCGTCTTCGGCATCGGCCGCCGCCTGCAGCGCGACACCGAGGGGCTCGTGTGAGTCCCGCCGCGGACGAGGAGGCCAGCGGGATCCACTGCCGCCTCGACGAGCTGCTCGCCGAGCGCGGCATGACCCTCACGGCGCTGAGCGAGCAGGTCGGCGTGAGCATCGTGAACCTGTCTGTGCTGAAGAACGACCGCGCCCGCGCGATCCGGTACTCCACCCTCTCGGCCATCTGCCGCGCGCTCGACTGCGAGGTGGGGGACCTGCTCGTCCGCGTCGACTGAGCCGCGGGATCCATCCGGGCGACTGAGCGCCGGATCAGTCGGGGCGGAGCGCGCCGCGGGTGTCGAGGGCGAGCTCCTCGGCGTCCATGGCGACGAACAGCTCGCGCATGACCTCCTCGCTGAGGTTGCCCGCGCGGCATTCGTCCAGCAGCACCTGGCGGCGCACCGCGAGCCAGCCCTTCGAGAGCTCGACGACCGCCTCGCGCGGCACCCGGTTCCACCGCTCCTGCGCCTTCTCGAGGTCGCGGTCGGCCCGATCCGTGTCGCGCTCCACGCGCACCATCGCGCGCGCGAAGCCCTTGAAGATGTCGGCGCTCTCCTCGCCGTGCTCCGCGATCCACCGCTGCTGCTGCGCGCGCAGGTACTCGAGCCCCGCCTCGTTCGACAGCCGGCGCATGCGGGCGATCTCGGCCTCGTCGGAGCGGCGCTCGTCGTCGGCCGTGACGCCGAGGGCGCGAATCAGCGGCGTGAGCGTGAGGCCCTGCAGCAGCAGGGTGCCCACGGTGACCACGAACGCCACCGCCACGAGCACCTCGATGTGACCGGTGGGCATGGCGTGCTCCGTGAGATCCGGCAGCGCCGCCGCCATCGCGAGCGTGACGACGCCGCGCATGCCCGCCCACGAGATCACCACCCGCTCGCGGCGCGACAGCGGCGGCTCGAACACGCGGCGCCGGATCGCCTCCTTCGTGGGCGTCGCGGGGCCGAGGCGCGCACGGTGCCGCTCCTTCTTGCGCCGCACGGCGCGGGCGCGGCGGCTGTGCGGATCGGCGCGATAGGCCTCGGCGGCGTGCTTGAAGCGCATGAGGCGCAGCCGCTGCAGCGCCTGGCCCCACGCATATGAGGCGAAGACGAACACCGGGCGCACGGCGATGACGACGAGCAGCACGGCGACCGAGATCAGGATCGTGCGCGTGCCGTCGGTGCTCGACAGCTCCGCGATCACGGTGGGCAGCTGGAGTCCGACGTACGCGAACACGAAGCTCTCGAGCAGGAAGTCCATGGCGTGCCACAGCGGCCGGTCCTGCTGCCGCGTCGTGTAGGCGGTGCGGGGCGCGTGGTAGCCGACGTAGAAGCCCATGGCCACGACCGCGAGCACGCCCGAGCCGTGCAGGTGCTCCGCGATCGCGTAGGCGCCGAACGGCATCAGCAGGCCGAACGTGGCCGTGACGGTCGTGTCGTCGAACCGCATGCGCAGCTGATGGAGGACGACCCCGAAGGCCAGGCCGATCCCCACGCCCAGGACGACCGCGAGGGCGAACTCCCACACCCCCTGCCACACCGTGACGGTGGCGCCGGCGACGACCGCGGCGAAGACCCGCACGAGCGTGAGCGAGGTGGCGTCGTTGATGAGGCTCTCGCCGCTCATCACGTTCATGACGCGCCGCGGCAGGCCGAGCCTGCGCCCGATCGCGGCGGCCGAGACGGCGTCGGGAGGACCGACGATCGCGCCGAGCAGCAGTGCGCCGGCCAGGCCGAGCTCGGGCATGATGAGCCACGCGACGACACCGACCGCGACGGCCGTGACGAGCACGAGCCCGACCCCGAGCCGGCGGATGTGCGGCAGCGAGTACCGGAAGCTGAGGAACGACGACTCGAGCGCCGCCGAATAGAGCAGCGGGGGCAGCGTGAGGTTCAGCAGCAGGTGGCCGTCGATCGCGATCTCGGGCACGAAGGGCAGCAGCGAGACGACGAGGGCCACGGCCGTGACGAGCAGCGGGGCCGGCCAGCCCCGCCACCGCGCGAACGCCGCCACCGCGACCGATCCGACCAGCACGTAGAACAGCTCCACACCCATGGATCGACCCTATTCCCGCCGCCGCCGCGCCCGCGGTCCTCCCTGCACAACGAAGGAGAGCCGCGGCCGAGCAGGGTCGGAATGGTCGGATCCGCGCCCGATGCGCTGCGATCTCCTTCGTTGTGCAGCGGGGAATGCCGGCGGGGCCGGCGCGGTTGGACGACATGATGAGCGAGAACGCGAACCCGGCCCTGTCCGTCCTCGACCTGGTGCCGGTGCGCACCGGGCAGACCAGCGCGCAGGCGGTGACCGCCTCGATGGCCATGGCGCGACGCGCCGACCAGCTGGGCTACCGGCGCTACTGGTTCGCGGAGCATCACAACATGCCGGCCGTCGCCTCCACCGCCCCGCCGGTGCTGATCGCCGCCGCGGCGGGCGTGACCGAGCGGATCCGCGTGGGATCGGGCGGCGTCATGCTGCCGAACCACTCCCCCCTCATCGTGGCCGAGCAGTTCGCCGCGCTCTCCGCGCTCGCGCCCGGCCGGATCGACCTGGGCATCGGGCGCGCGCCCGGCAGCGACCCCG
The DNA here is from genome assembly GCF_054782875.1 of Microbacterium petrolearium. Taxonomy (NCBI): domain Bacteria; kingdom Bacillati; phylum Actinomycetota; class Actinomycetes; order Micrococcales; family Microbacteriaceae; genus Microbacterium; species Microbacterium petrolearium. Next base: position 207,934 of record NZ_BAAGRQ010000007.1, read on the forward strand.
TGATCACGCAGCTGCTGCGCCGCTCGGGCACGACGAGCGACGTCGAGCGCTTCCCCGAGCACGTGACCGACATCGTCTCGCTCGTGAGCCCCGAGGGCGCCACCGTGCGCTTCGTCTCAGGCGGTGAGTACCAGGTGCGCGCCACCCCCGCCGCCACCGATGTGCCCGAGGTGTGGCTGCTCGGATCGAGCGACTACTCCGCGCAGCTGGCCGCCCAGCTCGGCCTGCCGTACGTCTTCGCCAACCACTTCGCCGGCGACGGCCTCGAGCGCGCCATGGCGCTCTACCGCAGCGGATTCCAGGCGAGCGAGGCCCGGCCCGCGCCGAAGTCGTTCCTCACCACCAACGTCGTGGTCGCCCCGACCGCGGAGGAGGCGCGGGAGCGCGCCCTGCCGCAGGCGCGCCAGTTCGCGCGGATGCGCACGAACAAGCCGATGCGCCCCATGGAGACGGTGGACGAGGCGCTCGCCGAGAAGCCCGACGCCCTGGAGCAGTCGCTCATCGAGCAGACGATGAGCCGCTGGATCATCGGCACGCCCGACGACGCCGCCGCGCAGCTGCGCGCGTTCGCCGCGACGCACGAGGTCGACGAGATCATGGTCTCGGCGGTCGCGGGCTCGTACGCGAGCGAGCCGCTCGACGCCCCCGAGGGCCGCGTGCAGACGCTCGAGCTGCTCGCCGCCGCGCTCGGCTGACGCGCGAGGGGCGGATCCTCAGTCGGCGGGCTCGCCCGAGAGGAGGCCGCGCAGCCAGTCGCGCGAGTCGGCGAAGGCCTCGTCGGCGTAGCGATCCGGATACTGCACGATCTTGCGGTCCGCCCGGGGGTACGAGCCGAGGAAGATCACCTTCGGGCTGAACCGCTTGAGCCCCATGAGCGCGTCGGCCATGCGCTCGTCGCGGATGTGGCCGTCGGCGTCGATGACGAAGCGGTACCGGCCCATCCGGTCGCCGATGGGGCGGGACTGGATGAGGCTGAGGTTGATGCCGCGCGTGGCGAACTGCTCGAGCATCTCGAGCAGCGCGCCCGGCTGCTCGGCGGGCAGCTCGGCCACGAGCGAGGTCTTGTCGGCGCCGGTCGGCTCGGGCGGCGCGACCGTGCGGGTCACGAGCACGAAGCGCGTGACGGCGTGCTCGTTGTCGCCGATGTTCTCCGCCAGCACGTCGAGGTCGTAGCGCCCGACCACGCCAGGCGCGGCGATGGCCGCCTGCGCGGGGAGGGATCCGTCCAGCACGCCGATCGCGCTGGCCACGTTGCTGCCGGCGACGACGGATCGGTGGCCCGGCACGTGCGCGCCCAGCCACTCGAGGCACTGCGCGTAGGCCACGGGATGCGCGGCGATGTCGGTCACATCCGTCAGGCGGGTGCCGCGCGGCGCGACGAGCACGAAGGTGACGGGCACGAGGTACTCGCCCACGATCCGCAGGCCCGGGGTGTCGGCGAGGGCGTCCTGCGCGCTCGAGACGCCGCCCTCCACGGTGTTCTCGATGGCGATCATCGCGGCGTCGCTGGCGCCGGAGGCGACGTCGCCGAGCGCCTCGCCCACGTTGTGCACGGGCTTCCACACCTGCCCGCGCGCCTCGGGCACCTGCTCGAGGGCGGTCTCCGTGAAGGTGCCGGCGGGGCCGAGATAGCTGTAGACGCGACGCTCACCGGGCTCGATCGACATGGACGCCAGCGTATCCCGGCCTCCGGATGCCGCGTGCGCACACGACTGTGGCTTCGTTCGCTTGGTGGCGGGGTTTTTGCAGCGCTCCGTGGCGGTCTTGTTGCCGCGATCACGCAGGACTGGCTGCAGGTAGGTGTCGCGGTCTGAACCGAGAGGGGTGCGCCCGGTCGGGGCCGTTTGGATCGCTGCCGCTACGTCAGAGTCCGAAGGCTCCGCCGCTGACGAGGATCACGATGCCGAGGCCGATGAGAACGATGGGGAAGAGGATGTGCTCCCAGCGTTCGAGCACTTCGGCGATCGGGGGGCGGGTGGCGACGAACTTTGCCAGGGCCACCAGGACCGCGACGAGCGCGAGGAAGACGATGCAGTAGGCGACTACTGCGAGAGGTTCCACGCTGAGGAAGACAGGGGTGTAGACGCCGATGTTGTCGCCGCCGTTGGCAAGGGTGACGCCTGCGACTGTCCACACGCCGACCTTCTTGCCGGCAACCTTGGCCTCGTCGTCATCGTCGTCATCGTCTCCGCGCCAGGCCTGCCATGCGGCCCAGAGGCCGAGGCCCAGAGGGATGAGACCGAAGTACGGGATGGCTGCCGAGGGCAGGAATGCTCCGGCACCGATGGTCACCAGGACCGCGGCACCGAGGATGCCGGCGAATCCGAGGTACTGGCCGGCCAGAATGCGGGCGGTAGTGCCGCGCTGGCCTGCCCCTCGCGCGAAGAAGAGGGAGAGCACGATGATGTCGTCGATGTTGGTCGCTGCGAACAGGCCCATCGCCTGCAAGACCGAGGTGAGGATCATGCGCCCTCCCCAGCTGCGTCGCATCCGGGAAGCGAGCAGGCGGGATCGATGCACGGGGCGTCTTCGTCCACTGCCAGGGTGGCATCGACCAGTGCCGTCAGCGCCTGCGCCAGGTGCGAATCGGCGATCTCATATCGTGTCCGACGACCCTCGGGCTCGGAGACGACGATCCCGCAATCGCGCAGGCATGCCAGGTGGTTGGACACGTTCGGGCGTGTCAGGTCCAGATCTCGGGCCAGTTCCGCCGGGTAAGCGGGATGGTCGAGCAGGGTCAAGATGATCCGGGATCGAGTGGGGTCGGCCAGTGCACGACCCAGGCGGTTCATCACGTCGAGACGCGAAGCAATAGTCAGCATGGACTGAACTATACAGCGCGCACTGAACACTCGGTCACAGGCGTCAGCCCAGATCGCATGCCCCGGCGACCGCCGGACAGGGAAACCGATAGGAACGAAACCCAGGCCGGTTCAGTTCGTCCTCGAGCGACACTGGCGATCCCTCGGCAAGACCCTCGACCCCGACGACTTCACCGACGCCCAAGCCATCGCAGCCATCGCACGGATCACCCGCGGCAACTTCCGGCTCCTCGAACGCCTCTTCCCCCAGATCCAGCGGGTCCTGAAGATCAACGAACTCGACACCATCACCAACGACGTCATCGAAGCCGCACAGAGCACCCTGGTCATCGGTGTCACCTGACCCCGCCACGAAGCGACCGAAGAACCCCGCCATTCAGCAGACGAAGTCACAGCACACGACGATCCACACCGGATGCATAACCGTCGGGTAACGACGCCTGGCAGACTGGAGGAATGACGAGCCGTGCAGGACAGCCCGCGGAGCCCTCCGATCTCGCAGACATCGACGAGCTCATAGGCGCGTACTACGACGTGGCGCCCGACCCGGCCGTGCCGGGCCAGCGCGTCGCCTTCGGCACGAGCGGACACCGCGGCTCGAGCCTGAGTGCGAGCTTCAACGAGCAGCACATCCTCGCCACGACCCAGGCGATCGTCGACTACCGCAACCGCGAGGGCATCGCCGGGCCGCTGTTCCTCGGCCGCGACACGCACGCCCTCTCGCTGCCGGCGGAGCGCAGCGCCATCGAGGTGCTCGTCGCCAACGGCGTGGACCTGCGGATCGATGCCCGCGACTCGTGGGTGCCCACCCCGGCGCTCAGCCACGCGATCCTCACGCACAACCGCGGCCGCGATGCCGCCGATCCTGCCCGCGCCGACGGCATCGTCGTGACGCCCAGCCACAACCCGCCCACCGACGGCGGGTTCAAGTACAACCCGCCACACGGCGGCCCGGCCGACGCCGACGCGACGGAGTGGATCGCCGCGCGCGCGAACGAGCTGATCGAGGGCGGTCTCGAGGGCGTGCGCCGCGTGCGCTTCGCCGACCTCGACGCCGATGCGCTGCCCGGCTACGACTTCCGCGACGCCTACGTGCGCGACCTCGCCACGATCATCGACATGGACGCGATCCGCTCCTCCGGCGTGCGGATCGGCGCCGACCCGCTCGGCGGCGCGTCGGTGGAGTACTGGCAGCTCATCGCCGAGGTCTACGGCCTCGAGCTGACGGTGATGAACCCGGACGTCGACCCGACGTGGCGGTTCATGACGCTCGACTGGGACGAGAAGATCCGGATGGATCCCTCCTCCCCCAGCGCCATGGCCTCGCTCGTCGCGCGCCGCGACGAGTTCGACCTCATCACGGGCAACGACGCCGACGCCGACCGGCACGGCATCGTCACGCCCGACGCCGGGCTGATGAACCCGAACCACTACCTGGCCGTCGCGATCGACTACCTCTACGCGCATCGCCCGCAGTGGCGGGGGGATGCGGCGATCGGCAAGACGCTCGTCTCGTCGATGATGATCGACCGCGTCGCCGAGTCGCTCGGGCGGCGGCTCGTCGAGGTGCCCGTCGGCTTCAAGTGGTTCGTTCCCGGGCTTCTGGACGGATCCGTCGCGTTCGGCGGCGAGGAGTCGGCGGGCGCGTCGTTCCTGCGCCGCGACGGATCGGTGTGGACGACCGACAAGGACGGCATCCTGCTGTGCCTGCTGGCCGCCGAGATCCTCGCCGTCACCGGCAAGACGCCGTCGCAGCGCTACGCCGAGCTGGAGGCGCGGTTCGGCGCGTCGTCGTACGCGCGGGTCGACGCCCCCGCCACGCGGGAGCAGAAGGCAGCGCTCAAGGCGCTCTCCCCCGAGTCGGTCGCGGCCACCGAGCTGGCGGGCGAGCCGATCACGGCGAAGCTCTCGCACGCCCCCGGCAACGGCGCGGCGATCGGCGGGCTCAAGGTGCAGACCGAGCACGCGTGGTTTGCCGCGCGCCCGTCGGGCACCGAGGACGTCTACAAGCTCTACGCCGAGTCGCTGCGCGGGCCCGAGCACCTCGCGCAGGTGCAGGAGGAGGCCCGCGCCGTGATCGACGCCGCCTTCAAGGGCTGAGCGCCGCCCTTCCCGCCGAACCCGCACCGGTTCCGCCAGCCCGCGCCCGATCCGGGGCGGGTTCGCGGATCGAGCGCGGGTTCGCCGCTGACGGCGCCCGGCCCCGTCAGCGGCGGGGCTTGCGGCGGGCCCAGCGGGCGGGGAGGTCGGGGCCGTCCCAGACCTGCACGATGCCCCACGCCACCGCGGCGAGCGGCACGGCGAGGACCGCGCCGAGGATGCCCGACAGCACGGTGCCGATCGTCAGTGCGACCAGCACGACGAGGCTGTGCAGCTTCAGCGCGCGACCCATGAGCACCGGCTGCAGGAAGTTGCCCTCGAGCTGGTTGACGACCACGACGATGATCACGATGATCACGGCCGTCCAGAGCCCGCCGTCCACCAGGCCGACGAGCGCGGCGAGGATGCCGGCCGCCGTCGCGCCGACGATCGGCACGAACGCGAGCAGGAACACGACCAGCGTCAGCGGCAGCGCCAGCGGCACCTGCAGGATGAACAGGCCGGTGCCGATGCCGATCGCGTCGACCGCCGCGACCGCCGCGGTGCCGCGCACGTACGCGCCGAGCGTGTCGATCGTCTTGTTGCCGACGCGACGCATGCGCCCGTACCACTCGCCCTCGAAGGGGCGCAGCAGGAAGGCCCAGATCTCCGGGCCGTCCTTGAGGAAGAAGAACAGCACGACCACCATGAGCACGAAGCCGGTGACGAAGTTCGCCACGACGCCGAAGCCGGCGACGGCGCCGCTGCCCACGCTCGAGCCGAACTGGGCGCTCGTGACGAACTCCTGCACGGCCGCGATCCACTCGTTGATCTGATCCTGCGAGGGCGCGAACGGCAGGGTGTTGACCCACTCGATCACCTGCTGCACGCCCTGCTGGGCGCTGGCGTAGAGGTCGGCGGCCTGGTTGCTCACCTGCGCGACGATCGCCCAGCCCAGCCCGCCGATCACGAGCACGATGGTCAGCAGCAGCAGCACGGTGGCGAGCACCGACGGCATGCGCGCGCGCATGCGCCGCATGAGCGGCTCGAACGCGGCCGCGAAGATCAGGGCGAGGATGAGCGGGATCACGACGAGCGTGAGCGACTGCAGGCCCCACACGAGGCCCGCGCCGAGGATGACGACCGTGATGATCTGGATGGCGCGGGTGGCGAAGAGCCCGAGCCCGTCCGACCAGGCGGCGCGCGCGCGGCTCGGCGGCTGCGGCGGCACGACGGCCGGGGCGGGCGGGGCGGAGCGCTTCCTGAACACCATGCGCCCCATCCTGCCCCGTCCCGCGCGTCCTGTCGCAACCCCTTGCGGATCGTCGGCGCGCCGCACCTCTCCGCCTCTCACCGGGGGGATGAGCGCGGTGACCGAGCATGCCCGGAGAGCAAACGGGGAGTCGACACGCGAAGCACGCGCCGTCCAGACCCGGTTCACGATCCGTTCATTCTCATGTTCCCCTTATCTAAGAATCCGCGGCCACGTTGAGGACCCATGAGCCTTCTCCTGGATCCCCCCTCGAACTCCGCCACCGACGACGGCTCCGGCACGCCGACGCCCGAGCGCCGCCCGCTGCTCACCCTGCTCATGAGCGGCCGCACCCACGGCAAGCGCAGCGCCGTGACGTGCCTCTACAAGTGCGACAACGCGTGCTTCCACCCCGCGCCGAACACGAGCGAGAACGGCTACTTCCGCGACATCGCCGACGCCGTGCTCAGCCGCCGCGCGGCCCTCGCCGGCGGCGCCGCCGCCGCGGCGGCGGTGGTCATCGGCGCGAACCTGCTCACCGGCGGCCAGCCCGCCTCGGCCGCCAAGGTCGGCAGCGGCGGCGGCGCGGCGTTCGGCTTCACGCCCATCGCGCCCGTGCCGTACACGGTCGACGCGTTCACGGTGCCGGAGGGCTTCCGCTGGGACCCGATCATCCGCTGGGGCGACCCGCTCTTCGACGCCGCCGACGCCTTCGACCCGCACGCGCAGACGGCGCAGAAGCAGGCCAGGCAGTTCGGCTACAACTGCGACTACCTCGACATCATCGCCCACCCGAACGGCAAGAGCGCCGTGCTCGTGGCGAACAACGAGTACACGAACGCGCCGATCATGTTCCCGCCGGCCGCGAGCGAGGAGGAGCGCCTCGAGCAGCTCCGGGTGACCATGGCCGCCCACGGCATGTCGGTCGTCGAGCTGCAGCGCAAGCACAAGGGCACGCCGTGGTCGTACATCGTGGGGGCGCCGCGCAACCGCCGCATCACGGCGAGCACGCCGTTCGCCGTCGACGGGCCGGCCGCCGGATCCGACCTGCTCAAGACGAAGGACGACCCGGCCGGCCGCACGATCCTCGGCACCTTCGGCAACTGCGCCGGCGGCACCACCCCGTGGGGCACCGTGCTCTCGGGCGAGGAGAACTTCAACGGCTACTTCCGCGCCGACAACGAGGGCGACTCCGTGGCCGCGGCCGGCGCCCGCCGGTACGGCATCACGCCCAGCGCGTCGAGCTACGGCTGGGAGGCCGTGGACGCGCGCTTCGACGCCCGCCAGCCCGGCTACGAGAACGAGCCGCACCGCTTCGGCTGGATCGTCGAGATCGACCCGGAGGACCCGAGCGCGGCGCCGGTGAAGCACACCGCCATGGGCCGCATGAAGCACGAGGGCGCGAACGTCACGATCTCGAGCTCCGGCCACGCCGTGGCGTACATGGGCGACGACGAGCGCTTCGACTACCTCTACAAGTTCGTCTCGCGCGAGAGGTTCCGTCCCGGCAAGAGCGCCAAGGCGCGGGCGCACAACAAGACGCTGCTCTCGAGCGGCAGCCTGTACGTCGCGCGCTTCACGGGCGACTCGCCCGTCGAGGAGATCACGGGAACGGGCGCGCTGCCGTCCGACGGCCAGTTCGACGGCGCCGGCGAGTGGCTGCCGCTCGTGATCGACGACGAGAGCGTCGTGCCCGGCATGACGACCGACGAGGTGCTCGTCTTCACGCGCCTCGCGGCCGACGCCGTGGGTGCCACGAAGATGGACCGCTGCGAGGACGTCGAGCCGAGCCCGCGCAGCGGCCGGGTGTACGTGGCCTGCACGAACAACACCAACCGCGGCACCGGATCGAACGAGGGCGCCACCGAGGTGAACCCGCGCAACGTCAACCGCGACGGGCACGTGGTCGAGATCACCGAGGCGGGCGAGGACGCGACGGCGACGACGTTCGGCTGGAGCATCCTCATCCTCGCCGGCGACCCGGCCACCAACGCGCTGACGTACTTCGCCGGCTTCCCGGCCGACAAGGTCTCGCCGATCTCGTGCCCCGACAACCTCGCGTTCGACTCCGGGGGCAACCTGTGGATCTCGACCGACGGGCAGCCGGGCACGATCGGCTACAACGACGGCCTGTTCCGCGTGCCGCTCGAGGGCGCCGAGCGCGGCAACGTGCAGCAGTTCCTGGCGGTGCCGCGCGACGCCGAGACGTGTGGCCCCGTGATCCACGACGGCGACCAGAGCGTCTTCGTCGCCGTCCAGCACCCGGGCGAGGAGGGATCGTGGGAGGCGCAGAACTCCTACTTCCCCGACTACGTGCCCGCCGGCACCCTCGAGGGCGGCAAGTGGGGCGGCCCCCGCCCCTCGGTCGTGCAGGTGACGCGCGCCTGACGCGCGCTCGACGATGATGGCCCGGGCTCACCGCCCGGGCCATCATCGTGTCACATGTTCGCCCAGGCGATGAGGCCGGCGACGGCGAGCACGGCGGCGAGGCCGCAGAAGACGAGCGGCGCGATGCGCGCCTTGCGCTCCTCGTCGGCGTCGGCCCAGGCGGTCCCGGTGAGGACCACCTCGGGCCGGGTGAACGACAGCACGGGCAGAACGACGAACAACACGACGACGACGTAGGCGCCCAGGCCGCCCAGCATGAGCAGGAGCGGGTTGAGCACGAGCGCCTGAACCCAGGTGCTGGCCCCGCCCTCGACCCACAGCGAGCCCGCGCCCTCCGCCAGGGCGTACACGCCGGGGAACAGCATCGCAACGACGGTGAGCACCCAGACCGCGAGCACGACGACGGCACCACCGAGCAGCGGCACGACGAGCAGGCGCACGAGCGTGATCTCGGTCCTCTCCTGCCGCAGCACCAGTGCGGGCAGGATGACGACGACGATGAAGATCGCCGGCGCGAACGCGAAGACGAAGAACCCGACGTTGCCGAGCGGCTCCGGCTCCAGCGCGAGCGCGAATCCGCCCACGCCCATCAGGACGCCGAGCACGAGCGCCGCGAGGTTCGGGATCGTGCCGAACGTGCGCGCCACGAGCGTCTCGGGCTGGCTCGTCGGATCGTCCGCCGACCACCCCTGGCCCCAGTCGTCTCCCGCCTCGCGTGCGCCGTCGGACATCACCGGCCACCTCCCGCATCCGACATTAGATGCCGTCGGTCTCCGCATCGTGCACCCGCGCGTTGCGACCTGCTCCCGAGTCGGACACCGCCGCCGCACCCGCGGCCGCCTCGCCCTCCACCGGCGCCGCCGCCTCTCCGGCCTCGCCCTCCTTCGGCGCGCTGGCCTCGTACTGCCTCGAGAGCAGGCGGTACTGCGGGGTGAGGAAGGCGAGGAGCGCGAGCACCGTGCACACGAGACCCGCGATCACGAAGATCAGCGCGATGCCGCGCGACTCGCCGGTGCCCAGCAGCCACATCCACTGCCGCTGCCCCTCGCCGGTGCGCATGTAGGGGATGACGAACAGCTCCGCGATCGGCGCGATGAGCAGCGCCGTGATCGGCGCCGAGGCGGCCTCGAAGGTCATGGCGAACCCGAACACGCGGCCCTGCTTCTCGTAGGGCACGACGCGCTGGATCACCGTCTGCTCGGCCGCCTCGATCGCGGGGACGAGCGCCATGTAGAGCCAGATGCCGCCGATGAAGAGCCAGCCCCACTCGCGGATGCCGAACAGGGCCCCGATCACGCCGATGAGCACCGCGACGACGAGCATGGTGCGGATCGGCTTCCTGCCGAGCCCGCGCGAGGCGATGAGCGCGCCGCCCGCGATGAAGCCGGTCGAGGCGACGGCGAACCAGATGCCCCAGCCCTGCACGCCGAACAGGTCGATGCCGTACGGGTCCATGAGCGCCATGTAGACGCCGCCGACGAGGTTGTTGAGCGTCGTGAACAGCACGAGGGCGAACAGGCCGGGCGCCGCGATCACCGCCAGCCATCCGCCGCGGATGTCGACCCACTTCACCTGCTGCTCCGTGCGGACCACCCGGCGCTCCGGGATCTGCAGGGCGAGCAGGTGGAGCATCGTGAGCGCGAGCGCCGAGACGCCGATCACGAGCGTCCACCCCATGCCGAGGAAGCCGACGGAGAGCCCGCTGAAGACGCTCGTCACGAGCATCGCGAGGCCCTGCACCGTGCCGACGAGCCCGTTCGCGTTGGCGTGGCGCTCGTCGGGCACGAGCAGCGTCACGGTGGTCGACAGCGCGATGTTGCGCAGCTGCTCGACGACCGCGCCGGCGAGCATGACGACCGCGAAGATCCAGAACGCCGGCCCCGTGAGATCCGTGATGGCGCCCTCGCCGACGACGAAGAAGAACGCGGAGTCGAGCACGAACACGATCAGCGCGATGAGCGTGGCCCACACCATGACGGGCTTCTTGCGGAAGCGGTCGACGAGCGTGCCGAAGAACATGCTGAACAGCGAGACGAACAGCATGTACGCGCCGCCGATCACGCCGGTCGCGATGACGTTGCGCGTCTCGGCGTAGATCCAGAAGGTCAGCGCGAACCACAGGAAGCTCGTCGTGACGTTCGCCACGGCCGTGTTGACGAGCACGTGGAGGAAGCGCCGGAAGCCGTCGGCGGGGACGACGACGGCCTGACCGGTGGGGTCGTGCGAGACGGGCGGCGCGGCCGCGCCGTCGCCGGGGTGCGTGGGCGGGCGCGACGCGTCGCCCGAGGGCGTGGAGGTCTCCATGGGGCCCAGGGTAGGCGGCGCCTCGGACATCCGATACGTCTCAGGACGACGAACCGGCCGCGCTCAGCGGACGCCGCCGCGGAGAGGGTCGCTCCTCTGCGCGGCGGCGTCCGGCGCGCTCAGGACAGCGCGGGGATCACCTTCTGCTCGAACAGCTCGAGGCCCGAGGTGTCGTAGGCGGCCTCGGGGAAGTACGTGATCGCGTAGTCCATGCCGAGCTCGCCGATCGCGGCGAGCTTCTCGGTGACCTGCTCGACGGTGCCCACGAGGGCGCCGGGGGCGCGGTACTCACCCATGATGCGCTCCAGGGTGTCGCCGAGGTGCGGGGCCAGGCGCGCCTCGATCGCGCGCAGCCGCTCCTCGACCTCGGCCTCGGTCTCGCCGATCACCGTGTTGAAGTTGCTCGATCGGGTGATCTCGGCGAAGTCGCGCCCGATCCGGTCGGTGTGGCCGCGCAGGATCTCGCTCTTGGCGCGGAACACCTCCGGATCGCCGCCGGCGAAGTTCGTGTACGAGGCGTACTGCGCCGCGATCCGCAGCGTCACCTTCTCGCCGCCGCCGGCGATCCAGAACGGGATGCCGCCGTCCTGCAGCGGCAGCGGCTGCACGATCGCGCCGTCCACCTGGTAGAACTCGCCGTCGAGCGTGGCCTTGCCGGTGAGCCATGCCTGCTGCATGATGTCGACGCCCTCGCGCAGCATGCGCAGGCGGGCGGGCGCGTCGGGGAAGCCGTAGCCGTACGCGCGCCACTCGTGCTCGTACCATCCGGCGCCGATGCCCATCTCGGCGCGGCCGCCCGAGACGTGGTCGACGGTCGCCGCGACCTTGGCCAGGTAGGCCGGGTTGCGGTAGCTCATGCACGTGCACATCTGCCCCAGCCGCACGCGGCTCGTCGAGGCGGCGAACGCCGCCATGAGCGTCCAGGCCTCGTGCGTCGCCTCGGCGCTCGGCACGGGCGTGGTGTGGAAATGATCGTAGACCCAGATCGACTCCCACGGGCCGGCGTCGGCACGCTGTGCCAGCCCGTTCATCGTGTTCCACTGCTCGGCGGTGTCGATGCCGACCAGGTCGAAGCGCCAGCCCTGCGGGATGAAGGTTCCGAATCGCATAGCGCTCACGCTACTCCCGCACGGCGGTCGGCAGGGACGCGACCCGCCCCGATGCGGCGCCGACACGCCCGCGCGCTCAGGGCACGCGGTGCAGCCAGGCGTCGGTCGAGAACTTGGTGCGCACGAGCTCCTCGGCGGCCGCGTACTCCGCGGCCGAGACGGATCCGCGCGTCGCGCCCGTGTAGGCGGCGAAGGTCTCCATGAACCGGTCGATGATCGCCCGCCGGGGCATGCCCGTCTGGCTGCGCAGCGGATCCACCCGCTTGGCGGCCGAGACCGTGCCCTTGTCGCTGAGCTTCTCGCGCCCGATGCGCAGCACCTCGGTCAGCACCTGGCCGTCGATGTCGTAGCTGAGCGTGGCGTGGTGCAGCACGCCGCCGTTCGCGAGGCGCTTCTGCGCCGCGCCGCCGATCTTGCCGGTGGGGCTCGCGATGTCGTTGAGGGGCTGGTGCGTCGCGTCGATGCCGACCGAGCGCAGCGCCTGCAGCACCCAGTCGTCGAGGTAGGCGTACGAGTCGGCGAACGTCAGGCCCGCCACGAGCGAGGCCGGCACGTAGAGCGAGTACGTGATGATCTGCTCGGCGCCCATGAGCATGGCGCCGCCGCCGGAGATGCGGCGGACGACCTGGAAGCCGTGCTTCGCCGCGCCATCCGGATCCACCTCGTTGCGGTACGACTGGAAGGATCCGATGACGACGGCCGACTCGTCCCACTCCCAGATGCGCAGCGTGGGCTTGCGCTCGCCGGCGCCGACGCGCTCGGTGAGCACCTCGTCGAGCGCGAGGTTCATCATGGGCGAGACGGCGGGGTCGTCGACGATCTCCCACTCGAAGTCGCGCCAGCCGGCGGCGGTGACGAGCGCGCGGCGCACGGCGGTGCCCACCGACTCCGGCGTGAAGCCCAGCAGCTGCGCGCCCTCCGGCAGCGCGCCGCGCACGGCGGCGGCGATCTGGGGCACGTCGGCGGTGTCGGGCAGGCCGTTCACGGCGGCGTTGATGTCGAGCAGCGCGTCGTCCGGCTCGAGGAAGAAGTCGCCCGCCAGGTGGAAACCGCTGATCCTGCCGTCCACGACGTCGAGGTCGACGACGACGAGCTTGCCCCCTGGCACCTTGAACTCACCGTGCATGCTCCCACCCTACGACCGCGAAACAGCAACCCGGCGCCGAGACAGCGGCGTCTGCACGCTGTCTCGGCGCGCGGATGCTGTCTCGCCGGATGTGGGGGGTGCCCCTATGTCTCTTGTCAAGCGGCGAGGGCCGGTTCGGGAAGGCGTGGCTGGTAGAGGGTGCCGTCGCGGAGCATGGCGTAGAGGACGTCGGAGCGGCGTCTGGCGAGTGCGATG